>JABDAV010000078.1:0-9598 GCA_013289015.1 Bacteroidota bacterium | reverse complement strand
CTTATAAATGTTGTAATAAGTACAATTAGTTTAATGACATTTTTCTTTAGCATAGAAATAATTTTAATGAAATGTTTACAAAAGTCAATAGCTTGTCACAATTGGCTTTAACGGGAAAAAAATATTTTTAAGCATAATAATGAAGCCGTTTTTCTTGTTGACCATAGTTTGTATCGCATACCTGGAATGTTCTTCACAGCCGGGCACCACAGATATAGCATCTATTGAAAAGCCTGGTGCAGCCATATTTCAACTCACAAAAAAGCTTTTCCTTGGCGTCGGGCAATTTTTGGGTGACTTATTATGCTGCACCTGGAATATTGATCCTGCAACAAGATATATCAGCGGAAGCATTACATCTTAATTTACAATAACGGCTGCAACCGGTCAGATCACTTATGATCTTACAAATAAACTTTTTGTTGACAGTATTATCTTTCATGATGAAAAGATTGCTTATTCGCAAACTGCATCCAACACGCTTGTCATAAATTTTCCTTCAACATTACCCCAAAATCATATCGATTCACTTGCTGTTTTTTATCATGGTGCGCATGCCGATGATAGTATTTTTGAAGGAATCTTTGTGCAATCAATGCACAACAATGTTGCGATTATATGGGCGTTAAGCGAACCTTACGGCGCTGCTGCATGGTGGCCTTGCCGCAATGGTTTGGATGATAAAGCCGACAGTATTGAATAAGATCATCGCTGAACCCGGCGGCAGTGCTTGGGTGGATGATACCACGAGTGTTGACCGCATTTTTGATTCAAGGTTAAGTTATTCCAAAGGTGCATTCTTATTGCGCATGTTGCGTTGGACTTTAGGCGACAGCACTTTCTTTAAAGGTGTGGATGCCTACCTGGATGATCCGCAATTGGCGTTTAGTTTTGCACATACAACAGATCTGCAGCATTACCTGGAAAGCGCAGCCAGAGTTGATCTTATTTATTTTTTCAATCAATGGTTTTACGGGCAGGGTTTTACAACATTTTCAGTGCAATGGTACCAGCAACCTTCAACGGGAAAATTGTATTTGCAGGTAGATGAAACTACATCGGTTCCCACTTCTGTAAATTTCTTCAAAGTGAAATTGCCTTTGCAGTTATTGTATAACAATAATGCAAAAAAAATAACATTGAATTGCGGTTATAATCACCAGCAATTTGTGATTCAGAATCCCGGATTCACTATTACAAAGCTTGCCGTTGACAGTGATAAATATCTCATCAGTGCAAAAGACACTGCAATCGAAAATAATGTTGCAAATATTATATTGAATGGAATTGAAGGCAATACAACTTTGCGATTGTTTTCAATGAAAGGCGCTTTGTTATTTACACAACAACTCAACATAACTGCTACGCCTTTATCGTTGCAGGTTTCTTTACTAACCTCGCGGCTGCCACTTATGTTTTGGTTGTTACCGAACAGGGTGGTACAAAACATCGCATCACAATTATGAAATAGATATGCAAGCAAACAATATTTTTGAGTGATTAAAATTATTTCTATGCTAAAGAAAAATGTCATTAAACTAATTGTACTTATTACAACATTTATAAGCGTTAATTCATTCGCTCAATCAGACAATACCAGCACAACAAAAAAAATTGCGGCAGAAGAGAGAGCAAGGTATGATGCCATGCATACAATGCAGGTGCTTTCATTGGCTTCGCCCAATTTCCAGGTTACCTATTATCGCTGCAACTGGAACATTGATCCTGCAGTGCGTTATATAAGCGGAAGTGTAACTTCTTATTTTAAAATGACTGCTTCAACAAACAATATTGTTTACGATTTTACAACAGCGCTTACCGTTGACAGCGTTGTATATCGCAAACGACAAGCAGGTTTTTCACAACTCGCCAATCAAACTATACAAATAAATTTTCCTTCAGCAATCAATAGAAACAAGTTGGATTCTGTTTCCATTTATTATCATGGAGTGCCGCCAACAAGCGGAGATTTTACTGGAGGCTTTTCTCAAACAACACATAACAATACACCTGTTATCTGGACATTAAGCGAACCATATGGTGCTTCAGGCTGGTGGCCTTGCCGCAACGGATTAGATGATAAAGCCGATAGTATTGATATTTATATCACTTATCCATCCCAATACAAAGCTTCTTCTAATGGTGTTAATGTTTATACCATTGCAAATAGTAACACACTTACATCCTATTACAAACACCGCTACCCGATAGCATCTTATCTGGTTGCCATTGCAGTTACCAATTATACTGTGTTTACAAACACGGCAAACATCAATGGCAAATCGATGCCGGTTATACAATATGCATATCCTGAAGATCTTTCTTCATTTCAAAGTGCAACACCGGTTGTGTTGAATGCATTGCAGGTGTACAGCAGTTTTTTTGGCGATTATCCATTTGTAAAAGAAAGATATGGCCAAACAGAATTTAGTTGGGGCGGAGGAATGGAACACCAGACAAATTCTTATATTGTAAGTACAGGAACCAATCTTATAACACATGAAATGGGTCATCAATGGTTTGGTGATAAAGTAACCTGCGGAAGCTGGCAGGATATATGGCTGAATGAAGGTTTTGCTGAATGGCTTGGCGATATGTTCTATCCTGAAAAAACAGGCGACAGCGCAACAATGAAATCCAATGTTCGGTCTGATCTTTCTTTTGTGGTTTCATCATCCGGCGGAAGTGTTTGGGTAAATGATACAACCAGCAGCGATCGTATTTTTGATACAAGGTTAACATACGATAAAGGCGCATTTCTTGTTCGCATGCTGCGGTTTACATTAGGCGATAGTTTGTTTTTTAAAGGTATTAATCAATATTTAACCGATCCTAAACTGGCGTATGGTTTTGCACGCACTGCAGACCTGCAACGTAACCTGCAAAACGCAAGTGGACAAAACCTCAACTACTTTTTCAATCAATGGTTTTATGGTGAAGGTTATCCATCATTTACAGTAAACTGGAAAGATTCATCAGATCATAAATTATATTTTACTATATCGCAAACCACTTCAAAATCATCCTCTGTAAAATTTTTTAAAGCGCCCTTGCCTATAAGGCTCATTAATGCAGCAGGAACACAATCAGCAGATATTGTGTTGCAGTGCATTCGCAACAATCAAAGTTTTGTTGTTAATGAACCGGGCTTTGCGGTTGATGTAGTTTCTGTTGATCCTGATAAATTCATCATCAGCAAAAACAATAAAACTGTTAAGCAGGCAAGTGCATTAGCAGCGATAACTACAGCAAAAATTTCAGTGAGCCCGAATCCTGTAACAAATACAGCAAACGTTATGTTGGAAAATTTTAAAGGAAAAGTTTTATTGCAATTATTTAATAACAATGCAAGTCTTGTGTGGAGTAAACAAATAAATGCTCAGCAAACAACACAGGTACAAATTCCTTTTTCATCATTCATAAATGGCACATACAATTTATTAGCAACAAATGAAAAAGGTATTAAGCAAACTACTACAATTGTTAAGTAAAATTTTCATTTGTTTTGATTATTGCTGATAACAGCAAGTATCCATGGCTAAACGTAAAAGAGCAAAGAAGAAAAGAAACTATAAGCCTTATATAATTGTTGCTGCAATTATTGTGACGCTTGGCATGTATATATGGATATCTTATAGAATAAAACAAAAAGAAGAAGCTGCACGCTTTGCTTTGTATCCTGATTTTGGAATTGAACTGCCACTTGGTTATACAATTCATGGTATTGATGTTAGCAGTTACCAGGGAAATATTTACTGGCCTGCTGTTGCGCAAATGCACGACCAGGATGTGAAAATAAAATTTGCATTTATTAAAGCAACAGAAGGATTGAATAATGTGGACAAACAATATAAACGCAATTGGCAACTGGCAAAAGAATCAAACATAACATGCGGCGCATATCATTATTTTCTCGCAACAAAAAGCGGCAGATTGCAGGCGCAGAATTTTATCAATACCGTTAAGTTGCAGCCCGGCGATCTTCCGCCTGTGTTGGATGTGGAAGAGCTATATGGAGTACGTCCCGACAGCTTGCGTAGTCGTATTAGTTCATGGTTGCGCACAGTAGAAGCAGCATACAATGTAAAGCCCATCATTTATACAAGCGCTGCATTCTATAAAAATTTTCTCGGTCACGATTTTGATGATTACCCGTTGTGGGTTGCGCATTATTTTGTACAGCAGCAACCTGGTGTTGGTGAAGACTGGTATTTCTGGCAACACAATGCAACAGGTAAAGTAAATGGTATAAGAACACGCGTTGATTTTAATGTATTCAGCCGCGATTCAACTACGTTCAACAGCATGCTTATGCATTAATGTTTTAATGCTTCGCATTTGTAGTATTATGTTATCGGCTGCAACAAATATTGCATCGTTCCTTGCGTCGCAACACTTCAACAGCATATCTTTATTCAGCAATTATGGATTACATCAAACATCTTCAACAAGATAAGAAGCTGGCCGTATTTATCAATGGTCCTGTACATGAACGTCTTCAACCGCACAGTAATATTCCGCTGCAGTTAATAAGAAGCATCATGAGCCAGCAGCTTAATACAAAAGTGGCGCAGATTATTTACAGCAGGTTCCTCGTCATTTACAATAGGAAAATTCCTAAGCCGCAACAGATCATCGATACACCAAATGAAACCTTGCGCACAACGGGCTTATCAAATGCTAAGGTGAGTTATATAAAAAACATTGCAGCGTTTTGTATCGAGCATAAGATCACTGATAAAAAATTGCTTGCGATGAGTGATGAAGAAATTGTTGAGTTATTCACTCAAATAAAAGGCGTTGGCAAATGGACAGTTGAAATGCTTTTAATGTTTGCGCTCGGGCGTGAAGATATTTTTTCCATTGATGATTATGGCGTGCGTTCAGCCATGATAAAAATATATAAGCTTGAAAAATTAGACAAGAAAAAGCTGAACGAAAAACTCTTCAAAATATCTGCTAAATGGTCGCCGTACAGAACCTACGGCTGTTTGTATTGCTGGCAATGGAAAAACAATACACCGGTGGTGAGAAAGAAATCAACAAAAAAACCTTTGCAAGCTGCAAAGATTTGATCTTTTACATCAGCTAAAAATCAATACCATGTATCAGTAGATTTATGTGGCACATTGAAATCTTCTTTCATAAGCAAAGCACCTGTAGTGCTGTTGTATAACTTCACATAATCAACATAACCGGAACCTCTGAAACCAACAGCAATGCGTTGCAACTGGCCTATATTAGTTCCGGTATAATCTACCCGCGCTATCAGCTTTCCTCCTCTATAAACTGAAATGATATGGTCTTTTGCAATAAGCGACACAACTTCATAAGTGCTGAATAAATGATACAACCCCGAAACATTTAATTCTTTATATCTGCCAACACCAATTTTTGTATTCTTGCTGTAGTAACCGTTAAATTGAACATAAGCAGAATCGTTACTGCCATACATATACAAATAAACACTGGCAGTGTAGGGTGAATTTCCGCTATCAGTCGGATTCATAACATTAACACTCATGCGAAGACTGTCGCCATTTATAACAGCGCAATCAGGTGTAGGCAGAATAATTTGTGTTGCATAAGCACCGCGCGCAAAGCCTGATGGCACCTGCACATGGGCATAACCGTCAAAAATAATTTTATGGTCTGTTGTGTAGTAAGTTCTTTCGGGTGTGTTTTGATCAAATTCACCAACCCATTCACTTCTGCAAACGGTATCATCTGTAACGACATTTGAATTGCTTTGTGCAGAGAGTGATGATGTTTCGATCGATTCTTTTTTACAACTGTAAATACTGAGGAGCATCAAGAGAATGCATGCAAGATTAATTTTTTTCATAGATAGATTTTTTTCAAATTTAATATGCGCTTATTAAATTGCATAATTAAATTCTTACTTGCAATAAGCAAGTCATTGGCATACTTTAGAAATGTAATTATTTTAACTGGTCGAATAAACTATTCAACTTTCACCATACTTGTTTTTGCACTTTCACCATTTTCGTTAATGGCTTCAATTTGAAAATAGTAAGGTTTATCTAAGTTCATCGCACTGAAATAATATTCATTCACATTGTACACCATAATGCTTGTATATAATTTATCAGGAGCAATGCCCGTATAAATTACATACGCATATGCATCGTTGCTTTGCTGCCATTTCAGCCATGCATTTCTGCGTTCAGTATCGCCGCGCAACACAACAAAATGTTTTACTGTATCAGGCTTAGGTCCGTTGCCATTACCAAACACACGCAAGCCACTGATGGCAAATTTGCCATCAGCCATGTGAATATTTTCAAGCTTAATGTAACGCGCTGTTACAGGTTCGATCAGTTCAACATAATCATGCGGCACATCAGTTTTATTATTGCTTTTATCAACCAGAATCTTCCAGGTTTTTCCATCTAAAGATGAATACAATTTATATTGATGATAGATTGTTGTTGATTTACCAAGTATATCTGCATCCTGGTCAGCATAATTTATTTGTATGGCTTTTACAGTATCAACATCTCCAAGATCAGATTGAATCCATTCGCCTTTATCTGCCGTTTTTGCGCACCAATATGTTTTAATGCTTTCATCCACTGCATTGTTCGGTTCATAATTACCAAACGTTGAGGAAAC
Source organism: Bacteroidota bacterium (assembly GCA_013289015.1). GTDB lineage: Bacteria > Bacteroidota > Bacteroidia > Chitinophagales > Chitinophagaceae > Parafilimonas. The sequence goes on along the minus strand of JABDAV010000078.1, from coordinate 2,962 downwards.
AGTAATAGGCTTATTATAATTCAGCAACATCCAGCCTGTAAAATTTCCTTTAATATGATCCTCATTTGTATGCGAAGGAAGATATGTTGGATAATCACCGAAGGCAGTATTGCAATACAAAATATCATCTTTATCAAAACCTGCAGGCCAGATGCCAATGCGGCGTTCAAAATTATTTTTTACATTAACGATCATCGTGCTCACATGCCACCAGTTGCTATAAACATCCTGGTAAGTTGCACCATGACCCGCACCTGTTGCAAAACCACCGGGCTTAAATGAAAATGGATTATGCGATTGATATGTGAATGGCCCAAGCGGTTTATCACTTACATATACACCATCACCATAACCACTAAACTCTGTGCCCGGCGCACCATACTGCAAATAATATTTGTTGTGATACTTCGTCATCCAGCTGCCTTCTATGAATGGTTTTAAAAATGTATTGTCATGATATTCTCCAAAACGTTCCCAGCCATGAATAGTATCATTCAAATGCAACAAAGAATCACGTTGACCAATTGGTTGAAATGTTTTGCGATCGATCTCCTGGCCCATCGTAGGATATGTATTACTTGATCCAAAATAGATATACAATTTACCATCATCATCTGCTAAAAATCCCGGATCCCATGCACCGACTTTAAAAGAATCAACAGCATATTTCCAGTCATCAACTGTTGGGTTGGTACTCATCCATAAAGGAAAAGCCTGAGTATAGGTTGAACCTATAACAAGCATTGTATCATGCATAACAACAACTGCCGGAGCGCACAATTCATCATACACATTAGCATCAGGCTTTAAAAATTTGCGCGGAATAAATTTCCAGTTAAGCATATCTGTGCTCCACCAATAACCCCATTGATTGGTAGAGAATAAAAAATATTTATCCTTATATAAAACAATTACCGGATCAGCCGTTGCACGGTGCCTGCCTTGCTCAGAAAAGTTGGGAATGGGTGTAAAGCCATAATCAATATTGATAGGATTGCAATAGGTTTTTTGTTGCGCATGCAAAGCATTGAAACAAGTAAGCAAAGAAATGAGAAACACAATCGTTTGTTTTTTTATGAGCATCGGTAAAAATTTAATTTCAGAATATGAATGTACTTCATTCATCATGCAAAAATATCCGTTATTTGATGCTTTAATTATTCAAAAACCAAACAACTGAATATGCAACAAACCGATAAATACGCAGAGCCAATGAAAGTGAATGCAACAGCAAGTACTGCGTCAAGATCAATTATTATAATCGGCGCTTTGTTTTTCATTTTTGGATTTGTAACATGGGTAAATAGTACGTTGATTCCATACTTACAAATTGCCTGTGAATTAAATACATCGCAGGCTATCTGGGTAACATTTGCGTTTTATATTTCTTATGCAGTGATGGCTTTTCCATCGTCATGGGTTATTAATAAAGTAGGTTTTAAAAATGGAATGATGTATGGTTTAATGGTGATGGCAATTGGTGCATTGATCTTTGTTCCTGCAGCGCATGCACGTACATTCGGTTTATTTCTTACAGGATTATTTGTGATAGGAATTGGGTTGGCATTATTACAAACAGCATCCAATCCATACATAACTATTCTAGGCCCGATTGAAAGCGCAGCAAAACGCATGAGCATTATGGGTGTATGTAATAAAGGTGCTGGTGCAATTGCGCCATTAATAATGGGTGCAATTTTATTAAAAGATATGAATGGTTTTGAAGCAAGTCTTTCAACATTGAGTCCAGCCGATAAAGCGGCAAAACTTGATGCATTGGCGTCGCAGGTTATAATGCCTTATGTTGTGCTTGCTATAGTTTTAGTAGTATTGGCAATTTTGGTAAAGCTATCATCTTTGCCAAACATTCAAACAAACGATGATGCAACTGTTCAAACAAATAATAACCAGCGTTCCATCTTTTCCTATACCTATTTATTTCTTGGCTTTATTGCATTGTTCTTATATGTTGGTGTTGAAGTAATGGCTGGCGATATTATTCAGGTGTATGGTAAAAACATAAACATACCACTTGATATTGCGAAACATTTTACAACCTATACAATGATTGCCATGCTGGCTTCTTATTTATTAGGCATTGTATTAATTCCTAAATATATAAGTCAGGAAAAATCTTTACGCATTGCCGCTATTCTTGGCGTGTTGTTTTCTTTGGGTGCGATATTCACTTCAGGTTATACATCAATCATGTTTATTGCTTTATTAGGTTTTGCGAACGCACCTGTTTGGCCTGCTTTATGGCCATTGGCAATAGATGGCCTTGGAAAATATATTAAAACAGGATCTGCTTTACTAATTGTTGGTATTGCCGGTGGCGCCATATTGCCGAAAGTTTGGGCGATTTTAGGCGAGCAAATTGGTTTACAAAAGGCATTCTGGATCTTAGTGCCTTGTTATATCTATATTTTTTATTATGCTATTGCAGGAAATCGTATTGGAAAACAGCGTTAAGTTCCCCTCCAAAATATATAGTTTAAAACTTTAAATCAGTTAAAAATTTTTGCTTCTGTAGTGTTGATAGTTTAAGGATAGTTTTAAAATATCAACCACAACCTAAATTGTATCTTGCACGCAAATTTCGGGAGCAGATTATGCAGGATTATTTGAAAGGATTGAACGAGCCTCAACGCGAAGCAGCAACACATATCAACGGACCTTTAATGATTGTTGCCGGCGCAGGCAGCGGCAAAACAAAAGTGCTTACCACGCGCATTGCACATTTAATGGCGAACGGTGTTGATGCATTCAATATTCTTGCATTAACCTTTACCAATAAAGCGGCTGCCGAGATGAAAGAACGCATTCAAAAAATTCTTGGCAACAATGAAGCGCGCAATCTTTACATCGGAACTTTTCATAGTGTATTTGCAAGAATTTTAAGAGCAGAAGCGCCACGCATTGGTTACCCAAACAACTTCACTATTTATGATACGGAAGACAG
>JABDAV010000077.1:2121-18292 GCA_013289015.1 Bacteroidota bacterium | reverse complement strand
AATGGCTTTATCAAAAGACAGGTATCAATTCCGTTTTTCTGCAACTGGTGGCAAAGCTTAGCTTCTGCATCAAGATTTTTTCTTGCCCAACCGGGTATAAACAAAAGCAACGTGTCTGCGCTTTTATTGTTAGCAAATAATTTAAAAAATGCTTTGTTGTTTTCATGCCATTTGCCTGTTATGGGTGAAGGATAAGAAAAAAAGTTTTCGTTAGCTGCATTACTGTTCAATTTGATTATATCTTTTTCGCAGGGCGTGTTGAAAATATTGTAAAACAATTCAGGCTTGTCAAAAAATGGTTGAGTCATGTTGTAAAACTCATCAATAGAATATGCCTTATCATCAAAAAGATCAGGATCAAACTGAACAGAGCAGGTTCTCTTTATAGTGATCCGGTCATATAACCTGTCGGCTAATGGGAATAATGCAGCTTGTATATTCATAGATCAGCCAATCTTTTATAGCGTGACAATGAATGTACCTGTTTTGTTGCTTGCCGATAGTGATTAAATAATTTTAATTTGGGTTTTATACAGATTTAAAATCCATTATTTGTTAATACCAAATTGCAAATCCACATCAATATCAGACAACCATTTCTTTAACATCATCCGCTATTATTAATCTACCTGATGTTTTTGCTTTCACTTCTTCAATACTTACACCGGGCGCTGTTTCTCTTAATAAAAAGCCAACAGGTGTTATATCAATTACGGCAAGATCAGTTACAACTTTTTTTACACAGGCAAGGCCTGTTAAGGGTAAAGTACATCCGGACAAGAGCTTGCTCTCCCCTTTCGGATTGGTATGCTGCATAGCAACAATTATATTTTTCGCGCTAGCAACAAGATCCATCGCGCCGCCCATTCCTTTCACCATTTTACCGGGAATTTTCCAGTTGGCAATATCACCTTTATCGCTTACTTCCATTGCGCCTAAAACGGTAAGATCAATTTTGCCCGCGCGTATCATTCCAAAACTTTCTGCACTGTCAAAGAAAGCACCGCCTTTAATAACGGTAACTGTTTCTTTACCTGCATTAATTAAGTCTGCGTCTATTTCTTCTTCAACAGGATAAGGTCCCATTCCTAAAATACCATTTTCACTTTGCAGGATCACGGTCATTCCAGCAGGAATAAAATTGGCAACCAAAGTTGGAATGCCAATACCGAGATTTACATACATGCCGTCTTTTAATTCCTGCGCTATGCGTTTTGCAATGCCGTATTTGTCGAGTGCCATTTTAATTTGATGATTTGTTGATTTGATTATTTGTTGATTGAATGATTTTCTTTGTTGAAGCAATAATTTTCGACAATACTTTTTGAATAGATTCCAATTTAGATAATAGCGAACCCGGAGTTGGTAAAAGAGGCGCATGTTTACAAATCAATAACCAATATTCTGTTTCGTCTGCTTCTTTGGCAGCTAATTTCAATTTATGAATAAAATCAATTTTGCTCTCAGCGTTTTGAGCTTCCCTGATATTTGCACCGATAGATGTTCCTGATCTGAATAACTGGTTTGCAAGGCTAAACTTTTTCATCTGCTCTAATAATGTTGTAAAATCAATTATCAATAAAGCAAATCCGAAAGAAAGCTCAACAATTAAATTATCCTTGTTCGTTTGCATATAAACTAATCATCCATTATCAAATCAGCTTATCATCACATCATCAAATCAGTTCACAGCCGCACTGTTCTTCTTTCAATCCTCTTTTCATAATTGCTTCCCTGGAAAATGCGGTGTACATACACGCCGGCAACATCTATTGTGTCAGGATCAAGTTCACCGGGCTCAACCAACTCTTCCACTTCAGCAATGGTAATATCAGCAGCCTTAGCCATTGATGTAGAAAAATTGCGCGTGGTTTTTTTAAATACCAGGTTACCCATTGTATCGCCTTTCCACGCTTTTACAAAAGCAAAGTCCGCATGCAATGCATATTCCATTAAATAATGTTTGTTGTTGAACACACGCACCTCTTTGCCTTCAGCTATTTCGGTTCCATATCCTGCCGGTGTAAAAAATGCAGGAATGCCCATACCTGCCATTTGAATACGCGTTGCCAAAGTACCTTGTGGTATCAGGTCAACTTCTAATTCACCTGATAACAACTGCCGTTCAAATTCAGCGTTCTCGCCAACATAACTGCTCATCATTTTTTTAATCTGGCGGGTTTTAAGCAGTAATCCCAAACCAAAATCATCTATACCGGCATTGTTTGATATGCAGGTTAAACCCTTCACTGCTTTTCTTTTTAAAGCAATGATTAAATTTTCAGGTATACCGCACAATCCGAAACCACCAAGCATGATGGTAACGTCGCCTGTAATATCAGCTATAGCAGTATCTGCATTAGAAAAGATTTTATTCATAGACAAGCATAAATTATAAATGCTAAATTAAAGTTTTAAGCATGTTGTTCATTGCGATTATTTGAAACACAGGTTTACATTGCATGCAAAAGATTTTATTCTTTAATTTAGTCATGGCTTATTTTACTTTAATTGTTAGTTTTTCAAATCCGTATGGAAAAAAATTTGCCGGAAATCAATATCCTTCAACAACGTAAAGACGATCTTAATTTCATTATTGATGCCGCAGAGCTTGGAATATGGAATTTCGATCCCATCACCAATAAATTTTCAGGAAACAAAAGATTAAAAGAATGGTTTGACCTTCCGCCAGAAATTGAAATAGATCTTGAGCTTGTTTTAACCAGGATTGCAAAAAGCGACAGGCAAAATATTATCAATGCAATAGAAACAGCACTTCATCCAGCATCCGGCGGTAACTACAATATAGAATTCACCATTATAAACCCGGCAAATAATATTACCCGAAGAGTTGTTGCTAAAGGAAAAGCTGTTTTTGATGAGAACAATCAACCTCAAAGATTAAGCGGTACACTACAGGATATCACTCCGGAAAAAATTGCCAATGAAAAAATTTTTGAAGCAGAAGAACGTACAAGGCTGGCAGTTGACTCGGCAAACCTTGGTACGTTTGATGTAAATTATATCACCGATACTATTGTTAACTCAAAAAGACTGCTGGAAATTTTTGGGCTTGATGCAGACGCGCTTCATGTTGATCTTATAAAAAAAATTCTGCCGGAAGATCTGCCGATTCGCAACAAAGCTTTTGAAAATGCTTTTAAAACAGATATGCTTACTTATGAAATAAGAATAGTATGGCCTGATGAATCTATACACTGGATAAGTGTTCAGGGAAAAGTTTTACAAAGCGAGGATAAAAAACCTCTCCGCATTTTAGGAACTGTAAAAGATATCACCGAACAAAAAAAAGCCTTTACCAGTTTACAGGAAAGTGAACAGCAATTTCGCAATATTGTTAAACAGGTGCCCATAGGCATAACTATTTTAAAGGGACTGGATTTTGTTGTAGAAATGGCGAATAAAACTTACCTGGAAATAGTTGACCGTAAAGAAAGCAATTTTGTTGGCAGGCCTTTATTTGATGCGCTCCCCGAGGTTAGAGATGTTGTTGAAGCATTACTTAAGAATGTTTATACAACAGGCATTCCTTATTATGGCTTTGAATTTCCGGCAACCATTTATCGCCATGGCAAAAAAGAAGTTGCTTATTTCAATTTTGTATACCATCCGCTGCGGAGTGAAGAAAATAACATATACGGAATTATTGTTGTTGCCAATGATGTTACAGGAATGGTTACTGCCAAACATAAACTTACGGAAAGCGAAAGACAGTTTCGCAATCTTGTAATGCAATCCCCGATACCTATGGCAATTTTCAGAGGTGAAGATTTTATCGTTGAACTTGCCAATAATGTAATGTTTAAAACATTATGGAGAAAGAAGCCGGAAGATGTGAATGGCAAAAAATTACTGCATGTATTTCCTGAATTACGATCACAAAAATACCCCGGGTTGCTGAAAGAAGTATTTGCAACAGGCATACCTCACACAGACGTTGAATCGCTTGCTTATGTACAGGGTGATGATGGCATGAAGAAATTTTATCTCGATTATGAATATGCGCCTTTATTTGATGAAGACAAAGCTGTTTACGGTATTATTATTACTGTAAACGATGTTACCGAAAAAGTAGAAGCAAGGCGTAAAGCAGAAGAAGCAGAAGAAAGAGCCAGGCTTGCCGTTAATGCAGGCGAATTGGGCGTTTATGAAATTGACCTGGTTTCAAACAGGCTGCATGCAGATGAACGTTTCTTTGAAATTTTTGGCCAGGATAAAAACATTGGATGGGATGATCTTAAGAAAACATTGCATAAAGATGATATAATTAAACGAACCCGGGCTTTTAATGAAGCTGTGCAAACAGGCCTGCTTGATTATGAAGCCAGGTTTATTAAAAAAGACGGAACTGTTTGCTGGGTGAAAATAAGAGGCAGGATATTACTTGAAAATAAAATACCCGTAAAACTATTGGGCATTGCGGTTGATATAACAAAGCAAAAAGAATTTGAAGCTGCCCTGGAAAATAAAGTGCTTGAACGCACACAAGAACTCGCTGAAGCAAATGCAAAACTGCATCAATCGAATATTGAACTTAACCAGTTTGCTTACATCGCCTCACACGATCTGCAGGAACCTTTAAGAAAAGTAAAAACATTTACAGACATGATGCGGTCAGGGCTTGGTGAAGTATCAGACCGGACAAATATGTATATGGATAAGATACGCATTTCAACAGAGCGTATGCAAAATCTTATAAACGATATTCTTAAATTTTCTTTGCTCGCAAAAGAAAAAGAAAAGTTTGAAAAAGTAAACCTGGATGAAATTCTCAGCAACACCATAAGTGATTATGAATTATTGATCGAACAAAAGCATGCCATCATTAAAGCAGGAGAACTGCCTGTTGTAGAAGCCATACAGGTTCAGTTAAGCCAGCTTTTCGCCAACCTTATATCAAACGCTTTAAAATTCAGCGATAAAAAAAGACAGCTTGAAATACTTATACATGCCAACCAGCTCTCAGAAAAAGAATTGAACAGCTTATCACTAAATAAAAATGACACTTATTACCAGATAGAATTTTCTGATAACGGAATAGGCTTTGAACAGGAAAGTGCAGAACAGATATTTACTATCTTTCAACGGCTGCATGGCAGATCAGAATATGAAGGCACTGGTATTGGTTTAGCAATGTGCAGAAAAATTGTGCAGAATCATCATGGTATTATTTATGCGACATCGCAGGTGGGAGAAGGCTCCGCATTCGTGATCATTATTCCGCGTATACAACCTGAAAATAAAGATGAATAACTGTTGTGAAAATCTCAATAACCAGCCCGTTATTTTTTATTTTCACTTCAAAAATTGTCAATGAAAAAATTGCTGCTGTTTATCTTTCTCATTATTTCGTATACTACAAATGCACAAAGAACAGACACCAGGCTTCAACAACAAATTACTGAACTCATTAAAGGATTTCATGGCGATATTGGCATGTACGTTTATGATCTTAAGCACCATACAACAGTTGCTGTAAATGCAGATACAATCTTTCCAGCAGCAAGTATTGTAAAAATTTCTATCCTTATCGGCATCATGAATAAAATACAACATGGCGAACTGAATTATCACCAGGGGTTATTATATACAGATTCTTTGTATTACAGCGAAGGCGATGATATGCTTTCAGCATTTAAAGACAGCAGCACGATTGAATTAAGTAAAGTAATGATGCTGATGCTAACGATAAGCGATAACTGTGCAAGCCTTTGGCTGCAGGGCCTTGCCGGCGGCGGTTTACGTATTAATACTTTGCTTGACAGCATGGGCTACACATATACAAGGGTGAATAGCAGAACGCCCGGCAGGGAAACCAACAGGAGTATATATGGCTGGGGACAAACCACGCCGCGTGAAATTGCAACCATCATGCAGAACATTGTTGATGGAAAAATTATAAGCAAAGAATCAAGTGATAGAATGTTGCGTTTGCTGGGCCGGCAATATTGGGATGAAGAAGCGTTGAGTCAAATACCGGCAGGTGTTTTTGTTGCCGATAAGAATGGCGCTGTTGATGAAAGCCGCAATGAAGTGGTGTATGTGAACTGCAAGAAAAATCCTTACATATTCTCCATCTTCACAAAAAACAATGCTGATACCAGTTGGAACCCAAACAATGAAGCATGGGCGCTTACCAGAAAACTATCAGCATTGTTATGGCAGTATTTTAATAGATAAGGTTAGGGTTGAAAACCTTAAAGGAAACAAAAACTATTTCTATTTACTGGCATCAACAGGAATAATCTTCACTTCTTTTGTTGTTTCTTTTTCTTTTAAAGTTGCTGCGCTTTTTACAAGCTGAATAAATTCTTTTCTATAACCTTCTTCATCATTCCCCAACGCAGATTGCGCTGTTTGTTTTACAGATGTAAAATCTGCGTTGCCTTTGTAGGTTGAATTGCGCAGCAACATTCCAAATTCAGCAACAGAAGCTGCAAAGCGAAAATTATCAGATGTTGAATTAAAAGCAATATTCTCATCTTTTAAAGGATGTTCAATTAAAATACTTTTATCGCCATCCGGTTTTTTATAACGCAGTTTTATATTCATTACCTCATCATTAAAATTATTTTTTACAGGTGATTTCTGCTTCTTATAACGCAATGCATCCACATTCTTCAACATGGTGTCTTGCATGCCAATCGGGATCAATTCATATAGTACGGTAACGGTGTGGCCGCTGCCTAATTCACCTGCATCTTTTTTATCATCATTAAAATCTTCTTTATTCAATAAACGGTTTTCATATCCTATCAAACGATAACCCTGTACTTTACCAGGATTAAATTCAACCTGCAGTTTTACATCTTTTGCTATTGTAAATAGTGTGCCGCCAAATTCATTTACAAATACTTTTTTTGCTTCGCTGATGTTATCAATATAATTATGATTTCCGTTGCCTTTATCTGCCAGCATTTGCATTTTTGCATCCTGGTAATTGCCAGTTCCAAATCCAAGCACAGAAAGAAATACTCCTGATGTTCTTTCTGCTTCTATCAATGTTTGTAACTCATCTTCACTGCTTACACCAACGTTAAAATCGCCATCGGTACAAAGAATAACACGGTTATTTCCATCTTTTACAAAATTCTTTTTAGCAACGTCATACGCCAGTTGAATGCCTTGCCCGCCTGCAGTTGAACCTCCGGCATCCAATGCATCAATTGCATCCTTAATTTTCATTTTATCATCGCCGCTCGTTGCAGGTAGCACCAGGCCTGCGTTGCCGGCATACACGACCAATGAAACTTTATCCTGCGGACGCAACTGGTCGACCAATAATTTCAAAGATGATTTTACCAAAGGCAGTTTATCAGGTTCATCCATACTGCCGCTTACATCAATTAAAAAAACAAGATTGGATACTGGAAGGTTTTGGGTTGAAATTTTCTTTCCCTGTAAACCAATCAATACCAGTTTATGATCTGTATTCCACGGACATGTTGATATTTCTGTATTAATACTAAACGGCTCTTCATTCTGCGGCTGCGGGTAATTGTATGTAAAATAATTGATGAGTTCTTCAATGCGTACCGCACCAGCCGGTGGTAATTCGCCTTCATTTATAAAACGGCGAACATTGGCATAAGAAGCCGCATCCACATCAATAGAAAAAGTTGAGAGGGGGTTATCGTTTGTTTTTAAAAATGGGTTCTCAACTATGTGATCATAACCCTCTGTATTGAAATTTGTATTAAAGTATGATGAATCCAATTGAACTTCATCATCTTTTACTATTCGCGGCGGTGTGAATTTGTAAGTTTTATCATACGCTGCATATCCTGAAACCTTTTCTTTCATTGCCGGTTCATAGGTATTTGAAACAACATCATCCGTCATAGTACCATATCCAATAACCACAACTTCATTCAAATTTGAAGATTGTGGTTTAAGTGAAACAGCATAGTCAGATTTCTCTGTAAGCTTTATTGTTGTTGTTTTATAACCCACATAAGAAATTTCCAGTGCTTTTATTTTATCACTAACAGTTATTGAAAACTTTCCATTGATATCAGATACAGTTCCAATGTTCGTCCCTTTTGCTGTAATGGTTGCACCAGCTATTGGCGCGCCTGCATTATCTTTTACAGTTCCGGTAATTGTTCGGTCTGATTTTGAGATAAAGGCAAAGCTTAGCAGGGCGAGCAAAATGCCCGCAAAAATTATCGTCTTCATAAAATTTATTTTATTGGTTGACTATTGAATGATAAACCAGGTTGGTTTTTTATAAGATGCAGCTCCCTGTTTAATTACATAAGAAGCTGTCGAAATGATATAAAATAATTTACCGGTATCTGGTAAAACAGCAGGCAATTTCGTTTCAGATACAGTACAGGGTATATATTTTTTCGTAAAATAGCCGTTATTTCTTCGCCATTTCTTCGATCCAATGGATCGAAGTTATATCGAAGAAATGAGCTTACGGTTCTTTGAAATGTCTTTAAAGAATAAGAAGCTTTTCTGTGTATTGCTTTTTTGTTTGTTCATCAATCAAACGCAAATAATAAATACCGGCTGTAATGTTTGATGCTAACTGAATTTGAGTTGTCGCATTATTTGCCTCACTATTTATTTCTTCAGCCTGCATTAATCTTGATTGATTATCGAGCAACTGCATTTGATAATTGCCGGCAGTTTTTATTTGAAGATGGATAATGCCGTTATTAACAACAGGATTTGGATAGAGCTTCAACATGGCTGTTCCGAAAAATTTCTTTGCAGTTGAATGAAGTGTATCAATTGCTTTAATACGTCGACAAGCACTAATACCACCAACTGTAACCACAACATCACCTGCTAATGCTCTATCCATTCTCATCATAACTATTGTTGTAGAATCTTGCAGCAAGTTTATTTTTTGATCAATAGTTTCAAGACCAACCGCTGAAGCTGTTAAGATAACATCAGAACTAACTTTTTCTACAACAATTGAAAAATAACCATCAGCATCAGCTGCAATTGCTTTTTTCGTTCCTTTTACTGATAATGTTGCTAATGGTACAGGCTCGTTATTTTGATCAATAACTTTTCCTTTAACATTGATCATTTTTAAATATCCGGTTGAAACAAATCCGGTCAAAGCAGTATTAGGCCTTTCTGGTCTATTGACAGCGATCTTGTCAATTAAAACTTCATTTGTTTGTTGTTTAGACAGAGCAATATAAGTTGTATCGCCAACAACTTTATTTTCTTGCGCTTCACTCCTGTCAAACAAAAACAATAATGGCATTGTGAATGCCATCCACCAGCTTTTTTTCTTTTGAATTTTTGTTTCCATCAATGGACGTTGCAATTGTTCTGTATCAAACCTGCCGCATAATTTTCCGGGTTGATGGGAAAGAATATTCAATATTTGATGATCGCTCATCAAACTAAAATCAACAACCTGTTTGCTGCAGGCTAAACAGAACTTTCCCTGTTGTGTTGGTGTCATTGTGTTCCAGTCTTCATGGCAAGGCTTTGGAATGTATATGCTGGTTTGTTTTTGCATATCAGTTGGTTTAATACTGAGATGCAAAAGAGTTTTTAATTACATAAGATGATGTAAATTTTTTTAGATTTAAAATTTTGAACCACGAAGACACGAAGACGCTAAGTTTTCACTAAGCTTTGTGCATCTTTGTGTTCTCAGTGCCTTTGTGGTTTTTATATTTTGTAAACAGAGTAAAATAAAATTTGCAAGCGCCGGTAAAACATATAAGATCAATCTCGGCATTAACAGATGAAGAATTACTGAATGCATTTGCAAAAAATGCAGACCAGGAAATGCTGGCGCAATTGTATATCAGGTATACTGACCGGGTATATGGCGTATGCATGAAATATTTAAAAGATGCAGAAGCGGCGAAAGATGCAGTAATGAATATTTACCAGGAACTGTTAGCAAAATTGCAAATACATGCGGTAGATAATTTCAAAAGCTGGTTATATGTGGTAGCAAAAAACCATTGTTTGATGCAGTTGCGCAAAGAAAAAAAGATGGTGACCGTGGAATTTACATCAACGGTTATGCAATCGGAGAACTTTGAGCATCTTGATACCGTTCTGGAAAAAGAGCATGAATTAAAAAGACTGGAATATTGTATTGAACATTTACCCGACGAACAAAAACAAAGCATTCGCCTGTTTTACCTGCAAAACAAATGTTACAACGAAATCGCGGAGCAAACAGGTTATGAATGGAATAAGGTTAGAAGTTTAATTCAAAACGGAAGGCGTAATTTAAAAATCTGTATGGAAAAAAATGGCTGAGCCATCAACACATATCAATTATTCGTTTGAAGATATTCAGCGTTACCTGCAGGGCAACATGTCTGCTGCGGAAATGCATGACATTGAAAAAACCGCTTTACAGGACCCATTCCTGGCAGATGCGCTTGAAGGCTTTCATGATGCTGATCTTGCTGCAGCTCAGCAACATTTGAATGAGATCAACGCTTCATTGACCAAAGAAAAGAAAGCATCTAAAGTTGTTGCATTTAATAAGAAAACACAGTGGCTGAATATTGCCGCTTTGGTAATTGTGCTGGCAGGAACTGGTATAGTGGCATCTTATTTCTTTCAATCGCCAAACAAACAAAACCAGGTTGCACAGTTGAAGAAAGAACCGGTAAAAAATAGTACTTTACCTGATTCGGCAACGGTTGAAATAAAATCATCAACACAAAACCGTGATACAGTTTTATTTATTGCGCAAAACAAACAATTGAAAAAAGCAGTTTCACCTGTATCAAAACAAAAAAATACAGCCCCTGTTGCTATAGAAAAAGGGTTACAAAATAACGATGAAGCTACTGTGGCAACATTAGTGGCACCCGTGCAAAACGATAAAGACACTCAACGGCTTTATGTTAAATCAATGGCAAAAAACGAAAACAACGATACACTAACTAATGCTTTACCCAACAGGATAAGTGGCGTAAACATTGCTCCAACTGTTTTTGCCGGCAAAGTAGTTGATGAAAAAAACCAGCCGGTAACCGGTGCTGTTGTTGAGGCGGCAGATAAAAGCATAACTGTAATAACGGATAATAATGGAAATTTTAGCTTATTCAAATCAGATACAGCTTTTAGTTCGGTGGCAAGTTCAGTTGGCTATGAAACAACTTATGCAACACTTAGACCCGGCAACAATAACCTTATTAAACTTGCTGAAAACAGCAGCGCGTTAAACGATGTAGTAGTAGTGGGTTATGCAACCAAAAAAATAAAACCTGCCAATACAACACCGGAACCGGTTGGCGGATGGCAAACTTTCAATAATTATGTGCTCACGAAATTAAACAGGGATACTACCTCTGAAGCCTTTGTTACTTCTGACGACCTTGTTGAAATGGAATTTTTGATAGACGATGACGGAAATCCTTATAATATTAAAATAACAAAGCCCCTGGACGAAAAACGCAATGCCGAAGCCGTAGACATTCTCAAAAATGGCCCTAAGTGGACGAGCGCCACAAAAAAGAAAAAAGCTAAAGTATCCATCTCCTTTTAGCTTATTCATGTGAAATTTTGTCATTCATACAGGAAAGCTTTCCTTTGCGCCCTCATTAAAGCTGCCAATGCTAAAGCAATCGTGAAAATTTGGCTTTATTAAGATTGGTGGCAGTAAAATTGATAACGTATTGCGTCTTACCAATTAGTTTAAACTTTAAAATTTATACAAGCTATGGCTAAACAAGATCTGAAAGTTACCCCATTACATGACAGGGTAATAGTAGAACCGGCAAAAGCCGAAGAAAAAACTGCAGGCGGAATTATCATCCCTGACACTGCTAAAGAAAAACCCCAGCGCGGAACCGTAATTGCCGCAGGACCGGGCAAAAAAGACGAACCTGTAACTGTTAAAGCAGGCGATACAGTTTTGTATGGCAAATATGCCGGAACTGAAATCAGCATCGAAGGAACTGATTACCTTATCATGAGGGAAAGCGACATCCTCGCCATCGTTTAATCCCACCACGCCCCCATCCCCTAAAGGGGAGTAAGGCAAAAACGTTCTTTATTTTTAATTTAAAAATAGAAAAGCCTGTTAGTCCCGCAGGTTATCTGTCCCCCTTTGGGGGATAGGGGCAATAAATACTATGTCTAAACAACTCTTCTTCGAAATTGAAGCAAGAAATAAAATGAAACGCGGTGTTGATATTTTAGCCAACGCTGTAAAAGTTACATTAGGTCCCAAAGGACGCAATGTAGTGTTAGAGAAAAAATTCGGCGCACCTTCTATTACCAAAGATGGTGTAACCGTAGCCAAAGAAATTGAACTGGAAGATTCAATTGAAAACATGGGCGCACAAATGGTGAAAGAAGTAGCTTCTAAAACTGCAGACATTGCAGGTGATGGTACTACAACTGCCACTGTGCTGGCACAATCCATCATCAGCGAGGGCTTGAAAAATGTAGCCGCAGGTGCAAATCCAATGGATTTGAAACGCGGTATCGACAAAGCGGTTACTGCTGTTGTTGAGCATTTGAAATCTCAATCTCAACCTGTAGGTTCTGATGCAGCTAAAATTCAGCAGGTTGCTTCTATCTCTGCAAACAATGATGACACGATCGGTAAACTGATTGCTGAAGCTTTCGGCAAAGTTGGTAAAGATGGCGTTATCACTGTTGAAGAAGCAAAAGGAACGGATACCAACATTGAAATAGTTGAAGGTATGCAGTTCGATCGCGGATATCTTTCAGCTTACTTTGTTACCAACAGTGAAAAGATGGAAGTTGAACTGGAAAAGCCTTACATTCTTATTTATGATAAGAAGATAAGCGCTATGAAAGACATCCTTCACATTCTTGAAAAGATTGCACAGCAAGGCGCTCCTTTGCTGATCATTGCTGAAGACCTGGAAGGTGAAGCATTGGCAACTTTGATCGTGAATAAACTTCGCGGTACAATTAAAGTGGCCGCAGTAAAAGCTCCCGGCTTTGGTGATCGCAGGAAAGAAATGCTGAACGACATTGCTACACTTACAAAAGGTATTGTTGTTAGCGAAGAACAAGGCTATAAATTAGAGAATGCAACGCTTGAATATCTTGGCCGTGCGGACAGGGTTACCATCGATAAAGACAATACAACGATCGTTGGTGGCGCTGGTAAGAAAGAAGATATCACTGCACGCGTTAATCAGATTAAAGCGCAGATCGAAACAACCACTTCTGATTACGATAAAGAAAAATTACAGGAACGCCTTGCTAAATTAAGCGGTGGTGTAGCTGTATTGAATATCGGCGCAGCAACAGAAATGGAAATGAAAGAAAAGAAAGACCGTGTTGATGATGCTTTGCATGCAACACGTGCTGCTGTTGAAGAAGGCATTGTTCCCGGTGGCGGCACTGCTTTCATCCGTGCTGTTGAAGCTTTGGATAAATTGAAGAATGATAACGAAGACGAAGCAACAGGCATCAACATCGTTAAACGCGCTTTGGAAGAACCATTGCGCCAGATAGTTGCCAACGCTGGTATCGAAGGTTCGATTGTTGTGCAGAAAATTAAAGAAGGTAAAGGTGATTTCGGATTTAATGCCCGTACAGAAAAATATGAAAAATTATTTTCTGCAGGTATTATAGATCCTACTAAAGTTACCCGTGTAGCTTTGGAAAACGCAGCTTCTATTGCAGGTATGTTGTTAACAACAGAATGTGTAATTGCTGATAAGCCTGAACCTAAATCTGCTGCACCGGCAATGCCGGGTGGTGGCGGAATGGGAATGGATTATTAATCTGAATTTCCTTATAAAGTAAAAAGGCTGTCCGTAAAAAGACGGCCTTTTTGTTTGACTGAAGCTGCGCTTTAGAGATTTTACATTTCCGCCTTTGTTAGTGTTCTTCACCAACAAACCTTCCTGAATCGTCATCTTTAAATAATGCCATTCAACAGCTACTTCCCTGATTTTTTTACGGCCGCCATCCTTGAATGGAAACTCCTGCTTAAACCTGATAAGTTTAAAGACATTTTAATAGAAAGCCTAAGGTTTCTTCTTAATGATAATCGTGTTATAATTTATGCGTTTGTAATTACGAATAACCATATCCATTTAATATGGCAGGTTAGTGATGCGTATAAGCCAACAGATGTACAGCATTCTTTTATGAAATATACTGCCCGGGTGATACTGGAAGAATTAAGAAACAATCATCAAAAAGTATTGGCATTATTTGAAGTAAATGCGAAAGACAGAAGATATCAAATTTGGGAAAGAAACCCTTTAAGTATCTCACTGTTCAGCAAAAATCTATTTCTTCAAAAGCTGGATTATATACATTACAACCCTGTTCGTGCAGGCCTGTGCACCCTGCCGGAAACCTATAAATATTCATCAGCGGCTTTTTTTTTAATGGTGATAAATCCTGGGAATTCCTATCACATCATGAAGGATAATGCTGTTGGTAAAGAACACCAACAGCGGCGGAAAAGACAGCCTTTTTTATTTGTATGATTACTAAAACTGCGCTTTATGATTTTTATTTTTTGATTACAAGCAATAGAATTTCATGGCATCTTCGTTGCGTCGCAACACTTGGGCTGAAGGAACAATGCTTTGCAATAAATTACATCGCAGCAGATTTATAGCATAGTTAATGTGCTTGAAAGAAATTCCGTTAAGAATTCAAACTCAATAAACTTTACAAGGGAATCACATCCACCTTTTTTTTCTGCTCCATTTGTGGCGGGAGGCTTTCCATAATGGTTTGTTTTAAAATGCTAATAAGCCTTGTTTTACTAAATGTTTTTAAAGTAACGAGGCTGATCTCCCGTACAGGCGCAGGACTTTTAAAATAGCGCAGCATATTTTTTTTAGCACTGCTCAGATTATAAGTTGCCAGTTCAGGCAACAGGGTAATACCGCCATTTTTGTCAACAAAATGTTTCAACGTTTCAATACTGCCCGCTGCATAATCAAAATGCTTTTCTATAGAAGCATCTTTTTGTAATGCACAAAGATTCATCACCTGGTTGCGCAAGCAATGGCCTTCCTCCAGTAACCACATACTATGCACATCAATATCACCCGGCAAAAGGTATTTTTTATTGAACAGTTTTTCTTTGCGTGATACATAAGCAACAAATTCTTCATTAAATAAAAAATCTTCTTTCAGTTCAGGAACGTTAAGTGGCGTGGCCATGATGCCGGCATCCAATGTTCCATTCTTAAGTTGCCGTACTATATTTTCTGTAGTAAGTTCATGTATGCTCAATCGAACCTGCGGGTATTGTTTAATAAATGCCTGCACAAACTGCGGCAAAAGATAAGGTGCCAGCGTAGGTATTATCCCTGTTTTCAGGGTGCCGGCCACAATATTTTTTTCCTGTTGAACAAGATCTTGCATCACACGTGCTTCTGCCAATATTTTTTTAGCCTGGTCAACTACTATTTGCCCCGTTTCAGTAGTAGTAACAGGATTAGTGCGGATAAATATCTGTATTCCGAGTTCCTCTTCCAGCTTCTGCACCTGCATGCTGAGCGATGGTTGTGTAATATGGCAATGTGCAGCAGCTTTTGCAAAATGCCTGAACGCATCTAATGCTGTAATGTATTCTAATTGTATTAAAGTCATAATAGCTTTAAACTATTGAACTATAAAATTAATTGATTATAATTATTTATCCGATGCTATAACTTTGGAAGTTCTTAGCTATCAAAAACACGCAATAAATTCTCACCACAAAATTTAATAATGGAAAACAACTCCAACGACAACAGCAAATGCCCGTTCCATAACGGCAGTTTAAAACACAATGTTGGCGGAGGCGGTACCAGGAACAGCGACTGGTGGCCCAACCAGTTAAAACTTAGCATCCTGCGTCAGCATTCTTCTTTATCTGACCCGATGGATAAAGATTTTAACTATGCCGAAGCTTTTAAAAGCCTCGACCTCGGGGCAGTGAAAAAAGATCTTTATGCCCTCATGACCGACTCACAGGATTGGTGGCCTGCAGACTTTGGGCATTATGGCGGCTTGTTCATACGCATGGCATGGCATAGTGCCGGTACTTATCGTGTACATGACGGCCGTGGCGGCGCAGGAGCCGGGCAACAACGTTTTGCACCACTCAATAGTTGGCCTGATAATGTAAGTCTTGACAAAGCACGCAGGCTGCTGTGGCCTATCAAACAAAAATATAGCAACAAAATATCCTGGGCCGACC
>JABDAV010000077.1:0-2051 GCA_013289015.1 Bacteroidota bacterium | reverse complement strand
ACCTGATGATACTTGCCGGGAACATAGCGCTGGAATCTATGGGTTTTAAAACCTTTGGCTTTGCCGGCGGGCGCCCGGATGTATGGGAACCGGATGAAGATGTATACTGGGGTGCCGAAACCACCTGGCTGGGCAGCGACATTCGTTATGCCCATGGTTCTGAAGGGGTGGTAGAAAATCATGGTGTTGTTTCATCAGATGAAGATCCGGGCCGGGAGATCCATTCACGCAATTTGGAAAGCCCGTTGGCGGCGGCGCATATGGGTTTGATCTATGTAAACCCGGAAGGCCCTGATGGCAATCCTGATCCTGTTGCAGCAGCAAAAGATATTCGTGTCACTTTTGGACGCATGGCAATGAACGATGAAGAAACAGTTGCTTTGATTGCGGGAGGACACAGTTTTGGTAAAACACACGGTGCTGCTCCCGCTACACATGTAGGCAAAGAACCTGAAGCTGCCGGCATAGAACTGCAGGGATTTGGCTGGAACAACAGCTTCGGTTCAGGTAAAGGTGCTGATGCTATTACGAGCGGATTAGAAGTTACCTGGACAAAAACACCTACTCAATGGAGCAATAATTTTTTTGAGAACCTGTTTGGTTTTGAATGGGAATTAACCAGGAGTCCGGGCGGTGCACACCAGTGGGTGGCTAAAGATGCTGATGATATTATTCCTGATGCGCATGATGCATCAAAGCGCCATAAACCTGCCATGCTTACAACAGATCTCTCTTTAAAGCTCGACCCCGGTTTCGAAAAAATATCAAGGCATTTTCTTGAAAACCCGGATGCGTTTGCAGATGCGTTTGCCCGTGCCTGGTTTAAATTAACGCACCGCGATATGGGCCCGCGTGCCCGTTATTTAGGACCTGACGTGCCTGAAGAAGAACTGCTATGGCAAGATCCTGTTCCTGCTGTTGATCATGCATTGGTAGATGAGAATGATATTGCAGTTTTGAAGGAAAAAGTATGGCAGTCAGGATTGAGCATATCTGAATTAGTATCTGCTGCATGGGCTTCTGCTTCTACTTTCCGCGGATCAGACAAACGTGGTGGCGCCAATGGCTCCCGCATTCGCCTCGCTCCTCAAAAAGACTGGAAGGTGAACAATCCCGTGCAGTTAAAAAAAGTACTGGATACATTGGAAGGCGT
Source organism: Bacteroidota bacterium (assembly GCA_013289015.1). Classification (GTDB taxonomy): domain Bacteria; phylum Bacteroidota; class Bacteroidia; order Chitinophagales; family Chitinophagaceae; genus Parafilimonas. The sequence goes on along the minus strand of JABDAV010000077.1, from coordinate 898 downwards.
TCGATCAGCATTTAATGGTGCACAGTCAAACGGCAAAAAAGTCTCACTTGCAGACCTGATCGTATTGGCAGGTTGTGCAGCTGTTGAAAAAGCTGCCAAAGATGCAGGACATGATATCTTAGTTCCATTCATGCCTGGTCGCATGGATGCTTCGCAGGAACAAACCGATGTTGAATCAATCGGCTTCCTCGAGCCTGCTGCAGATGGTTTCCGCAACTACCGTAAAACAAGACTCAACGCATCCACCGAAGCTTTACTGATCGACAAGGCGCAATTGCTTACCCTTACCGCCCCTGAGTTAACGGTATTGGTAGGCGGCATGCGTGTATTGGATACGAATTTCGATGGTTCCAAACATGGCGTTTTTACACAGCGTCAGGGACAGCTTACCAATGATTTCTTTGTAAACCTGCTCGACATGAACACTTCATGGAAAGCCGTTTCTGATGATAAAGAATTGTATATAGGCAGCGACCGCTCTACGGGTCAGCCCAAATGGACTGCTACCCGCGCAGACCTTGTGTTTGGCTCCAATTCAGAACTGAGAGCTATTGCAGAAATATACGCCGGCTCCGGTGCACAGGATAAATTTGTAAAAGACTTTGTAGCCGCCTGGAATAAAGTGATGAATGCAGACAGGTTTGATTTAGCGCGATAATTTGGTTGCCTCCGCCTTTGGTGGTATTCTTCACCAACAAACCTTCCTGAATCGTTGTCTTTTTTTTCCGTAATGTCACTCTCCTTCTCCGCAATGTCTCTTCAAAGAAAATGAGCGGAGGCAAAGGACATTGCGGCCTGCGGAGCACATTGAGTCCATCATTTCCATAATTCAGCTTTGCGTGGTCTCCGGTTATGTCATTGCGCTTGCAATCTCTGATCTGGTTTTGCATCGCAAACA
>JABDAV010000076.1 GCA_013289015.1 Bacteroidota bacterium | reverse complement strand
AATTATAACCAACTTTTTTTGCTGCTGCTTCTACCTCCTGCGCCACAAATCCGGTGTATATATTTTTTTCCTGTTTTGCTATACCTTCAGATTCTGCTGAATGTGCTGCAGCATTAAGTGAGCCTATTTTTTTATCTGCCCCGGTTTGTTTGTTTAAAGCTGCTATATCAAGTGTATAGGTTATCGGACGAAGCAGTTTAATAAAATCAAGCCCATGCACATCTTTATGAATATTTTTTTTAAACCTGCCATCGCTTAAGGTACTCCATCCTACTGTACCACCAATACTGCTTACTGAAGCATCGCCAAACCGCATTTGGTAAGAGGCCGTAGGAGTAGCCTCTGAACCAATTGCAGCCGAATTGAAAAAGCCGGAAGACGTAGGGCCGGTATAATATCCAATATAAGTATTGTTACTGCCATTAACAACAGATTCATAATACCCGGCTTCAATTCCTATCATGGTGTTGTAGCTGCTATTATCGTTGTAGCCTGCATAATATCCTCCTAAAAAGTTTCCCGTACCTGTACTATTATTATATCCTGCATAAGCACCATTCGCGGTGTTGTAATAACCCATGGTGTTGGAATAAAGAGCCTCATATCCATTGGCAGTGTTATCATAGCCTGTTGTATTATTATAAAGTACATTAGTTCCCATAGCTGTGTTATTGTTACCTGTGCCATTATATACAAGCGCATTAAGACCTACACCAACATTACCTGTTCCTGTATTATTATTGGTTAACGCAAATGTGCCAAGAGCGGTATTAAAATTTCCTGTAGTATTAAAATATAAGGCATCTACTCCAAACGCAGCATTGTAACTTCCTGATGTGTTAGAGTATAAAGACGTATAACCCATGGAAGTATTTGTTATGCCGGTACTATTTACAAGCATTGCTTTAAACCCCAAAGCAGTATTTAAGCTTTGAGCACTATAATCAATGTAACCTGACTTGACGTTATTTACTCTAAACACCAACGGATTGGCATCTGTTGTGCCAATAAAATTTATAGAAGAATCAGTACCTGAATTACCGGTAAGGTTCCATGCTTTCCCAGCCACAGATTTCCATCCGCCACCACCGTAGTAATAAAACCCGGGCGTTGCATTTGTTTGATAAATCATCAACCCCGTTGCCGGTGAGGTAATGGCATTGCGTTGCGTCTGCGTCATCCGCGGAATTAATAAGCCTTTTGTTGTTGATTTAATTTCCAATAAGGATGAAGCATCAGGAGTAATAGTTCCAATACCAGCAGCGCCCGTTGATGGAAAAATGTTTTGTGCATGTAAGCTGGTGCAGGCAATACTTAACGCTGCAATAATTGTTGTGTAAAATTTTGAATACATAAAATTATATTTAGTTATCAATACAAAATGCAAAGGCATTTTAAAATGCCTTTGAACATGAGAGAAAATCTATTTCGCCAATACCATTTGTTTGGTATCAATCAGTCTTCCATCTACAATTAATGAATATTGATACGCGCCGGATGAAAGTGTTGAAGCATTTACAGTTAAACTTCCTTTACCACTTCCGGAAATAGTTACTGCTTTTAATGTTTTGCCGCTTTTGTCTGTAATTATAATTTGCGCTGCTGTAATTTTTTGCGGCAATGAATAACCAATGGTTGTGTTATTCGTAAACGGATTAGGTATATTTTGTTCAAGTGAAGCAGAAGAAACAACTGTTAACTGCTGACCACTCATTGCTGACTGATTACCTGAAACCATCATTGCTTTTAATTCATTTATCTGGTTTTGCAATGAACTTACTATCGATTTAAGTGAGTCGTTTTGCTTTGATAACTCCTGTTCTCCTTTTACAAGTGGCACTACAAATTCTGAATAACGCAATCCATATAAATCTTTATCATTCTTAGCAGCATCTACTCCGTCAAAATCGTAGCCTATCTTTTTTGCGGAAGCTTCTACATCCTGCGCTATAAAACCTGTGCAAACAACCTGTTGCTTTAGTTGGCGTGAGGCGATTTGTTGCTGTGAAGGCTGAATGGTTTTGCCGTCTTTATCTTTTATTGCGGGGCGCTGTATTATTTTGTCGGCAGCATCAAGGTCAAGATTATAGGTAATGGGTTTTAAGAGATTAATAAAAGCAAGCCCCGGCACATTGGCTTTAATATTTTTCTTTGCCCTTCCATCAGAAATATTAGTCCATCCTGTATACCCCCCGATGCTGGTTACATTGTCGTCACCAATACGCACCTGGTTAGATGCTGTAATAAGTGCTTCCTCTCCTAAAGCAGTTGAATTGTAATAATTGCTATTGTTTACATCAGTGAGATCGCCAATAGCAGTATTGTCTGAGCCGGTGGTGTTGGAAAGAAGGGCATCATTACCATACGCGGTGTTGCCAGAACCCGTGGTGTTGAAAAGAAGGGCGCCATCACCATTTGCGGTATTTTCACCCCCGGCGGTGTTGTCATTAAGAGCATCGTTACCAGTCGCGGTGTTGAAATAACCCGTGGTGTTGGAATAAAGAGCACCGTACCCATTCGCGGTGTTTTCAATACCGGTGGTGTTGGAATAAAGGGCATCTCCTCCATTCGCGGTGTTGTAATAACCTGTGGTGTTGGCATAAAGAGCATCATAACCGTTCGCGGTGTTGTCAAAACCTGTTGTGTTGTAAAAAAGGGCATCTAAACCGTTCGCGGTGTTGGAATAACCCGTGGTGTTGGCATAAAGAGCCTCATGACCGTTCGCGGTGTTGGAATAACCCGTGGTGTTGGCATAAAGAGCCCCAGCACCATTCGCGGTGTTGGAAAAACCCGTGGTGTCAGAATACAGGGCATCAGTTCCATTGGCGGTGTTGCCATCCCCGGTGGTGTTGGAATAAAGGGCATAAGCACCATTCGCGGTGTTGGAAAAACCCGTGGTGTTGTAATAAAGGGCAAACGGACCATTCGCGGTGTTTCCAGTACCCGTGGTGTTGTGAAAAAGGGCAGTGTACCCATTGGCGGTGTTGTCATCCCCGGTGGTGTTGGAATAAAGAGCATCATCACCATTAGCGGTGTTTTCATAACCCGTGGTGTTGTAAACAAGGGCAAACGGACCATTAGCGGTGTTGGAATAACCCGTGGTGTTGTTAAAAAGGGCATCTGTCCCATTTGCGGTGTTTAAATAACCCGTGGTGTTGTAATAAAGAGCAAAAGCACCATTGGCGGTGTTGTAATAACCTGTGGTGTTGTAATAAAGGGCACTATTTCCATTCGCGGTGTTGTCAAAACCCGTGGTGTTAGAATAAAGCGAATTATATCCAAAAGCTGTATTATAAGCTCCTGTATTAGAAATTAAATTTTGATAGCCAAAACTTGTATTGCCTTTTGTATTATCATAGTCTATAAAACCAGCCCTTACGTTATTTACTCTAAATACCAACGGATTGGCATCCGTAGTACCAATAAAATTTACTGAAGGGTTAGTGCCTGCATTACCAGTAAGTGCCCAACCACCAACACCCGTATTGCTAATAGTAAAACCGGGATATGTTCCTGTTACAGATATTCCTGTACCTGCTGTCAGTACCACTGTTTGATCCGGTGCAGTATTGGTAAATGTTGTACCACTAAGGCTAAGCCCTGTACCCGCTGTGTAAGTAGTATTATTATCAGTTGAAGAAATAGTGAAATTAGGATAGGTGCCGCTTATAGTGGTTGCACCGCCACCAGTAAGCACTACTGTTTTATCCGGTGCTGTATTGGTTATTGTTGTTCCACTAATACTAATGCCGGTACCGGCAGTATAACTTGTGCCATTATCATTACTCCAGGTAAGCCCGCCGGAGCCATTTGTTTTTAAAACCTGCCCATTGGTACCATCAGTTGCAGGCAATGTATAAGCGCCTACTTTAACCGTGCCATTAAATACGCTATTGCCAGTGTTTGCATTTATACTAAACACAGGAATTGCACTTCCATTTCTAAATTCATATTGAACACTTGATGAATTAAAGAATAATCCGTAATTAGGATTGCCTGTATATTGAAAGGCATACTTATTACCGGCCACCTGGTAAACACCGGTGCCGCCAAACGTAAGCTTGCCGGTTGCGCTATCAATATTTACATAATTAGCAGTTGTTCCTATACGTGCGCCTCCTTTAACCTGTAAAGAAGTTATTGGCGAAGTGGTATATATACCTGTTCTTCCCGTTGATGGAAATATATTTTGTGCATTTACAGTGTTTATAAAAAAATATAAACCGGTAATAAAAAAAGTAAGTGTTTTAATAAGTAACGTTTTCATACATTTTTGTTTTGGATTATTAATGAGAAAAAAATTAAATTCAGAAATGAAAATATTTTATGAAAAACCGAATAAGAAGCCTGAATAATTAGCCTGCTGGAATAATGACAATTTTCAGGAATGAGTTATCAATCTACGTAAGCAAATGCTTTCGAATGAAAAGAGAACTGTAGAAACAGTTCTCTTACTAATTATAAGAACAAACTTTATTAGAAATTACTGCTTTGCGTCGCCCTGCACTTCTTCGCACTTAAAACCAATTTGTAAAATCTGGCCATTGCCCGGAGGGCCAATACCCCAAACAGATATATATAATTTTCCATCAGGCCCAAATGTCATTGCTGTTGGAAAGTCAAGCCCTGACGCAATTATTTCCCTGTTGCCGTTTTCATCCATTCTTACAATATCACTTAAACCGGGCGTTCCTGAATCCACACCAATACATTCAAGCACATATAACCTGTTGTGGTTATCAAAAGCAATTCCCAGTATGGCGCTAAAGCCGGATGCATATACACTATAAGAGCCATCCGCACTTAATTTATACACATTGGCAGCACCCGGAACAATGGGGAATGGTGTAAGTGTTCCAAAATAAAGATTATCGCCATGGTAAACCATTGATGTGGGCCCGATCCAACCGCCAGTACTTCCGTTATGAAGTATTGAAATATCTACTACACGGGATATTCTACCGGTTGAAGGATCAATCTTGTCAACTTCCTGCTGGTTGGGTTGTGTTATATACAAGTTGCCGTTAACACTCGTCATGCTGTAAGGCGTGCCATCGGGTTCAAAATCATTAGGATCAGGATTGGCTACAGGATGAGTCATTAAAAATTCACTGCAATTAGCAACCATCGTCCATGTTCTGTCAGGATTGATTTTAATTATACTATTTGGAATATCAGGCACTGCATGAGAACAGCCGGCACCAGCCATCATCGCATACATAGTGTTACCAATAAACTGAACATCTGCCATGCCTTGAATTCCGCTTCCGGCATCGGGTTGTGTAATACTTGAAGGGAGATGATTAACGTAAGTGCGGCGCTCTCCGTTCGAGTTAATAACAGATATGCGGCTTCCCGTGTCGCTGCCTGCATAAGGCCCAACCGGCGGAACAACCTGTGTGCATGATGTTACGAAATTGGTACCGCCAATACCAGCTTCAGCAACATACAGCTTTCCATCAGGGCCAAATTTTAATCCGCGTGGATCGTTTAAGCCTGTTGCAAAAGTCTTTATTGTAGTCATCGTACTATTATTACCGCCACAAACTGGCATACTGTTCTTTTTGCAGGATGTGAAAGTAAATATCGCAGCAGCGATTAGTGAGAAAGAAAATAGAAGTTTTGTTTTCATAATTGAATGTTTTTGTTTTTGATGATAAAAGAGTTAATGAGGTATAATTATTCTTTTACAAACTTTAATGTTGTAATTTTTTCACCTGATTGTATTTTGATATAATAACTTCCGGCTGCTAATTGTTGTATATTGAATTGATAGTTCTCGCCGGTTGATGTTGATTGCTGAATAAGCTTTCCTGAAATAGAATATAATGAAAGTGTTGTTTTAGATGTGCTTAAACCATTAACAGCAATTACATCTTTTGCAGGATTTGGATATAATCTTGGACTAATTGTATTGTTCAAATCATTCTTTGTTGCTGATAAAGTATTTGCATCTGCAGTAATAGTTTTATCATCTAATGAAAAATTATATTTCCATTTATACATACCGCCGGTAGGGTCTGGCGAATCAGCTCTGCCACACCAGCCAGTCAAAGGGTTCAGAAATGCAACTGCGAAAGGGTTGAAATCACTACTCGAATCAATCAGCTTCCATGTTGCTCCGTAATCATTGCTGTAAGAAGAACCGCCAACAGGTGTAATGCCATTCGGTATAGTGCTTACGAAGGTATGCGTGGAAGGAATAACCGTAATAAACAATCCCATAGGATAGCCGGTAAAACTTTTATTTGCCCACGTTTTGCCGCCATCATGTGTTTCTACTTCATGAGGTTCAGCGTCAAATGAAACACCTAAACCATTTTGTTTATCACTAAAAGCAAAATCATTAAAAGATACTGTTAATGGGAACTGTTGCCAATGATTACCAAAATCATCAGAACGATAAATATAACTATTACCATAAGTATCACCTGCTGTAACCCACAACCTGTTTTGAAAAACGGTAAACGAATTAAAGTTAGAGCTGAAAGCATAACCCTGTGTAGGTGGTATATTTTTATCCGGGACACGCTGCCATGTTTTACCTGCATCACTGGTGGTATAAATCTCCAGTCTCGAACTGTCTATTTGGTCATCATCGCCAATGGTAACCCCATGTTGCGCATCAAAAAAATAAACAATATCAGGAAATGAATTTGCACTAAAAAGCTTTCCCGGCTCAAGTTGTTTCCATGTATCTCCGCCATCTGTAGTTTTAAACATGGCCCCGCCATAGTTAAAGGCATCATACATGGCAGCATAGCAAGTGTTTGCATCAATAGCTGCAATGCAGCTTAATCCATAGCCGTTTGGAGCATCTACTGAATCTATACGCCATGTTTTGCCACCATCTGCTGTACGCATAAATTTATTGGCATCATAGTCTGTAGTATCATAATCCACTTTTGCCCACACAGCGTTTGGAGATGGCACTTGTACTTGTGTTATATGGCTGTTGTTTACAACATGCGGTGCATTAATATCTTCCCAGTAGGGATTAATATTTATTCCAAAGTTTTGGGTTGAACTTTTTAAACTTTGGTTTTCCTTCATGCGCATCATGAAATTGTTTTTTTTGTTTCAATTCCGCAATTTTCGATTGCGCACTTGCTGTAAATGAAGTTGTGATTAAAAACACTGTTGCGTAAAAAATCTTTTTCATAAAGTAGATTTAATTGGTGTATTAATAAAAATGAGAATCATTTGTAAAAATCTTCATGTTTATTTCACTTAAATTTTATATTCTACTGTTTGGTTGTTAAAATAGATGGGTAGCGGCATTTGGATACACAGTGCGTTTTATCGCCGATAAATGGCATTCATCTATCATCACTTTTACTTTTATATAGCCGTTTTGGAAACCGCTTATCTTTAATAAGAATTTATTAGATGACCAGGAATGAATTTATATTTTCAAACAAGCTAAAACCAAGGTTGGCGAGGCATTTGGCATTCTGGGTAATGTATTACATACATACAATAATACCTAATTTAACAGACATAAAAATTTCAACTCTAACCGACCCGGAGCTTTACAAAAATGTATTTTATGAAGCAATTTATTTTTTACCCGTTTTTATGTTCTCTGTTTATTTTTCGATTTATTTTATTTTACCCGGATACCTTAAAAAAAGAACTTTTTCATTTCTAATTTTATCTTTTCTTTTATTAGCTGCTGTTACTGCAATAGCATGCTACCTCATTTCCAAAATATATTTCAGAAGTTATGGTTCAGAATGGAATGAAGCTGATGTAATAAACCAGGCATGGAGCAAATATATCGGAGATCAAATAATAATTACCGGTTCAGCCATCATCCTTAAAATCATTAAAGATTTTTCTTTAAAACAGCGCGAAAGCGAAATACTTGCAATAGAAAATATAAAAAGCAAATTGCAGTTGCTTAAGATGCAAATGCATCCACGCATTTTGTTTGAATGCTTGCAAAATATTTATAATGATATAGATGCCGGAACGCAGTATGCACCGCAAATGATTCTAAAATTATCTGACCTTTTAAGTTATTTATTGTACGAGACAGATGTACAGCAGATAGCTCTTTCTAAGGAAATAAAATTGATTGAGAATTACATAGAATTGAAAGAATTGGAATATAAAAAACAATTGGAAATATGTTTTAAAATATCCGGAGATACAAGCACTCACTATATTACACCAGGTTTATTTCTTCCACTATTAGAAATTGGCATCGTTCCTTTTGAAAAGTTAAATAAGGTACTTGTTATATTCATAGAATTAAAAAAAATTAATTCAAATCTTTATTTCCATTTAAAAAATAACATGGACGGCAATCAAATTATGGCTTCTTTTCAATCAACTCTCGATAGTACAAAAAAGAGGCTACAGATTTTTCATTCAAACAAATTCAGGCTGGATGTGCATTCTTCTTCAAGCAGCCTTGAAATTAATATGCAGCTTCAATTAAATAAAATTATCAGTCTGCAAAATCCAAACATTCAAAATGATGGGGAATAATATATGAGCATGCGTGATTTTATATTTTCAAACGAAAAAAAATACCGTATTAAAAGGCATATTATATTTTGGATTGCTTGTTATTTCTTTATGGTAGCTACTGCGCCCCCTAAAATTACCGGCTCACTTAATGGAATTAGCGGAGATGGGTTTATCAGGTTTTATGAAATGGTATCAATAAGAATTTTTTTTCACTTGGCATGCCAGATGATATTTTGTTATCCATTGCTGTATTTTTTAGTGCCTGCTTATTTTTGGAAAAAGAAATATTTCAAATTCATTTGCATGTTTCTATTGTTATGGATTGTTACTTCATTTTTTAGATATGCTGCTTTTGCTTTTGCTTATAACCCAATTATGCAGCGGCTAAATCTTTATGTGAATCCTGTTCCATTGGTTTTCATTATTAGCTTTACACAAGTTATAGACGGACCTGCATTTATCGGTTTTACTTTTATTGCCTTAAAGTTTTTTAAAAACTGGCAGCAAAAACAAAGAGATAATTTCAATCTTAAAAAAAGAAAATGTAAATGCCGAGTTACAATTATTAAAAGCGCAGATACACCCGCATTTTTTATTTAATACACTAAATAACATTTACTCTTTTACCTTAAATAAATCTACGTACGCCAAGAATCTCGTGGCAAAACTTGAAAGCATGTTTCATTATATTGTAGAAGAATGCGAACATCCAATAGTGCCCTTGAGCAAAGAAATAAAATTGATTAATGATTATATAGAACTTGAACTGGTGCGTTATGGAAATAATCTTTCAATAGATACCAAAATCATAATTGGTGAAAATAAAATGATTACTCCATTATTATTAATACCATTTATTGAAAATAGTTTTAAACATGGCGCAAGCAAAATGCTAAACAATCCATGGATAAAACTTGATATTAAAGTAAACGAAAACATGCTTTATTTTTCTTTAGTTAACAGTAAACCCTACTCAGAAATAAACGCTAATGAAAAAAAAGGAATTGGTTTAAACAATGTAAAAAAGAGACTGCAGCTTTTATACCCTGGCAAACATTCTTTGCAAATAGAATCAACAAACGATACCTTTATAGTTAACATGCAGTTGCCTTTAGAGGAATATATTTTAAAGGAAGATGAATTGGCAACTGAAAAGATACGTTTCGTACCTGTTTAAAAAAAATTTCAATGTCAACCAAAAAAATCACCTGCCTTGCTGTTGATGATGAACCACCTGCATTAAGCATTATTCAAAAATATATTGAAGCAGTGCCTTCGCTTGAATTGGCGGCCACCTGTAGTAATGCAGTTGAAGCATGGCAGATACTTCAAAGTAAAACAATTGATCTTATTTTTTTAGATATACAAATGCCGCAATTATTGGGCACCGATTTTATACGCACCTTAAAAAATCCGCCTAAAATAATTTTTACAACAGCGTTTAGAAAATATGCTGTTGAAGGTTTCGATTTAGATGCAGTTGACTATTTATTAAAACCAATTTCTTTCGAGCGTTTTTTAAAAGCAGTGAATAAGGTGATGAATACAACTTTGTCTGCTCAAAGCGCGTCATTACATATTGAGAAAGAGAATCTGCATGATTCATTTATTCATTTTCGTGCAGACAGGAAGACTTTAAAGATACCGTTAGATGATATATTATTTATTGAAAGCCTGAAAGATTATATAAAGGTGGTAACTAAAGTAAAGCCAATTATTACCAAACAATCAATTTCATCATTAGAAGAAAACCTGCCAAACGATTTTATCCGTATTCATCGTTCATTTATTGTTTCAACAAATAAAATTGAATCTTATACAAACGATATCATTCAAATTGGTAAATATGAATTGCCTATCAGCCGCAGTTACAGGCATGAGGTAGAAAAAATATTAGGTCAAAAATAAAATATATAACAGTTTTCATCAACGTTGTTTTGCTTTAATTAAAACCGTTTACTTTCGCCGCTTTAATTTCAGTTCATGAATATTCTTTTACTCGGGAGCGGCGGCAGGGAACACGCGTTTGCCTGGAAAATTCAACAAAGCAAACGTTGCTCTCAACTATTTATTGCGCCGGGAAATGAAGGCACTTCTGAATGCGGAAAAAATATAAACATTGGTGTGAATGATTTTGAAGCCATCAAAAGATTTTCAATTGAAAATAATATTGAAATGATTATAGTAGGGCCCGAGGAACCATTGGTGAAAGGAATATATGATTACTTCGAGTCTTACAAAGCCTCCTCTGAAGGGGGAAGTTGGGGGGGGCTTTTAATTGCTCCTTCAGCAATTGGCGCTCAGTTGGAAGGCAGCAAAGCTTTCTCTAAAAAATTTATGCAGCGCAATAATATTCCAACTGCTGCATATGCTGAATTCACCAAAGAGAATTATGATGAAGGTAAAACATATATTCAGCAACATTCGTTGCCTGTTGTTTTAAAAGCGGATGGTTTGGCTGCAGGCAAAGGTGTTGTTATTGCAACAACAACTGAAGATGCATTAAAGGCTTTTGAAGAAATGATCATTCACGAACAGTTTGGCGAGGCATCAAGCAAAGTGGTGATTGAAGAATATTTAGATGGAATTGAACTGAGCGTTTTTGTTTTAACTGATGGAAAAGATTATAAGATCATTGGCCATGCAAAAGATTATAAACGTATTGGTGTTGGCGATACAGGTTTGAATACCGGTGGAATGGGTTGTGTAAGCCCATTGCCTTTTCTTACAGATGATTTTTTGCAGAAGATAGAAAAAGAAATTATTCAGCCAACCATTGATGGTTTGCAAAAAGAAAACATCATTTACAATGGCTTTATATTTTTTGGGTTGATAAAAGTTGATGATGAGCCTTTCGTTATTGAATATAATTGCAGGATGGGTGATCCTGAAACAGAAGTAGTGATACCGCGATTGAAAAATGATTTAATAGATTTATTTTTATCGGTACATAATAATACTTTAAAAGATAAAGTTATTGAGTTCGACGAAAGAGCCTGTGCTACTATTGTTGCAGTAAGTAAAGGTTATCCCGGCGATTATGAAAAAAATAAGCTGATAGAATTTGATGATTCGTCAATTCGTCAATTTGATGATTCAATTGTTTTTCATGCAGGCACTAAAATGAATGAAGCCGGACAAGTTGTAACCAATGGTGGGAGAGTATTGACAGTGAGTTCATTTGGCAGGGAAATTGCTGATGGAGTGCGTCTCTCGAAAGAAGTTTTGAATTGCATATATTTTGACGGGATGTATTTCAGAAGTGATATAGGATATGAATTTGAAGCCCCCAACCCCTAAAGGGGAAGAAAAGATATATACGATTTTTAATTTTCATTTTCAGGTAAAGTGTTTTGATTTTTTGAGTTGAACAGAATTCATGCAGTTGAAGGGAGTGACACAACGAAGTTTAATAGCAATTCTATCGCTGGTAACCAAATAAATTTTACAACCGGAAAATAAAGGGTTGTGCATATTAATAAAAACCCCTGAAATTGCTTGCCGGTACTTTGTAAATTCAAATTATTTCGTACACCTTTGCGGCATTATAAAATAACATACGTAACTAATTATATAAATGGGACTTTTTAATTTTTTCACACAGGAGATTGCAATTGACCTTGGCACCGCAAATACCCTGATCATTCACAATGATGAAGTGGTAGTGAATGAACCTTCTATAATTGCTTTAAACCGTAACAATCCAAAAGAAGTGCTTGCTGTTGGAAAGCGTGCTTTAATGATGCACGAAAAAACGCATGAGAGCATTCGTACAGTTCGTCCTTTGAAAGACGGTGTAATTGCTGATTTTAATGCGGCAGAACTGATGATAAAGGAAATGATCAAAATGATCCATCCCAAAAAACCATGGATTGCTCCAAGGTGGAGAATGGTGATATGTATTCCTTCCAGCATTACTGAAGTGGAAAAACGTGCTGTGCGCGACAGTGCAGAACAGGCAGGCGCCACTGAAGTTTATCTTATACATGAGCCAATGAGCGCTGCGCTTGGAATTGGTATTGATGTAGAAGAACCGGTTGGTAATATGATCATTGATATTGGCGGCGGCACAACAGGCATAACTGTAATTGCGCTGGCAGGTATTGTTTGCGATCAGAGCATTCGCATTGCCGGCGACGAATTTACTTCTGATATAATGGAAGCATTACGCCGTTATCATAGTTTATTGATCGGGGAACGTACTGCTGAACAAATTAAGATAACTATCGGCGCTGCCATGAAAGACCTTGAAAACCCACCGGACGATATGCCGGTAAATGGGCGTGACCTTGTTACGGGTATTCCAAAACAGATCATGGTAAGTTACCAGGAAGTTGCAGAAGCGTTGGATAAATCAATTTTTAAAATTGAAGAAGCCATTTTAAAAGCTTTGGAAACTACACCGCCTGAACTGGCTGCAGATATTTATCGCAGAGGTCTATATTTGACCGGTGGCGGTGCTTTACTGCGTGGTTTGGATAAACGCTTAAGCCAGAAAATAAAACTGCCTGTTCATATCGCAGAAGATCCGCTGATAAGTGTTGTAAGAGGAACAGGCCTGGCACTTAAGAATTACCAGCGTTATCCTTTTGTAATGAAATAAAGGCCCATCTAAATCTTCCCGAAGGGAAGACTTACAAACTTCACATGTTAAACAAGCAATATAAAAATTAACGTTCTATCTCCTCCCCTTAGGGGAGGCCGGGAGGGGCTTGATGCGGAATATAATAGCTTTCATACGTCATTTTTTTAACCTGTTCTTATTCCTGATTCTAACGGGAATTTCTCTCGGCATTCTCATCAATTATAATCAAACATACAATGTGGTCTTTTCCAACATTGCGAGCGAAGCAACGGGTAAAGTAGGTGCGCAATACAACAGTGTTGAATATTATTTCAAACTTAAAAAAACCAATGAAGACCTTGCCGCTGAAAATGCAGAATTGCGTGGTTTATTAAGATCAAGCTTTGAATCACCCGATACATCAACTGTAATTAAAATTGATTCTTTATTAAAAGATACATTGGGCCGTGTAAGAAAATTTCTTTTCCTGCCGGCTAAAGTAGTAAACAACGATGTGTCTGATCAGAATAATTATATAACACTTTACAGAGGCAGCAAACAAGGAGTTATAAAAGACATGGGTGTGATAGGGCCTCAGGGTATTATTGGAAAGGTGATTGACACAAGCAAAAATTATTGTCGCGTAATGAGCGTGCTTAACCGTAACAGCAAAGTAAGCGCAATGACGAAGAAAGGATTTTATACCGGTCTTGTTGATTGGGATGGAAAGGATCCACGCTATGTAACGATGCATAATGTTCCTAAATCAGCTAAAGTAAAAATTGGTGATAGTATCATCACAAGCAACTTATCAGGAAATTATCCGCCGGGTATCATGATCGGAACTATTGCTGCAATTGGTGGCGATCCTGCCAGCGGATTTTATGATCTTAAAGTAAAAACAGCAACAGATTTTTACAACATTCAATACGCATATCTGGTTGATAATATGATATGGGCTGAGCAGAAAGATTTAGAAGCAAAAACACTAAAGCAATGACGAGCCTGCTAAAAAATATAATACGCTTTGTGTTGTTTATACTTGTGCAGGTGTACATATTCAACAAGGTGCCTCCAATTCATCAGTTTGTAAAACCTTATATATACTTCCTTTTTATTTTATGGTTGCCATTCAATATAGGCAGGCCCGGCTTAATGTTGCTTGCATTTATATTCGGTTTAACCTTCGATTATTTCAGTGGTACCCCGGGCTTACATACAGTACCCTGTGTTTTCATTGCTTACCTGAGGCCGTTTCTTTTAAATCTTTTAATACCGCAGGATACAATACAGCTAAGCTTTGCAGAGCCTTCAGCAAAGAGCATGGGCTGGGCATCTTACGCTACGTATATTCTTATACTTACGTTCCTGCATATTGCCTTACTTGTATTTATTGAATGGATGGAGTTCGGAGATTTCTTTTATTTTATTGGAAAGGTTACAGCAACAACAGCGCTCAGTCTTGTACTTATTTTTATTGCCGAAATGCTTTTTCCACGGCAGGGTAAATACAGAACAAATGCAGCAGCTTAGCTCTTGGCTGATAGCTAATAGCTCATAGCTTTTTGTTACGTTTGCAACAATGCGAAAACTGGAAGATACATACCAACATAAAGGCTTACGAAAAAAACTAATCGACCAGCTTAGAACAAAAGGTATTACAAGTGAACTGGTACTTGAAGCAATGTATAATATCCCGCGTCACTTTTTTTTAGATTCGGCATTTGATAAGATAGCTTATGAAGACAGAGCTTTTCCTATAGCTGCTGATCAAACTATTTCACAACCCTATACAGTTGCATATCAAACACAGTTACTGAATATACATCGCAATGACAAAGTTTTAGAAATAGGAACAGGAAGTGCTTACCAGGCATGTGTTCTGGCAGAAATGGGCGCATGGATTTACACTGTTGAAAGGCAGCGGAAACTGTTCGAAATGCATAAGTCATTTTTTTTTAAAGGAAAATATCCGAACATAAAATTTTTTTACGGCGATGGTTTTGAAGGCCTGGCAACCTATGCTCCTTTCGATAAAATATTAATAACAGCAGCAGCGCCTTTTATCCCGCCTAAATTAGTTGAGCAATTAAAAACAGGCGGCCTGATGGTGTTGCCTGTTGATGAAGGCAACATGCAGCGTATGTTGCGCATTACCAAAAAAGCTGATGGCAGTTATGTGCAAGAATGGTTTGATTATTTTTCTTTTGTACCCATGTTAAAAGGAAAGAATAATTAGTTTTTAATTTTGATTTCTAACTTTTAATTTTTCAGCATGGCGATCCGCATTTTTATTACCGGAGGAACATTTGATAAAGAATATAATGAACTAAACGGGGAACTTTTTTTTAAAGATTCTCATTTGCCCGAAATGCTGAAATTAGGTCGTTGTAAAATTGATGTTGACATAAGAACACTGATGATGATAGACAGTCTTGAAATGACTGATAATGACCGCATGTTAATTGCACATCATTGCCAGGCAGCAGATGAAGACAAAATAGTGATCACACACGGCACAGACACAATGGCGAATACTGCTGCTATCATTGCACAAAAAATAAAGAATAAAACCATCGTTCTTACGGGCGCAATGATACCTTATAAATTTGGCAGCTCTGATGGTTTGTTTAATTTGGGCAGCGCTTTGGCTTTTGTTCAAACTTTGCCACAAGGTGTGTATGTTGTAATGAACGGAAAATATTTTAACTGGAATAATGTTGCAAAAAATAAAAAAACCGGAGAGTTTGAAGAAGTAGTTAAGAGTTAATGCTGTTGATAGTATTGGCGATAATTTCAATATTTTTGAATCGTAGAATATAAGCGTATGACTAAATTAACAGCCGCCATTACTGCAGTAGGCGGTTATGTCCCTGAGTACCGATTGACAAATCAGGAACTTGAAACAATGGTTGAAACCAATGATGAATGGATAAGAACAAGAACCGGTATTAAAGAAAGAAGAATTTTAAAAGAAAAAGGTAAGGCCAGCAGCGATCTTGCTATCCCGGCAGTACAGGAAATAATCGCCAAAAAAAATCTGGACCCACTGGAAATTGATTGCATTATTGTAGGTACTGTAACACCGGATATGATATTCCCTTCAACCGCAAATATTATAGCAAATAAGATAGGCGCAAAAAATGCATGGGGCTTTGACCTGAGTGCGGCCTGCAGTGGTTTTTTATTCTCACTTGAAACAGGCGCGGCGTTGATTGAAACTGGCAGGTATAAAAAAGTAATTGTAGTGGGTGTGGATAAAATGAGTGCCATTGTTGATTATACCGACAGGGCCACCTGCATTATTTTTGGTGATGGCGCCGGTGCTGTTCTGCTTGAACCTTCAACAGATGACACAGGTATTTTAGACAGCATTTTGAGATCGGACGGGAATGGGGTTGATTATCTGCATATGAAAGCAGGTGGTTCTCTCGAACCAGCTTCTATTGAAACAGTCACTTCAAAAAAGCATTTCGTTTTCCAGGAAGGTAAAACTGTATTTAAACATGCTGTCGCAGGTATGGCTGATGTAAGTGCAGAAATAATGCAGCGCAATAATCTTTCATCAGATGATGTAGCATGGCTGGTTCCACACCAGGCAAACATGAGAATTATTGATGCCACCGCAAACCGTATGGGTTTATCAAAAGATAAAGTGATGATAAACATTGAACGTTATGGCAATACTACAGCGGCAACAATACCTTTATGTTTGTGGGAGTGGCAGGGTAAGCTTAAAAAAGGAGATAATATTGTACTCGCGGCTTTTGGCGGAGGTTTTACGTGGGGCGCAATTTGGATAAAGTGGTCTTATGACTCACAGATGTAATTGATAAAAAAATAAAGAGGCTGTTCCTATTGGGCAGCCTCTTTTATTTTATATACTATTAAACATCTCTTTCTGTTGTAGTTGTTTTTGTAATGCTAACACTGTCTTTGTTTCCGCCGCGCACTAAAGCAATTAGTACAAGTATAAACACAGCGCCGCCAACAATCCAAACCCAGGGTTGTGTGTACCATGTTTGTGTTTGAGTGGTAGTGGTGGTAGCGCTTGAATTTGATGATTGCGCCAGCACATATATTGTGCTGGTAAAAAAAGTAAGCAGGAATAATACAATTCTTGTTGTAACTGCCTTAATATACTGTTTCATAATTGTTGTTTTTAAGTTTAAAAATTATTTAAACTGTTTCAACAATTGAGCCAACACAAAAACAATCTTGTATGAGGATTTTTTACACAGCCTTTATAAACAGAAAACAAATCTTGCTTAAGATGTTGGCAGTATTCCTTTCCATAAAAGGAAAAGGATGACAATACCAAGTATGATACGGTAAATACCAAAAGCTTTAAAGCCATGCTTTTGTAAATACTTAATGAAAGAGCTAACTGCTATCAATGCAACAATAAAAGAAACAACGGCGCCAACCGCCAATATAGTCATATTGTCTTTTACCAAAACTTCAGGATGATCTTTATACACATCCCAAAAACTTTTTACAGACGCAGCGAACATGGTAGGTACCGCAAGACAAAAAGAAAATTCTGCAGCCAGTGTTCTTGTTAGCTTTTGTTGCATCCCTCCTATAATGGTTGAAGCACTACGGCTTAAGCCAGGCAATACAATTGAAAAACATTGAAAGCATCCTATTACAAAAGCTTTAGGCAAAGAAATTTTCTGGTCTTCGTTTATATTGTTGTTTTTAAAAAGCTTATCAATAAATAACAACAAAATACCACCACCGATCATTACACACGCAATGAACCAGAGATTGCCAAGTGCGGTGTCAATATATTTTTTAAAAACTGCACCAACAATTAATGCAGGTATAGTAGCGATGATGAGCTTTAGATAAAACGAAGTTCTTTTGAAGTCAAAAAACTTTTTATAGAAGAGTACTACTACAGAAAGTATGGCAGCAAACTGTATCACTACTTCAAACATATCCGTAAAAGACGTATCAGCAACACCGATAAGCGGGTTCGCAAATTTCATGTGTGCAGTACTGGAGATAGGCAAAAATTCTGTTATGCCTTCAATAATTGCAATAATGATGGCTTGAATAATAGTCATAGCTGCTTTGGTTAATAGATAAAATAAAAAAGCGCTTATTTAAGCGCAGTCGTTTATGAATTTTTTTCTTTAGGTTTCTTAAGAATTGCATACAATTCTACAAGAAGGCCGGTGATAATTAAAATGGGTGCAATGGTTACGCGTGTAGTACTATACACAAGATTTGGATCAAAAACAT
>JABDAV010000075.1 GCA_013289015.1 Bacteroidota bacterium | reverse complement strand
GTAACACATAAAGATATCGCTGGTTATATGATCGAGGCGATAGAAAAACAGTTGTTATAAAAGGCTTAGCATGTCTTCAATAAAAAAAGTTATAACCTCTGCCATGATAGGCAATGGCCTTGAATGGTATGATTATGCACTTTATGGCCACTTTGCAGCCCTTATAAGCAAGAATTTCTTTCCGGCAGGTGATGCGAAGATCGCTTTGATCGCAACTTTTGGAATTTTTGCCGCTGGTTTTTTGATGCGTCCGCTAGGAGGGATATTTTTCGGATATATAGGCGATAAATATGGGCGCAAATCTGCGCTTTCCCTTTCAATTCTTTTAATGGCAATTCCAACTGCATGTATTGGTTTATTGCCAACATATGAAACTATTGGAATACTGGCCCCAGTTTTTCTCACGATAATAAGGTTGATACAGGGCGTTGCAATTGGTGGTGAATTTGGCGGTTCAATAATTTATCTTGTGGAACATGCTGAAAAAAATCAGAAAAACCTTATTGGTAGCACCACAATAATAAGTATGCTGATAGGTGTGCTTTTCGGATCGGGGATCTCCACTTTCCTTTCTGAAATTATGTCGCCTGAAAATTTTGAAAATTATGGTTGGAGGATCCCATTTATCCTTGGCCTGTTTATTGGTTTGGTTGGCCTGTATATCCGCACTCACCTAGGTGAAAGCCCTGCATTTCTTGATGCTCAGGAAACAGGCCATATATCAGACAAGCCGGTTAAAGAGACCTTTATGGAAAACAGTAAAGAGCTCATAATTGCAATTGGTGCATATTTTGCTGTAACAATCCCGTTTTATATCCAAGTGGTTTTCATGAACAGTTTTATGGTCAAGTTCCTTGATTATAAATTGAACGAGGCATTGTTGGTGAATACAGTAAGTTTGTTGGTTATGATGCTTGTAACACCGATTTCTGCTTATTTGTGTGACAGGTTCAACCGGGAAAAAATAATGAAATATGTTTTAATTGCATATTTTATCTTTGCCGTGCCGTTTGTATTCTTGTTGGGTAGCGGGCATTTTGCGTTTGCACTTATTTCGCAGATAATTTTTGCTGCTATAATTGGTGCCTATATAGCTCCTATTCCAGCATTACTGGTGGATATCTTCCCAACAAGAACATGTTATACTGGCATGTCAATTTCATGTAATGTTGCGGCCGCTATATTCGGTGGAACTGCTCCCGCACTAATTACCTGGGCAATAGGAGTAACGGAGAATTATTATATAATCTCAGCCTATATAATCTTTGCCGCAATTATTTCTTATATAAGCATTGGTAAGATACAAAAAAATTCCCAGATGAAAAAATCAATAAATTTTGAATAGTGCCCTGCTAACATGCTGTATATAAGTCATTTTATGCTAGATTATAAATCTAGAAGGATTTACGGATAATCCTATAAAAAATTTCTTTACTTTTTGTCAGAAGCGTATAGAAATCCTGGACTTAGAAAGATTTGCTTTCAAATTATAGTTACTAGACTTAAAAGGGTGGCTAGCTCAGTTGGTTAGAGCATCTGGTTTACACCCAGAGGGTCGGGGGTTCGAGTCCCTCGCCACCCACCAAGCTATTGATTTATATATCTTTTCGTGCATATTAATTTGGCGATGAGGCTGTATAGCAGTGTTTGTGTGAATTTCTCCCCATTACCTGGATGAGGTGATCATCTTATATTGTTTTTCCATTGATTTTATTACGCCGTTTATACCTGAGAAGCCTGCCGCGGCGCTGAATTCAGAGCGTTGAGTAAGGATCAAGCTTACTCCTTCAATGTTGATATCATGAACCTGGCACTTATCTGCCGATTGGGCCAGGACATAGTCTATTTTTATATCATCGTCATCTTTAACTTTTATTAATGTGCTGGCTAAAAACTCGTTTTGTTGCGTGGGTATTACTGAGGATATTTTTATATCATATATATCTTTTGTATCTTCATCATTATACTTTGATACATAGGTATGAGTAATATATTCGCGGTAAGATTTTAGATATTGTTTCTGTTCGGCTTCTGTAGCATTCTTCCATGAATGTCCTAAGATATATTTTCCTATCCAGTCGGTATCAACCGATTCTTGGAATAAAACCGCAAGATCCCTACGTTTTTCTGATTCAGTAAGTTTTGTGTTATGAAAGATTTGTAGCATGATATCAGTTTTATTTTTTATAAAACTTTGGCACACTTCTACCGGCTTAGCTTCAGCAGAGATATGAAATGTAGAGCTTATAAACAATGAACTGATAATAAATATTTTCTTTATAAAGCTTGCCATAATCTTTGTTGTTAGCTTTAATGTTTGAATGCCGAGTGCTGAAGGTAGGCCGCTCTTGTGGCTGAATAAGGCTCTATAGAATCATAATAAAATTGTTCTATTACGGCATCTTCGTTATCACGGGTTGTAATTCCATCCATGGTAATTTGTGTTATGGTTTCGGTGGTGTTCATTAACCATCCAAGGGGGTCGAGAAACCAATCTGCCACTAATCCTGTAGTGTCGCGTACGCTTGAAGGGCCTATGACCGGCAATACAAGATAAATGCCTTCATCTACACCATAGCTGCCAAGGGTTTTGCTGAATCCTTCATCATAATGTTTAAGACCGGCCTTGCTTGCAAAATCATTAACGCCACCGAACCCTATAGTGGTATTAAGAATAAATCTCCAGAAAGAAGCGAATGCAATGTCAGGTCTGGCTTGAAGTAAGCCGTTAACAAAGTTAAGTGGTTCATCCAGATTGGTAAGGAAATTATTAATGTGCCTGCGGCCCCATTCCGGTACATGGTGATAAGTATGGGCAACCGGGCCTATAATTGTTTCATCTAAAGCAAGATTTAATGAAAATATCTTCTTATTTAGAGGCTTTAAAGTATCGCGTGCTTCAAAAGGATCTATTTCAGTTTCGGAATTTTTTATATTAGCAATATTGGCAGTGGAGCAGGAAGTTAGGAAAAAAATGATTAATAATGATAAAAGATCTTTCATAATACATTTACTATCTGCTAACTTAAAGATTCCTAATTATAACATTGTAAACTGATGGCAAACTGACCAAGGGGCTGAGAGGCGTGACTGGTTCAACTAACCTACACTGGCACTGGTTATACTGCTTTTATGCGCATAACCTATTGACTTGTATGCTATAATGTTTTCTCTTTCTATTTTAGCAGGTAAATTAATTTTGGTGGGAACGAGATGATTCGAACATCCGACCTAGCGATTAGGAATTGCCCGTGAGCTATTTTAAACAGATCACAACTTTTAAACCGCAACCTTACTTTTATTGTAGTCATTTTGTGATAAAAAAAACCGGGCCTAAACCCGGTTTTCTTTCGTCTTTATTCAAGATTAAGTTCAATATTAGGACTTTTTAGGGTCTTTATTGTTCGAATCTTTTTTAGCTTCATTATTATTTTGCTTATCTTTAGAAGCATCAGCAGGTTTACCAGCTTGTTGGTTTTGCTGATTTCCTTGGGCTTGTTGAGGCTGCTTTTGTCCGCTAGCCTGAACTTTATTTTTGTCCTGGTTAGAAATGTTTTCATTATTACTCATAAAAATCCTTATTTTAGATTATTAAAAATAACCTATATCCTCAGATATCTGTTACTTCTAAAACCTAGTTGTTAAGACATCAAGAAGCTATGCCTCAACACGGCTAATATATCTTTTCTCTATAAGCTTTTCCTTGATTTAGCTGGCATGTGTCTTGTTCATACAAACACATGGGAAAAAGATTCTCACATGCCTATACTGTCTAAATGAAAATAACTCACTCTAAAAAATCAACAGTAGGAAAGCTGCATAACTATCGCATACTCGTGGTTGATGATAATGAAGCTTTGGCCAAAGTCATGATGTGGACGCTGGAAATTCTGGGGCATACGGTGCAGGTGGCCCATGAGGGGCAAGCCGCTATTACACTGGCAAAATCTTTTCACCCCGATGTTATATTGCTTGATATTGGGATACCTGGAATGAATGGATATGAAATATGCAAAGCCATGCATAAGGAACCAGTTCTTCAGAACACTATTTTTATAGCACATACAGGGTGGGGGGAAGAGAAACACCGGAAACGCTCCAAAGAGGCCGGGTTTGATCATCACTTGGTTAAGCCAGTAGATATTGAAGACCTTAAAGACATTCTTTTTTCACTGGATGTAATACATTAACAGAACTCAGACTGAACGTGGAAACCGTGTGGTAAAGGTTGTGCCATCTTCCTCTGATGAGGTTACGTTGATGGTTCCGCCATGGGAGGCAATTATATCCTTAACAATATAAAGCCCCAAACCAAGATTGGCTGAGGAAGGGTGATCCCCTTCATCTGTAACTGCACGGGTCAATGCATCAAATATAGTTTTCATTTTTTCGGGCGGGATCGGTAGGCCATAGTTATGTACTGATAATACCACTTCTTTTGCGGTACCTTTTGCAGTAACCTTAACAGGTGAATCCTTAAAGCTATATTGTATCGCGTTACCGATCAGGTTCGAGAGTACCTGGCCAATACGAGCCTTATCCCATTGCCCTTTCATATTTCCAGAAACTGTGAGGAGTATAGTGCGTGTCGGATGAGCTGCCCGCATCTCATCAACCAACTGCCTGCTTACAAAGCCAATGTCCATAGGGGCGCGGACCACTGGAAGATCAGAACCGAACCGTGCGCGGGTAACATCCAGAAGGTCATTAACTATTTCAATAATGCGGGAGGTACTCTCAAAGATCTGTGTGGCCAGCATTGTTTGCCGTTCGTTTAGTGCTGGTTGTTCATTAGGTAGTACCATATTCAACATAAGCTGTGCCGACATCAATATTACATTAAGCGGGCTGCGGAGATCATGGCTTAATACGCCTATGAACAGATCTTTTGAATAACTGACTTTTTTGGTGTAATGGCTTATCGATTCCGCCAATTCCTGATCAATAGATTCATTGAACCTGATAAGATCTAATATATCTACGCTACTCATTTGGGTATTGGCTTTGCTCCATAATTTGATAACGCTGGCACGTAAAGCGCGATATTCTGAGACCATCTGGTCAATATCAAAACCACCCGCCAGACGCAAAGCTGCATGGATTTCTGCTGCGGTGGGGGAAGAGCCTTTCTCTTTTTTTCCGTGTGATTTTTTTACCTGCTCTGAACGGGTCTGAGCGGATCTTATGTCAGTTACTATGAAAGCGAGTATTCTATCGATATGGTCACGCAGGGCAAGGGGCGTTTTGTCATTGTTATTAGGTGTCAATGTCAGCGCGAAGGTCGCCCACTCGCTTATTATTTGTTTTGTATTTTTATGAATGAAATCGGCGAGGCGGATGCCTTGCTTAGGAGCGCTGGCTTTCTGTTTAGGTTGGGCGCGTTTTGCCTGGGGTGATTTTGCTGTCTGGGTTTTTGTATTTTTTTTCATAAGATCCTGTTGATGTATGGCCGCTTAGTGATGAAGCGGCCATACATCATGGTGGGTAGATTATTTCTTGTTATTTAATCTTTCACGATAAAGTCTGTCCGTATGATCATAGGAATCACGCACTGCTTCCTTGGCATCATTCCACTCTAGCGGAGATGTTTGCTTTGCATTAAACCAGTCTTTGCTCAGATCGCTCTCAATATCTTCGAACTTTTTGTTCGCATATTTCGTGCGGGCTTCATAACCATAAAGATAGGCTGGTTTGTAAGTTTCATAATCGGCATCTGCCTCTACATAAGGGCGGGTGGAATAATGTTCCATCCAGTAAAGGTTAATTTCAGTTGGGTTTATCGCTTCCGCAATATCTCTGCCAGCATAAGCACCGGCTACGCCACCAACTATTGTTCCGGCTATTGCTCCGGCAAGTGTACCAACCGGGCCAGCAGCTGTACCTATAGCAGCACCGGCAGCAGCGCCACCAGCTATTCCACCTGCAAGAGTACCAACACCTGTTCCAACCGGGTGGGAACCTACTTCGCCACTAAGTGGATCAACATTCGCATCGCGGTCAAAATTTTGTTTGTTTGTGTTTACCATTTCCATTCTCCGTTGGTTAAAGCAATATCGCTTATCACAAACCTAGAGCGCTTCAGGTATTTTTTCTATTGGGAGAAGAATGGATATAGTAAAGGATGTATATGGGTTATTTCAGGCAATCTAGTTATTTTTCATGGTTTTAAAATATTTGATCCTAATTCGCATATATATTTTCTGCGACAGAACTAAGCTGATTGCACTAATACATTATTCTAATAGTGAATTTTAGTGTTGCTTGCCAAGAAGTTTTGTTTCACCATATCCAGAATGGTAGGCAATGGTGGGAACGAGATGATTCGAACATCCGACCTAGCGATTAGGAATCGCTTGCTCTATCCAGCTGAGCTACGTCCCCGGAGACTTGGTTTTCAAGGAAATTATACGAAAAATCTGCAAATGCAATAGCAGAACACCGCTATTTTACCAGTTTTACTATTATAAAAATTTAATTTTATTCTTTTAAGCTAATTAATCCCCAGGTTTGAGCTTTATATTTAAAAAGGCAGCATCTTTTTTAAAACATCATCTTTTTTATAAAAGTGATGAAACAAGCCGGCGGCAAAATGCAAACCTATGACCGCAATGAATAAGTTACCGCCAATTGCATGCATGTCCTTAAATAACCCCATAAGCTCTTTATTCGCGCTTACTAAATTTGGTAATGTAAATATGCCAAAGAATGATACTGGAGATCCTGCCGCAGAAGACATCAGCCAACCAACAATTGGCATATATACCATTAAAAAATAAAGCGCATAGTGGGAAGCATTAGCACCTAAACGCTCAAATCTGCTTGTATTTGCAGGCAAGGCGGGAGTAATATTTCTTGCTCGCCATAAAATACGGAAGGCTACCAAAATAAGTATAAGAGTACCAAAAGATTTATGCAGTCTGTATAAACTCTGCTTTTGAGGCCCGACCTCTAGATCTGGCATATATTGACCGAGCACGATCATGCCGATTATAATTATGGCCATTATCCAGTGAAAAAGCTTGGTAATTACTCCATAATTATAATCTGAGTTCCGTAAGTTCATAACCACTCTATTTTATAACAGACCGAATCCGTGTCCGATCTCTACATGAAAACCAACTATTAATGCATTGTCTGAATTTGGAGAGGTGCCGGGATTAATAAAATATTGAACATCCGGCTGTACTGTTATCCATTTATTTAATTCAGCGCGATAGGTCAGCTCAAAGTTCGTTTCAGTTGCATCTGCCGGTGTTCCAGCTATATCTTCTGCGCGTTTATATGAACCACCATTATGCGCAAAAGCAACGGCTAGGCCAAGTTTATCTTCAGGACGCGAATCAAACAATCCCGTATAGGTGACACCGCCATTAACAGCTTTATCCACCTGGTTTACGGAACCATTTGCTACACCAAATCTTAAAAACCCATCAAGGCCACGTTTTTCATCATCTTTTTGCTTATAAAGATTTTCCGATATGCCGGTGTATACACCTTGGTTATCAGAATCTTTTACAGGCTCCCCTGTGGTAAGGTTTGTGTCAACAAGATCATCAAATTTTGCGGTATATCTCCAGTATCCAAACATTATCTTTGAGCTTTCACTGGCAGCATAATCTGTTTCTCCAACCAATAAGGCTCCATCTTTATGGCTTAAATTAATTGTGTTAACTTTTGGATGAGCAGGATCTTCCGGTACGCCATCAAGCACAACAGCCTGGACACTCCATTTATCATTGAGTTTTTGACGAAGGCGGAATGCAAGGGAATCATTAGGATAACTTGAGGGGCCATTTAACCCGGTTTGATCCAGTGTTTTCGTAAGGCCGTAAGCGCTGTTAAAAAATAATCCTGCTGGTTCCAAGGCATCAAATTCTGAATTGAGATCATAAAGACCAACCAATGCAGATGTTTTACCATCAAAGAATTCCTGCTGATACCAAGCTTGGGTTATGCGGTACATCTCAGTTCCGCCTGTATCAAGGGTAGTTTCATTTTGTGTTGCACCAGTTAGTTTGCTAGTAGTGTTACCGCTATTATGTGCGGCATCGACAAGGAAACTTGCACCCTTCCAGCCAAAAGCTTTTTCGGCATTCACTTCAAGGGATAGATCAACTTTATTTATTCCCACGCTGCTGGTTTTAAGACCGCCACTTAAATTGCTCCAGGTTTCGCCGGTATATAGGGCTTTTAAAGTTATTGGATTTTCTTCAGCCTCGGGTGCTGCCGCGGGCTCAGGTTTATCTGAGGTCTGGGCTTCCCTGGGAGATTCTTTTTCTACCACATCTTCTGCATAAGCATTTAAAGCAAACAAGCTAGATGTGAGCAGTAAAAATAAAGCCAAATTTTTATTTGGAAATATATATTTCATTGAATTTTCCCTTGTAATTTATATAGGCATTGTTTGAACATACGCAGCCTATTATGATGAGGTTGCGTATGTATATATGCAGGTTATTAACCGCGAGGCTTACCAGTTTTATCTTCAAATGGGGTTACACCTTTATCATCACATGCTTTAGACAATTCAGAGTCATGATCACCATGTAAGCATTTATATTTTGCCTCATCATCATTTGCACCAGCACACCATAGACCTATTTCTTTTGAGCACGATGACCAGTCGAAATCAGCCGCTATTGCTGAACCAGCACTAGTAGTTATTGCCAAGGCAAGTAAAAATAATTTTGATTTCATATAATTGTCCTGTTTAATGGGTTAAAAAACAATGTTCTTATACGCAATCTTCATGCCAATTTATTTATTGTTGTTTTTCTGTTTTAATACAGATGATTATATGAATCAGCGATTGAGGTTAAGCTTAATTAGTTAGCTGGTTTCTCAAAAAGAAAATCATTTTTGTATTTAATAAAAATACTAAGCGATCATTAAATATAATTTATATCAAAAGAATTTTCTTTTTGAGAATATTGTGAGGAATAGTGAACTTAAAAAGCTTCTATTGCTGCACAACCATTTGTATTATCTTTATAAATCCCAGGAATTTATATTGGCACAATGCTTGCTTCATAGACATATGCAATTAACCAGGACATATTCTCATGAAAAAACCAAATATTACTATTCGCTTCCTGATCACGGCTATTGTTACAAGCCTTGTATTAATAGCTTCATCCATAGGAGTATTCAGCTTTTTGACGATCTCACATATGAGAGCGAGTAGCAAAAGTGTTTATGATAATAATATGATGGTAGTAAAAAAGATAAGGCACCTCGACGATAACTTTAATGATATTTATAAAACCATAAGTGAATTCACTTATGGCGAAACTGAGCCTACTGAAACTATCAATAAACTTGACCAGAATATTAGCGAATTCAGCAAGAACTGGGGTAAGTTCATTTTAACAGACCTTACCGAGGATGAAAAATCCTTAACTGGAAAAATGGATCCTCTGATCAAAAAAATAGAAAACGCCTTAGCTGACATTAAAGCTACCATTGTTGCAAATGATAAAGTTAAAGCAGAAGAATTCAGAAAAGCATCTAAAGCTGATTTTGAAACTCTTGGTGATGACATAGATCAGTTGATCGAACTTCAGTATGGATCTGCGATGGATTCCTATATTGATTCTGAGAGCGGATATAAGCGAACCACAATGATATTTGAAGGCTCTGCTGGTATAATACTAATTATTTGTATTGGTACTTTCATTATTATCAGAAGTCGGATAATCCGCCCCCTTATTACAATAACGGATCTTGCATCCGAGCTTTCAAAGGGCAATCTATGTGTGGAAATAGTGTATAGCGATCGTAAGGATGAGATCGGCAAATTGGCCAAATCATTTTCTACTTTGGTTAAATCTAACAAAGAAATTGTAAAAAATATAAAAGAATCCGCAAACTCCGTTAATTTAGCGGCAAGTGAAATAGCTTCAGGCAGTGCCGATCTTTCAGCAAGGACGGAGCAACAAGCTTCAAATCTTGAAGAAACCGCCGCTTCTATGGAAGAAATAACCGGCACAGTAAGAAATAACTCTTCAAATGCTACCAATGCGAATGAACTTTCGACCAAGGCAAGCTCAATTGCTAATTCTGGTGGAAAAGTTGTTGAAGATGCGGTTATAGCTATGGGTAATATTGAAAAATCATCCAAAAAAATATCCGATATTATCGGAGTTATTGATGAAATAGCGTTTCAGACCAATCTTCTTGCGCTAAATGCTGCGGTTGAAGCTGCGCGTGCAGGGGATGCCGGCAGAGGTTTCGCAGTTGTTGCGAGTGAGGTTCGCGCCCTTGCAGGACGCTCTGCATCAGCATCTAAAGAGATCAAAGCCCTTATTAATGAAAGCGCCTTACAGGTGCAAAATGGTGTTCAATTAGTTAATCAGGCTGGTGTAACACTTAAAGATATAGTTAGTTCTGTAAATAAAGTTGCACATATAGTTTCTGAGATATCTTCAGCAAGCTCGCAGCAGGCAACCGGTATCGACGAGATCAATTCGGCAGTAAGCCAGATGGATGAGGCTACCCAACAGAATGCCGCACTGGTTGAGGAAAATACCGCTGCCGCACAATCAATGTTAGAGCAGGCCAAAAATCTTGAGAAATTTATCGCTTTTTTCAAAATTGAAGACTCTGAGATTGAGCCTACAAACCTTGCAAACGAAAATGTGATTAAAACAGAGATTAGAATAGAAAAGGCTACAGGGCTTGAAGGGGTTATTGGAATGGTGCTAGATAGATAATCTAGGCAAATCTTGTCCGCGCAGAACTATTGTTCGCCCATGTTCACTGTGCTTAAGCCACCAGTTTACGCAGTTAAACATACGCAGGAGTGAGCTATGCGAGGCTGGAGAGGCCTCTTATATCCTTCGAATTCTGCAATAATATGATGTAATGGGACATAGCCTGGGTAATGGGAAGCGGGGTATAGTCTATCCTAAATTGCTAGGTTGGCGAATCCTAACGGTTTCCACCGTCTAGGGGGCTATGTATCTAAAAAGTAGGTTTTTTTTGATTGGCTGCAGGTTGGAAGTATAAAAGTGGTCTATAAGATTTTAGGATTTTTGGTTAAAGTACAAGACCAAGCTAAGAATCCTAGGAAAAAGGTCAAATAAAGCACTCTATTAATAAATAATGATAAATTATGTATTTTAGCTTGAAAAACCTTAAAACTTATATATTTTCACCCTACTTTCCGCTTCAAGGCCCCATCGTCTAACGGTTAGGACATCGCCCTTTCACGGCGGCAATACGGGTTCGAATCCCGTTGGGGTCACCAATCTAAGATTTTACCGCATCCAAACTCATCCCAAAAACAGTTGAAAACTGGCGGTCATCTGCTATAATCAGTCCGTTAGCTTCCTATTATGTTTTACAAAATCCTATGGTTGGTTGGGGCATAAAAGGGGCATTTTATTGACCGAATTTAAAAATGTGCCCCCATGGTTCTACTTATAAGTAAATTAGGTGCTGCTGAATCTCAGCTAATTGAGGCAGTAAAACTGTTCTTTGAAGAAAGAGATCCGATATCAATACATACTCTGGCATCCGCAGCTTCTCAAATAGTGCAAGACCATTTCAATGAGCAAGATGCTCAAAAATACCAATTATTTCTTCATCATGATTACCCGAGCCCTGAAGATCGCAAGAGGATTCATGATGATAAAAGAAGAGTCGCAAATTTTCTAAAACATGCTGATAGAGATAGAAACGCTAAACTTGAATTTAATCCAAAAGATACAGAAACAGATATTGCTGACGCTATAAGATGCCTTGGAATACTTAAAGGCATTAAATATGCAATGAGCATACCAGAACTTCATGCCTTTGATCTGTGGTTTTTTATTCAATCACGAGCGCAAAACATGCATTTACCAATAAAAAATGAAGAATTGTATGAAATATTTAAAGACCGCAAAAAAGCTGGTTACTTGGAAGTAATTGAGACCTTCAGAAAGAATCCTGAAATTGCTGAATCTATGGAGCTACAAAATGAAACTAACTAATATTGCCTGTAAAAACGCCAAACCTCGTGAAAAGACCTATAAAATGTTTGATGGGGGCGGAATGTATCTTGAAGTAACTCCTGCTGGTGGCAAATATTGGCGCATGAAATACCTGTTCATGGGTAAAGAGAACCGCCTTGCCTTTGGAGTTTATCCAGAAGTTTCCCTGCTTGAAGCTAGAGAAAAACGTAATATAGCCAGAAAACAGTTACAAAACGATGAAGATCCTGTTCAGGTCAGAAAAACAGCGAAACTTGAACGTAAAATCAATTATGAGAATAACTTTGAGGCTATAGCCCGTGAATGGCATAGCAAAAGAAATTATATGTGGCAACCCAAGCATGCCAAAACCATAATAAGCAGGCTTGAACAATATATATTTCCAGAAATAGGAAGCAGGCCGATCAAATTCATAACACCAGTTGAGCTTCTTGCAGCCATAGAGCCCATAGAAAAACAAGGTAAGCATGAGATGGCTCACCGCATGCTACAAACCTGTGGGCAGATATTTAGATATGGGGTTGTTACGGGTAGAAGCGAAAGAGATATAACATTAGATTTGAAAGGGGCACTTGCTCCAGTGCCAACCAAGAATTATGCCCATCTAAGCGAAAAGGAATTGCCAGAATTCCTTAAAAAGCTTGATAGGTATGACAAAGAGTTTAACGGCCAGCCTTTGACCAAGTTTGCTTTTCAATTACTTATTCTAACCTTTGTGAGAAGTGGTGAAATAAGAGGAGCGGAATGGAAAGAAATAGATTTTGATAAGGCTCAATGGAGAATTCCTGCGAACCGCATGAAAATGAAGGAACAGCATATTGTGCCTCTTTCTAAACAGTCTATAAAACTTCTTAACAAGATACATAAGATCTCAGGGGATAATAAATTTATATTCCCTAGCCAGAAAGAACCTCATAAGATAATGAGCGAGAATACCTTTCTGAGGGCAATAGAGATCATGGGATATAAGGAGAAGACAACAGGCCATGGATTCAGGTCCACAGCCTCAACTATACTGAATGAGAATGGATTCACCCCTGATGTCATTGAACGCCAACTTGCTCATTGTGAAAGGGATCAAGTAAGGGCGGCTTATAACCACGCCCAATATTTGAAAGAAAGAACTGCGTTAATGGAGTGGTGGGGAGAGTTCATTGAAAGGTTAATCAAATGAGTGATCCCACAAAGTATATTGAAGAATTTCTAGAGATTCTAGAGAAGCCCGGATGTTATATTACAGAAGAAAAGATTAGAAACTCATTTGGCTGGAAAAAAGAAAAAACACTTACAGCTGAACCTTTATTATCAGTTAATTTATTTAAAGATATAGCAATTATCAGGTTAATTGATGAAGAGTTAACAGATAGAAATAAATCCAATGATGATACGGAATTAAAAATTATTTTAAAATTCCAAAAAACCTTGAAAAAAGCCCTTTCCCTTGCTGATTACCCAATAATTCAAGATTTATTATTTAAATATTTTGTCTCTCTGAAAGAAGGACTGCCTCGTGAAATAATGATAAGTGAATATGAAAACACATTAAAAGGTATGAATAAAATACATAGGAATATAGAGACTCTTTTACATAACCCAAAACGTCCGGGGCGGCCACCCCTTATTGATTTATACAATTATATACATGCAATAATTGATATATATGAAAAATTGTCTGATAAAAAATTTAGTATATTAAGACATTCTGAGAAAAGTACTGATGGTAAGCACGAATATAGTTATATAACTGCTGGACATAGATTTGTCGGATGCGCTATGAAGCTTCTTCACGACGAAGCCAAAGAAAAAGGCTGCACAAAGGAATATACGGATAAAAACATATATAACGTTTGTGAAAAGATAATTACAAAAAACAACAAAATAAAGAAACCCCGATAAATTCATAAAGTTTCTTAATAATTTTTCGTGCCGGGTTCACTAGCAATTTCCAATAAATAGCATTTAAACTCCTCTTGGGATTTCATAAAACCAAGGAGGATTATGTCTAGAATATTAAGATTACCAGAAGTCAAGTTGCGAACAGGTCTTTCCCGTTCAACTATCTATTTAAAGGTTTCTCAAAACCTATTTCCTAAACCCATGTCAATTGGAGAGCGAAGTGTTGGCTGGTTAGAAAGTGAAATCGACAGTTGGATTAATGAACGCGCCGAGAACAGAAATAAGAGGGTATAATGAGCGAGTTAGAAATTATATATCCCGCTTGTTTGCAAGATAAGCCAATCCCAGAAAGACAATGGCTAGTTAAAGAGTGGATTCCTGTTGGTTCTGTGACTGCATTATATGGAGATGGAGGAACGGGTAAAAGTCTTTTAGCGATGATGCTAATGACATGTTGTGCACTTCATATAGATTTTATGGGACTGCCTACAAAATGGTGTAGGGTTTTTGGAGTTTTCTGCGAAGATGACGCAGATGAACTCCACCGGAGGCAGGCGGCCATTCTTAAATATTACAATCGAGAGTTTGCTGATCTTCAGGATATGGAATACACAAGCCGAGTTGGTGACAATAATATACTTATGAATTTTAAAACCAATGGCGCAGCTGAAAATACGAGCTTTTTTGCAGATATAGAAAAGGCCGCAAAGAACTTTGGAGCAGAGTTAATTATAATTGATACCGCCGCAGATACATTTGGAGGAAATGAGAACGTCAGACCACAAGTAAGACAGTATATTGCGGCATGCCTTACAAGACTAGCTAAATCGATAAATGGAACCGTAGTGCTATGTACCCACCCAAGCGTTACAGGTATAAAATCTGAAGATGGGTCTGGTGGAAGTACCGCATGGAATAATTCTGTAAGATCTAGATTATATTTATCCAGAATAAAAAAAGATGAGAAAGAAAGTGACCTAAGCGATAATGACATAAATCGTTTACGAATATTATCCAAGAAGAAGGCCAACTATTCTACTATTGGAGATGAAATTACACTAGAGTATAAAGATGGGGTTTTTGCCAAACGATACGATACACCAAATGCTGCGGTGAGCTCCTTTGCTATCAGTTACAGGAACCGAGAAATAGAAAATGCTTTTTTAGAAAGTATGGACAATATTTATAGCCAAGGAAGAAATATATCAGATTCAGCTAATGCAAGTAATTATGCCCCAAAATATTTAAGGAAAGATCCAAAATGCAAAGAGTTTACTTTTAAAGAATTGTCAGATGCTATGTATCGCTTATTTAATGATAAGAAAATTAAAGTCGAAATCTATGGAAAAAAAAGTCAACCATCAAAAAGAATTGTAAAAATTACTTAAGAGAAGGTGTGTTGGGTAGTACTTGGTAAAGGTCTAAAAGAAGTATATGTATCTTATAGGTATTGGTTGGGAGTGGTGAGAGAGTTATAATATATATACCGCTATTAAGCGGTTATATATTTAGGGTCCTTACCATGCATCTATTTTGCGAGGTAATTCGAACCCCAATATATAACTAGGGCGTATATTCATAGTGGGTTGCGTGTGGGTTTCACTTTAAAAATAGAAAATGATTCTGCAATCCTTTCTATCCTTGGGCTATAGCCCCTTTTCATATAAGAAATTATTTACGCTGGGTTACACATATCCGACTGAAACTACAATTATTGACTTTCTATACATCGAACTTATTATCAAGCTTGAAGCAAGGCAATCTTTGCTTCGGGGCTTTATAACCTCTCGATTAGCGACTGGCATCAGTCGTAATGATGCCTCCTGTCCTTTATGGCCGGGAGGCAGTGGCTTGTCCAAGGCTTGCCTAAAGGCCATTGCGATCATCTAATCGTGATTTATAAACTCCCGGCTACCAACATAGGTTGGTAGTCCTTGTTAACATAACGGGAGTCAAAATGGCGTTGGTATCTTGCAAAGAGTGTAATTCTCAAATTTCATCAAAAGCTAAAACCTGTACAAGTTGTGGGATAAAGGTTAGGCAGGGTAGATTTAGACGCATTTTAATAGCTATATCACTAGTATTGGGATGTATGTATGCCCTTGCCATGAATTCTTTATCTGGCAGCCCTGTAAACCAAGCTAACCTAAAAAATAGTAACGCAAAAGATAGTATAGTTAGGAATATAGTAATTTGTGAACGCAAAATTAAAGAAAAACTGCGAGATCCAGATATTGCACAATTTGATGGAGATATAATAGATCAGGACAAAATAGTACCGGGAAAAAAGGAACTTATTATTCCTTTAAAACTTAGAGCAAAAAATGGTTTTGGTGGATATAACACCCTTAATACAGCAAAATGTGTAATGAAATGGAGTGAACAAGAACAGAAATACAATCTTACCGAAATAAATTGATATATTAAATATAATTTAGACGTCTCAATAAAATTGATCATTTTTACTAAGTATTTTAGTAAAAACTTGCCTCTATCAAAGTGATAGGTATGGTAAAGTTACAAATTCATTATTGAAAACAGTTATAAATTAATTAGATATATGAGCCTAATAAACGAAGGGGTAAAAAGAAAATTAATTTCAACAATAGTTGAAGATGATAAAATTACACAAGTCAAATATCTACATCAAAATGTAAGCCGCAATTATACTCCCGAAGAATCAGTACAAGTTGAAGCATATCTTAAGTTAATAACCGATTATGGTTATAAACCACAGCATATTAAGCAATTTGTAAGTATAAAAATGGGAGTAGAAAAGAAACAAGCAGATATAGTCGTTTATAATGATGATGCATGTACTCAACCACACATACTTGTAGAATGTAAGAGAAAAGAAGTAAGTGAGCAGGAATTCGGCCAAGCTATAGAACAAGCATATAGCTATGCTTTTGCATTACCTAACGATGTAAAATATGTATGGGTAACATCCGGACTAAAAGATGAATATTTTGAAGTTGATAAAAAACGCAGCACGAGAATCACCAAACCTGATATTCCTCAGTATGGTGTTAAAAAATTAGCTACTTATAAATATGTTTATGATGCTGAATCATTAAAAGAACAAATAGGAAAACAAAAGTTTTTTGATATTTCAATCGTTGATCAATCAGATCTAACAAAACGCTTCAAACAAGCTCATGATGCTTTATGGGCTGGAGGTCAATTAAATCCCTCAGAAGCTTTCGATGAATTAGATAAGTTAATATTTTGTAAGATCTGGGATGAGCGTAAAGATCGCAAAACTGGTGAGGCATACGATTTTCAAATTATTACGATAGATGAGCAAGAAGAGCCTAATAAAGAAAAGAGAACAAAAAAGGAGAATGAAAATTTATATAATAGAATAAAAATATTATATGAAGAGGGTAGAAAAAAAGATGCTGAGGTTTTTAGAGATGATATACGATTAACCCCAGAAAAAGTTAGAACTGTTGTAGGTTATCTTGAAAGTATTAATTTAAGCGAAACGGATCTTGATAGTAAAGGGCATGCATTTGAAACATTTATGGATTCCTTCTTTAAAGGGAATTTTGGACAATATTTTACACCTAGACCAAT
Source organism: Bacteroidota bacterium (assembly GCA_013289015.1). Taxonomy (GTDB): domain Bacteria; phylum Bacteroidota; class Bacteroidia; order Chitinophagales; family Chitinophagaceae; genus Parafilimonas. Next base: position 1,042 of record JABDAV010000075.1, on the reverse strand, counting down.
TGTAAAGTTTACTACGGATGTTTTGCCAATAAAAAATGATTCTTATGTATTAGATACTTCATGTGGTAGTGGAGGCTTCTTATTGTACGCTTTAAATAAAGTTAGAAACGCGGCTAATCATTTATATCCAGATTACAAAACAGATCCAAAACAAAAATTAAAACATTATAAATATTGGCATGATTTTGCTGAAAAAAATTTATACGGCATTGAGATAAACGAACAAATATCTAGGGCAGCCAAGATGAATATGATAATTCATGATGATGGCCATACAAATGTAATTACTTCTGACGGTTTATTTTCTCCAGATGATATTGAACGCATAAATAAAAATACAGGATTCAAATACAATCATTTTAATTTTATATTAACTAATCCTCCATTCGGCTCAGTCATTAGAAAGTCAGAGAAAAGTTATTTAAGTGGCTATGAATTTGGTATAAAACAACCAGACTGGCTTGATCTAACCATCCCAGACCCTGATGATACGGTCAATTCTAGAGATAGTCAAAGTACCGAGATTTTGTTTATTGAACAATGTTATAAATTTATTAAAGAGGGCGGATATTTAGCTATAGTTTTGCCTGATGGAATATTAACTAACAGTAGCTTACAATATGTTAGAGATAGTATTGAAGATAAGTTTAGAATTGTAGCTGTAATTTCTTTGCCTCAATCTGCATTTGCTTCTAAAGGTGCGGGCGTAAAAAGTTCAGTGTTGTTTTTAAAGAAGCATACTTTTAAGCATACAGAAAAATTGCGTAATAAAAAGATTGCTATTCAAAACAACCTAAAAAGTCAGATGAAATATTTTGAAAAAATAGATGATTGGAAGCAGGAAAAATCTTTGAAACTAAAAGATATAAAAAAAGAAAAAGATAAAGAAAGGCAGAAGCCCCAAAAAGAAATATTAAATAATCACTATACTAATATAATAAATGAATTTAGAAGCGAACTTAATTCGATATATCAACAAGTTAAAAGAAAAGAACTGCCAGACTATTCAATCTTTATGGCGCTAGCCAAAGATATTGGTTAT
>JABDAV010000074.1 GCA_013289015.1 Bacteroidota bacterium | reverse complement strand
CAACGAACAAAAGACGGTGGCTATATAGCAGGCGGCTATTCAGAATCCGGTATCAGTGGCGATAAAACACAGGACACCCGCGGCAGTTCTGATTACTGGATTGTAAAAACAGATTCAAATGGTGTAAAACAATGGGACGCGCGTTATGGCGGAACCAGAGTTGACCAGTTGACCTGCCTTCAGCAAACAAATGATGGCGGCTATATTTTAGGAGGCATTTCTTTTTCAGGCGCCAGTGGCGACAAAACCCAGGCAAGCCAGGGCAAAAGTGATTATTGGGTTGTAAAAATAAATGCAAAGGGTAAAAAACAATGGGATGCCACATTTGGCGGTAAAGATGTGGACGAACTGCATTCTATTGAACAAACCACTGATGGCGGCTATATTCTTGGCGGGGCCTCTTTGTCTAATACCAGCGGGGATAAAACCCAGGATACCAAAGGTGGAAAAGATTTCTGGATAGTAAAAATTGATGCGGATGGCGCAAAACAATGGGACGCTGATTTTGGCGGCAACCAATTTGAAGAATTATTTAGTATACAACAGTCAGCAGATGGTGGTTATATTATGGGTGGCTATTCGCTTTCCGGTATTAGCGGCGATAAGAACGATCCGTCCCGGGGCGGCTATGATTATTGGGTTGTAAAAACAAATGCGAGTGGTGTAAAACAATGGGATGCAACTTATGGTGGCAGCGATGATGACTGGCTTACGCAAATACAGCAAACAAAAGGCGGTGGTTATATTTTGGGGGGGCTGGTCATGGTCTGGTAGAAGCGGGGATAAAACGCAGCCCACCAAAGGTGATAATGATTACTGGATCATAAAAACAGATGCACGGGGTGTGAGCCAATGGGACGCTGATTTTGGCGGCAGCAGCAACGATTACCTTACACCTGTTGAACAAACAGCGGATGGCGGTTATATATTAGGCGGGTACTCAAGTTCTCCGGTTAGCGGGGATAAAACACAGGCAACACAGGGTGGAACCGATTACTGGATAGTGAAGACGGATGCTAATGGTAAAAAGCAGTGGGATGCAGATTTCGGCGGAAGTGATTTTGATTTTTTATCTGATCTGAAACAAACAAAAGACGGTGGTTATATTTTAGGAGGATATTCATCTTCAAATACCAGCGGAAATAAAACACAGGATAGTAAGGGTTTAAATGATTACTGGATCGTAAAAACAAACCCGGATGGCATTGCATGCAATATTCCAACAAATCTCAAAACAACAAATATCACTTCCGATGCGGCAATAGTAAAATGGGATAATGTTAGCGGAGCTATTGGTTACAATGTAAGCTATAGAATAGCCGGATCATTAGCTGAATGGACAACCGTTAATGTGGCGGATAATCAAAAAGCACTGCATGATCTGTTTCCGGGTACACCCTACGAATGGAGAGTAAGATCTGTTTGCAATACACAACAGCGAATTACATCTCCATGGTCAGTAAAACAAACTTTTACTACAGGCTTTTCATCGAATGCAATTGCGAAAACAATTCCCGTACAGGAAAATAGTTTTGAAGTGAATCCCAATCCTGTTTCGCAATCAGCAGTTATATCATTTAGCCTGGCTAAAGCATCTTCTGTGAGCATTACGATCGGTGATGTAAAAGGGAGAATACTAAAAGTAGTTGCTAATGAAAGTTTTTCAGCAGGTCATTACAAAATAAATTTTAGTCGTGAATCATTAACAGCCGGAACATATTATTTACAGTTGAAAAGTGACAGCGGTGTAATAATGAAGAAATTTATAATAGAATAAAAAATTAGGGTTACAACCGGATATTGCAGATCAGGTACACGAAAGGAATATTCTTTTCGTAAGATCTTTACAGAAACACTGCGATAACAAATACACTGCATTATAAAGCCGCAATGTTCGCCCAACAGGGCCAAAGAGGCGTGGCTGCTTCATTTAACAAAGCAAAGACGCGCTTCTTTTTTGCGGCAAATGAAATGTATTGTACAGCTTATTCAGTAATATTGCAAACACTGTAAAGCCTGTTCAGTAATAACCCTGAATGTGTAAAGTTTTTTCATGATAAGACAGGAAAAGACACAAAGACTTACGCAGTAAATATGGTACAGGTATGGAGGAGGTACGGCGCAGGTATGAAGGAAGTATGAAGGAGAGAAGAGGAGCTTAACCCAAAAAAATAAAGGCTGAAAACTCAGCCTTTATTTTAAACCTGTTATTCCACAGTTAGTGAATAAATGGTAAGCAAATTTGGGGAAACATCAATCCAGACATCCTCATACTGCAGAATAACAATTCCTTACAAATTTATTTGCTTTTCCGTCATCATTTTTCGAAGGTTAATCAATCCATAGCGCATTCTTCCTAATGCTGTATTTATACTGCAATTGGTAGTTTCTGCTATTTCTTTAAAGCTCATATCTCCAAAATGGCGCAGCACAATTACTTCGCGTTGTTCTTCCGGTAATTTATCAAGCATGCGGTGAACACGGTCATAGCTTTGTTCGCGCATGATACGGTGTTCGGCATTGTCGTCCACCACTACGTGTATCACATCAAAAATATCTTTTTTATCCTGCGTTAAAATTGCAGGCGAGCGTTTTACTTTGCGGAAATAATCAACACACAGGTTATGCGCTATGCGCATAGCCCACGGTAAAAATTTGCCTTCTTCATTGTAGCGGTGGCTGCGCAAAGTATCTATGATACGCAGAAATGTTTCCTGGAAAAGATCTTCGGCAAGAAACTTGTCTTTCACAAGAAAAAGTATGCTGCTGAACAGTTTATCCTTGTAACGACCGATCAATGTTTCAAGAGCATTGCAATTGCCTTCCTGGAAACTCAGAATAAGCTGTGTGTCTGTTAATGTTTGATGCAGTTTCATAATCGTGCCTTTAATGTAAGGGCAAACCACTTCAAATTGAAGAAAGTTCTTTAATGTGGAGATGCCGGGTAAAGATCAGATAATAGGCAACGATTTTTTGGGGATAACCTTTAGTTTTAAATTATTGTAATGCAATATGTGAAAAAAAGGCGAAATGTCCAAATGATATTTTTTAAAAAAGTTTTTCGTTATGTAACTGGCATTGTGCATTTTTACTTTTGGGAGAATTATTATGAATTTAAATGAGGCTGAACTTACGAAAAGCAAACCTGTGCAAAACAAAAAAAGATCTGAAAGCATATTTATAAAAGGAGCAAGGGTTCACAATCTTAAAAATATTTCCGTTTCTTTTCCCCGCAACAAGTTTATTGTTGTTACGGGCGTTTCAGGCAGCGGCAAATCATCGCTTACTATGGACACTTTATTTGCAGAAGGCCAGCGCCGTTATGCGGAAAGTTTAAGCGCATATGTCCGGCAATTTATGGCGAGAATGGTTAAGCCGGATGTTGATTTTATAAAGGGCTTGTGCCCTGCAATTGCCATCGAGCAAAAAGTGATCACAAGAACGCCGCGCAGCACTGTTGGCAGTATGACGGAGATATATGATTACCTGCGGTTATTATATGGAAGAACGGGTAAAACAATTTCTCCGGTTAGCGGAAGAGAGGTTAAAAAAGACGATGTGCCTGATGTGTTGAAAGCGATACAGGCGCTGCCTGAAGGCAGTAAGGTATATATGCTTGTATCGTTTCGCCGGCATGCTAAAAGAGATATTCGCGAAGAGTTAAATATTCTTTTACAAAAAGGGTTTTCAAGAATTTATATTAAAGCAGATAAAAACGAAATCATCAGCATTGAAACCTTGCTCGAATTAAATGATAAAGAACTCAAACAAAAACTTACAGCTCACAGCTTACAGCTCACGGCTTTTCTTTTAGTAGACAGAATTATTGTTAAGGAATTTGATGAAGATGATATTCACCGGATGAATGATTCTATTGGCCTGGCTTTTTATGAAGGTGAAGGAGAAATGTTTTTAGAGGTGAATGAATCAGAACTTATTTCTTTCAGTAATAAATTTGAAATGGATGGAATTGTATTTGAAGAACCGGTGCCTAATTTATTTTCATTTAACAATCCTTATGGCGCCTGTCCAACCTGCGAAGGTTTTAGCCAGGTTTTGGGCATCGATCCTGATCTTGTAATTCCAGACAGAAGGTCAAGTGTATATGACGGTGCTGTTGCACCATGGAAAGGGGAGAAGCTGGGTTGGTGGCGCGAACAATTTGTAAAGGGTGCAAGGGCAATTGATTTTCCTGCGCATAAAGCAATTGCTGATCTTAGTGATGCGCAATACAACATTTTATGGTCAGGTAAAAGTGGTGTTCATGGCATTGATGATTTCTTTAAAGAAGTTGAACAGAATTTATACAAGGTTCAATACCGCGTTTTGTTAAGCCGTTACCGGGGCAGAACAAAATGCCCTGATTGTAAAGGCTATCGTTTGCGCAAAGAGGCATTGTATGTAAAAGTTGGCGGAAAGCATATTGGCGAGCTTTGCGAAATGCAGGTGAACGATCTGAAGACCTGGTTCAATAACCTGCAACTCAGCGGGTATGACCAACAGATTGCGAGCCGCATTCTTATTGAAATACATCAGCGGCTGCAAACCTTGCTGGATGTTGGTTTGGGTTATCTTACTTTAAACCGCCTGGCAAACTCATTAAGCGGCGGAGAGAGCCAGCGCATACAACTCACACGTAACCTCGGCAGTAATCTCACCAACTCGCTATATATTTTGGATGAGCCTTCTATTGGTTTGCATGCAAGAGATACCGAAAGGCTTATCAGCGTTTTAAAAAGATTAAGGGATGAAGGCAATACGGTTGTTGTGGTGGAGCATGATGAGATGATGATGCGTGAAGCAGAACATATTATTGATATGGGTCCGCTGGCTTCGCATTTGGGCGGCGAAGTAGTGGCAGAAGGCAATTATGAGGCCATCATTAAAAATCCTGAAAGCCTTACCAGCAAATATTTGCGTGGTGATCTTAAAATACCGGTTCCGCAAAAGCTGCGTGTATCAAAACACAAACTGATCGTTACAGGTGCCCGTCAAAACAATTTAAAAAATATAGACGTTGAGTTTCCACTTGATCTGTTGTGTGTGGTAAGCGGTGTTAGCGGCAGCGGTAAAACAACGTTGGTGAAACAGATACTGTATCCTGCATTAAGAAGGCTGAAAGGCGAACTTGCAGAAAAAGCAGGCTTTCATAAAAATATAGACGGGGATGTTGATCATATATCACAGGTTGAAATGGTTGACCAGAATCCTATTGGAAGAAGCAGCCGCAGCAATCCCGTTACTTATATTAAAGCTTATGATGAGATACGGGATCTTTTTTCGAAACAACCCCTGAGTAAGATGCGCGGGTTTCAGCCAAAACATTTTTCTTTTAATGTTGATGGGGGAAGATGCGATACCTGTAAAGGCGAAGGCGAGCAAATTGTTGAGATGCAGTTTTTAGCCGATGTGCATTTAACCTGTGAAGTATGCGGCGGCAAAAAGTTTAAAGAAGAAGTGCTGGAGGTTACGTTCAAAGGCAAAAATATTTATGATGTTCTGGAGTTAAGCGTTGATGATGCTATTGAATTTTTCTCTGCTGATAAAGAGAGTGTTTCCATCGCAAAAGCTATAAAGCCTTTGCAGGAAGTTGGTTTGGGTTACATAAAACTTGGGCAAAGCAGTGATACCTTAAGCGGTGGCGAAGCACAGCGTGTGAAGCTTGCGTCTTTCTTAGGTAAAGGAAAAGGGAGTGGCCACATACTTTTTATTTTTGATGAGCCTACAACCGGGCTGCATTTTCACGATATTCAAAAACTGCTGGCATCTTTTAATGCACTCATAAACCAGGGCCATTCTGTAATTGTGATAGAGCATAACCTTGATGTGATCAAAGCAGCAGACTGGGTAATTGATATGGGCCCTGAAGCAGGAGATAAAGGCGGTAGTATTGTTTATGCAGGCATTCCTTCAAACATAAAAAACGCAAAAAACAGTGTTACCGGAAGATTTATTTAAGCGATAATGTGTATTGCTTTTTATTTCAATCTATGCAAAAACGTCATTTTGCGTAGGAATAAAAAATTCATAAGTATATTTACCTGCATAAAAGTTACTGTTCTTTTTGTGAGAAGCTTTGGACAAAACATTTATGAAGCTGAAAGAAAAAGAACTTTAATTTTTTATAACCATGAGAACAGCCAATGCAGCCCGGATATCAGGAACACCTTGATGATTTAATAGCATCTGCCTAAAATTAATTAAACCTGCAAGCGCTGTATTTTAATTAAATATTTAAAGCTATTTATATGACCAACATCAAATTGATACTGCTGCTGTGTTTTTTTGTCCAGGTAACAGTAAGCGCCCAGGTTAAGATCGGGGATAATCCCAATACAATTAACAGCGCTTCCCTGTTGGAACTGGAAACCACCAACAAGGGGTTTGTTTTGCCAAGAGTACAATTAACCAATATTGCTACTACTTCTCCATTACCATCGGGATTATTAACAGGCACTGTTGTATACAATACCAATGCTTCGGTGGTGGGTGGTGATGGCATTGGTACATATGTGTGGAATGGATCTGCCTGGAAGTTGGCAGAAAACAGGCTCCTGATATCTGCCGTATGGTCTCTTACCGGTAATGCAGGAACAAATTCCGGTACAAACTTTCTGGGCACTACTGATAATGTCAGCATTCGTTTTAAAACAAATAATATTGAACGAATGGTAATTGACAGCAATGGAAGAGTTGGTATTGGAACAACAAACCCGCTGAATGCATTAAGTGTTATTGCTACCAATCCATTGTATTTGTCGGGTCTCCAGGCAACCTCAACTTTAAGTACTGACAGTGTGCTTACCATTAATGGGGGAGTTGTAAAGAAAGCACCTGTTTCCAACATAACAGGCGGGGGGGGCGGCAGTGGCTGGTTAACCACCGGAAATGATAATACTACAGTAAACAGCAACAGTTTTTTAGGCTCTGTAGCGGGCACTTTCGTACCGCTGTTATTTAAAGCGCAAGGCGATACCGTTGGATATTTAGGTCTTAATAATTCTTCTTATGCTGTTGCATTTGGTGCAGGGTCATCCGGGGCAAATACTGCCTTCAGGTCTGTGGCTGTAGGTGCAGCCTCTAAAGCATCAGCCGGAAATGAATCTGTAGCAATCGGATATAATGCCGTTGCAGGAAGTTTCCATGATATTGCAATAGGAGCTAATGCGCAAACTGCCAATAGCACTGCAAACATGGCCATAGGTACCGGTGCTATAGCTACCTCAAACAATGCAATAGCCATTGGTCCCAATGCTGAAGCATCCACTAATACCATTACTTTGGCACTTGGTGTTAGTGCAACATCTACGGGTTTTACTTCGATGGCCATAGGCAACGGCGCCCGGTCAACAGATAATAATACTACAGCATTTGGGGCACTTGCGCAGGCTACTGTAATAGGCGCCAATGCTTTTGGCAACAGGTCTAAAGCATCAGCTCAAAATAGTTTGGCTTTAGGGAACAGTTCAACAGCATCAGGCACAAATTCCATTGCGCTTGGCGATAATGCCACCGCATCAGATGTTAATGCAATATCTATAGGAAATACCGCCCAGTCTACAAAGCAAAATGCTACTGCGATTGGAGACAATTCTACGGCAGGAGGATTAGGCTCCACTGTTATCGGCAATGCTTCATCAGCCACAGGAACCAATGGTATTATATTTGGCGATAATTCATCTTCTACTTCTGATAACACTATAATAATCGGCACAGGAATAACTTCCAACCAGGCAAATGCATTTATTTTGGGAGGCTCCGGTACCAATGTTGGCATTGGTACTACAACTCCAAATACCACCGCCAGGCTTGATGTGAACGGTACTTTTAAATTAGGAGTTGCAGGGACAGTGCTAACTAATATTATTAAAGGAACGGTTAATTTTAGCCTTCCCAGCATTACTACCGGAGCCACTTCTGTTGTTACAGCCACTGTAACAGGAGCTAATACGAATTCAACAGTTATGATTAGTCCGAGGGCTCAATTGCCCAGCGGCTATGTAATTGCCTATGCATTCATAAATGCAGCGAATACGCTTACAATAGGACTGGTAAATAATACCACAACAGGTGCTACTACTAATTTTACTTTTGATGTTACTGTGATGCAATAATTTTTTCGAGCTCTTACTCCACCAATTTTTTCAATACTTATTATTCCATCAATGCAAATAGCCATTTGCATTGAAATAAAAAATTCATAAGTATATTTACCCGCATAAAAACATCAGTAATACCTGGATGATTTTGTAGGTATTTAACTAAAACTAAGTGTATCGGCAATTCCGGAATTTCAATTAAATATTTAAAGCTATTTCTATGACCAAAATCAAATTGATCCTGCTGCTATGCTTTCTTGTACAGGTAACGGTAAGTGCCCAGGTTAAGATAGGAGATAATCCTAATACAATCAATGGTGCTTCATTACTTGAACTTGAAACTACCAATAAAGGTTTTGTATTTCCAAGGGTCTCATTAACCGGTGTATCATCTACTGCGCCTTTACCTGCTGGTTTGTTAACGGGTACGGTGGTGTATAACACAAACGCATCTGTAACAGGAGGTAATGGTACCGGCTTATATGTATGGGGCGGTGCAGCATGGACCCCTGTTACTTCCGGCGGGGGCAGCGGCGGCGGCAATAGCTGGTTAATAACAGGTAATAACAACATAAGTTCATCAAACTTTTTAGGTACCACAGATCCTAATATACCATTAACATTTAAAGTGGGTAATGTGCAGGCTGGTTTTTTAGGCATCTCTTCTTCCGGAATTACTACGCTTGGAGTAGGTGCTACTGCAGGATCCCAGCAATCAACAGCCTTAGGTACCGGTGCAACGGCAACAGGCCAAAATTCAACAGCCTTAGGTGCCGGCGCTTCTGCAGGATCCCAGCAATCAACAGCCTTAGGCACCGGCGCAACGGCTAGCGATCAGGCTTCTTTAGCTGTAGGCTATAATGCCAAAGTCAGCTCGCAAAATGCCATAGCCATTGGCAGTACTGCCAGTACAAGTGTTACCGGCGGAATTGCATTGGGTTTCGGGGCAAATGCAAGTTCGCAAAATGGTATAGCCATTGGCTCGAATGCCGGGGCTACAACAAACCCAAATACGCTGGCTTTAGGTACCGGAACCCAGGCCACAGGTCAAAACGCAATAGCAGTTGGCAATAATGCTTCTGCTCCAAATGTTGGGTCAGAGGCTTTCGGCAACTCGGCTACCGCATCAGGGGCCAATAGCATGGTTGTAGGCAATAATTCAACAGCTTCAGGAAATGGCGCCATTTCGGTTGGCGACCAATCTACAGCTGCCGGAAGTAACTCAATTGTATTAGGAAACAATTCATCTGTTGGAGCCGGAACTTCCAGCGCAATAGTTATTGGTGATAATTTAACCACCTCCCAATCCAATGTACTTATTTTAGGCAACAGCGCTAAAACTGTTGGCATTAGTACCACTACACCCAACCCCGCCGCGAAGCTTGATGTGAACGGGCCTTTTAAATTAGGGACCAACGGTACTGTTATTGACAATCTTATTAAAACCACTTTTATTACAGATAGTAGTATTATCATCTCTGAGAATGGCACTACAAGTATAACGATACCCAGAGATGGTGCAAGACGTGGTGCAACAGTAATTGTAAATCCCCGGTCCAATAATCGTTTAACCCTTGCATTACCAAATCATGTTGCTATAGCCTATACTTATGTAAGTGCTCCAGATACTGTCACGATCGATTTTATTTCTAATGATAATGTTTCGGAAACTATCCCGGCAGGAACAACGTTTGACATTACTATCATTCAGTAAAACAAAAAAAGATATTGGCAGGCTGTGGCCTACGATTGCTCATTTTTTCAACTGCTTGCTTAATTCCTCTCCTTCAATAAGTCAATCAGCGTATCAGCCTCTGCGCCCTGGCCATAGGTTTGAATAAGATGATGGTCTTTATTGTACACAGCCATAAACGGCGTAAACTTTACGCGGAAATAAGAAGGAATGGTATAATTCGGATCTCTCCCGATAGTAATATTGGTGAACTGCTGCAGGTTGAATTTTTTGGCAAACTCTTTTATTTCGGGTAAAGGATAATAACTCACCCAGATAAAATAAATATCACGCATTTCTTTCATCCTTTTACTGAAAGCATCGGCAGTTATCTGGCAGTGGCCGCATTCAGGACTGAAGTAAACGATCACTACAGGTTTATCTTTCGGAATTACAGATTGATTGGCATAAGTACTGTCAGTTTTCAAAACAGTAAATTCGGGAATATGCAATGAATCTTTCTGATAGGGCGGGATAGTATCATAATCCTGAGCTTTTACAATATTAAATTTTACAGCAATGATGAAGAAAAGAAGCAATAATTTTTTCATGATGCTAATCTATAGAAGAAAAAAGTAAAAATTCAAAAGTAAAAACTAAAATACCGTAGAAGCTGTGTAAAAGTGATTTCAAATATTTCTTATCTGAATTTTTTATCACAACAGGCACACAGATACATAGAAAATACACATATAGAGAAGTCTATGTGATTCTTATGCGTATGATTCTATGTGATCATTTTATTTATTAATTACCTGTCTCCTGGCTACCCGGTAGCTTATTTTGACGAAAAATAATCGAAATAAAGTCGATGTTTCTTCGATCCAATAGATCGAAGTTATATCGAAGTTATATCGAAGAAATAAGCTTTCAGTTATCAAGCTTGTCTAGTCCTAAAACTTTACAGGTGAGATGATGCTACTGAATGAACTTTACCCGGGCATTGGTTTACAAAGCAGAGAAGATCATGGAATAAGATAACAGCCAAACATCTTTCCTGTTTTATCTCGTATAAAAAAAACTCCACCAACCGGTTTATATTAGGTAAAAACTATAAATTTAAACGGCTTCTCAGGCTTTACAGTGAGCTTAAAAATTTCATTGTATCAATTCCATCTGCATAATCATTAAGCGATGGAGATTGGGCGCTGCCAAAAGGAATAAAATCTTTTCCAACAATACATTGAATATCATGGTTGCTTATAAGACTTTCCCTTAAAGCGGCAGCATCATCATAATAACTGTAATTAACCTGGCTAACCGGCGCGAACACGCTTTCATTTTCTGTAATGATAACCGCATCGTTCGTCATATAAAATTTACTATTCATCATCAGCAATGCCAGTTGATAATCGTAGTTGTTCCTGTATTTATGAAAATCAGCAAAGCGGTTGTATTTTCTTAAAGCATCCAGCAGTTGAATAAAATCGTATTCCTCAGGTACAAATATTTTTGAAACATTCCTGCAACCCATTCCGTAAAACAAAAGCATATCATCGGCTAAAAGATTAAGCTCTTCTTCTGTTTCATCACCTGTTATAACAGCAACAGAAGTTCTGTTCTTTCTTATGATGTTTGGATACTTCGAGAAATAATATTCAAAATAGCGGCTGCTGTTATTGCTGCCTGTTGCAATGTATGCATCGCAGTTTTTAAGGTTCTCAGAAAATGTTATGTACTGATTTATTTCTTCATTCCATTCAGTTAGTTTTTGAACAGCGTGTTTTATCAACACTTCATCTTTTGAAGAAGCTTTTATAACCGCTTTATTTCCCGAAATAAACACACATAAAAGGTCATGAAAGCCAACCAGCGGAATATTCCCAGCCATAATAACACCTACATTTTTCCGCGGTAAAGGATCATCTTTTACATCGTATTGTTTTATCCATTCTTCAAGCAAATGTTGCTGCAGAAAATTATTACTGATGTTTTTTAAGGCAAGATCTATGAACTCAATACTAAACCAGGGGTTTTGAAGGCTTGCTTTTTCCTTTACCGGTTGGAGCGTTGCCTGGTTCATCACAAAATATTCACCCAACTTTGCCAACAATTCAATACGTTCTTTGATATTCATTGCTACTACTTTAATTTTACGCTGCAAAAGTATTTAACCAGAAATAAAATAAAACTTATGGCAATTAAAATAACAGACGAATGTATAAACTGCGGAGCATGTGAGCCTGAATGCCCCAATAATGCTATTTATGAAGGCGGCGTTGAATGGGCTTTTTCTGACGGAACAACAGTACGTGGCGAAATTACATTAATGGATGGAACAGTTATCGATGCAGAGCAACGTATGGCGCCATTGGCTGTTGATGTTTATTACATCACGCCTAATAAATGTACTGAATGCCAGGGCTTTCATGAAGAACCTCAATGTGCTGCAGTTTGCCCGGTTGATTGTTGCGTGCCCGACGAAATGTACAAGGAAACAGTTGATGAATTATTAGCCAAAAAAGAAAAATTGCATATCTGAGCGAGAGTGGGAATAGCATCGGCACAATATTAAATTTTGCTGATAAGAAAAGATAACTACCTTAGATCATCAAAGTATAACAGTTGCTACGGCAACGTTAAGCAGGCGGGTGATATTTCCCGTCAATAAAAGGTGAGGGCGGAAACGCGTTCACCTTTTCTTTTATACAGCCTTTTATTCTTTATAAGATTATTATTTTCTATTTCTTTGCGGTGATAAAAATTTTCGATGAAGAAAAAAATCGCATTGCTTACCGGTGGTTACAGCAGGGAAGCAGAGATAAGTTACCAGAGTGTTATCACAGTAAATAATAATGTTGACCGCAATAAGTTTGATGTGTATGTAATTGATATTACACCCGAAGGCTGGATGTATGAAGATGCCGGCGGTGAAGAGATCAGCATTGATAAAAATGATTTCTCATTAAGATTGAATGATAAAAAGGTGAATTTTGATGGTGTGCTGATGTGTATTCACGGTACACCGGGTGAAGATGGCAAACTGCAGGGTTATTTTGATTGCATCGGGTTGCCTTATACCACTTGTGACGCTGCTACATCAGCACTAACATTTAATAAACGTTATACAGTTGCTGTTGCAGGTTTTGCAGGAGTTAATGTTGCAAAATCGTTACACATTTTTCGCAACGATGTTATTAATGAAGAAGACATTATTCAACAATTAAACTTTCCTGTTTTCGTTAAACCAAATAATGGTGGTTCAAGCATCGGTATGAGCAAAGTAAGCCAGCCGTCAGAAGAATTGGGTATTGCTTTACAAAAAGCTTTTAAAGAAGATGACCAGGTTTTAATTGAAGAATTTATTGCAGGCAGGGAATTTACGATCGGTGTATTTAAAACAAAAGGCGAAATAATTACCTTACCTGTTACTGAAGTAAGATCAAAAAAAGATTTCTTTGATTTTGAAGCCAAGTATAAGGGCATGAGTGAAGAAATTACGCCCGCACAGGCTGATCCTTCCATCATTGAAAAAGTACAACAGGCTGCGCGTAAAATTTATACTGTTCTGAATTGCCGCGGTGTGGTAAGAATAGATTTTATTTACAACGAAGAAAAGCAACAGCCTTTCATGCTTGAAGTAAATACTGTACCCGGTCAAAGCGCCGCCAGCATTGTGCCACAACAGGTAAAAGCTATGGGCTGGACACTTGAACAATTTTATACAGCGCTTATTGAAGAATGCTGGAATTAAATTTATAATTGAAATAAGTATTAATGTTTAAGTTTATTACGCACCGTTCATTCTTTGTAAATCTGCTGGTAGTAGTAGCGCTTCTTTTATTGATTGTATTTGTATTTTTTTTCTCACTTGGTTCAATAACAAAACACAATGAAACAGTAATAGTTCCTTCTGTAACCGGTAAAACACTTGCGGATGCTACTTCGTTGCTTCAGCAAAGAGAGTTTAATGTTTCTATACAGGATTCAGTGTATATAGATTCCCTTGCTCCGCTTACTGTGGTAAAACAATCTCCTGAATCGCAAACAGTGGTAAAAACAAACCGTACGATATATCTCACTGTTAACCGCTCTACTCCGCCATTGATCGATATGCCTGATCTGCGTGGTTATTCTTATCGCAGTGCACAAATGTTTTTGGAAAGTCTTGGTTTAAAAATGGGCAACATCAGCTATACACCCGATATTGCCCGTAATGCCGTGAAAGACCAGTTGCTGAATGGTAAAACCATTATACCCGGAACCAAAGTTCCTTTAAGCACTGCCATTGACCTTGTGCTGGGTAATGGACTTGGCAACACAGAGCTGACAGTGCCTGATCTTATAGGTTTAACCGTATCGCAGGCGAAAGAATATTTATCCGGCGATAATATTGGCATCGGTGTAATACTGGCTGACGCAGCAGTTACAGATACGGCAAATGCATACATTGTAAAACAAAACCCTGAAACAACAACTCACTTGTCTTCAGGCGATAATGTGCCTAATCATATAAGGCCAGGACAGTTAATGGATATTTGGATAAGCACTGCACCGCCGGTAAAAGACAGCAGTGCTGCGGCATCTCCTAATCAATAAAATTATTTATATGCAAACAATAACAGTACAGGATTTAAAAACACGTCTTGATGCAGGTGAAAGCGTTCATCTTGTTGACGTACGCGAACCTTATGAGAATGCGGAATTTAATATTGGTGGTGTTTTATTGCCGGTTGGCGAAATACGCAATATGCAAACAGAAGCAATTGATGACTGGAAAATTAATGAAGTGATCTTGTATTGCAGAAGCGGCAACCGCAGCGGCCAGGCAACACTGATACTCGAACAATTAGGATTTCAGAATGTAAAAAATCTTGTTGGCGGCATGCTTGCCTGGCAGGAGAATTTCGGTTCGGACAAGTAAGGTTGGTGAATGCGAATGGTCAATCTATCATAAGTATTGTATTACTTACTATGAACCATGAACTATAAGCTATGAACAAATAAATGCAAACCTTCAACGAACGTTTACATCATTTAATTAAAGAAGCATTAGCTGAAGATGCTGGTGATGGTGATCATTCAACATTAAGTTGTATTCCATCAACACAAAAAGGCAAAGCTGTTTTGAAAATCAAACAGGATGGAATTCTCGCCGGCGTTGCTGTTGCGCAACAAATATTTTCATTTGTTGAAGAAGGAAACGTCTTCAATGCATTTAAAAAAGATGGCGATGCAATGCACAACGGCGAAACTGCATTTGAAGTGGGAGCGAACATTCATACCATATTAAAATGTGAAAGGCTTGTGTTGAATTGCATGCAAAGAATGAGTGGCATTGCCACGCTGACAAAAACATATACTGATAAATTAAAAGGTTATAAAACCAAATTATTAGACACAAGAAAAACAACGCCTAATTTTCGATTGCTTGAAAAAGAAGCGGTGCGCATTGGCGGCGGTATCAATCACCGTTTTGGTTTATTTGATATGATCATGCTGAAAGATAACCATATTGATTATGCCGGTGGTATTGAGAATGCGATCAATAAAGCATGGGAATATGTTCAAACAAAAAAACCTGAACTAAAGATCGAAGTAGAAACAAGAAGTATTGAAGACGTGAAAAAAGTTTGCGCTGTTGGAAAAGGAAAAGTGTTTCGCATACTGGTAGATAATTTTACGCCACAACAAATTGCAGAAGCGCTTGAAATTATTCAAAGTGATTTTGAAACGGAAGCAAGTGGTGGCATCAACCTGGATAATGTTCAATCTTATGCTGAAACGGGAGTTAATTATGTAAGTGTAGGTGGATTGATTCATCAGGCACAAAGCCTGGATCTGAGTTTAAAAGCTGTTCTCACCCCAACCCTCTCCACCAGTGGAGAGGGAGATATATTATAATCCTTCAATTATGAGTAAAAAAAATAAACCTGATGCAAGAGGATTTGTATACAGCACTGATCCTGATTTTTCTTTTCAGTCGGAAGAAAATTCAGTGCAGGAAACTTTGCCTGCAACTCAGCAAAAATTAAAGATCCGTTTGGATATGAAACGCCGGGCAGGTAAAGCTGTTAGCCTTGTTGAAGGGTTTAACGGCACTAATAATGATCTTGAAGAACTTGGTAAAAAACTTAAAAACCTTTGTGGTACAGGCGGCAGTGTAAAAGATAACGAGATAATCATCCAGGGCGATCAGCGCGATAAAATTTTGCAGTGGTTACTGAAGAATGGTTATAAGCAAACAAAGAAGATATAGTCATTGTTGATCATGATATACCCAATTCTTGTTCACGAAACATGCATAGTTTACTTTTTATTTTGCTCTATTAAGTTGTAAAAAACAATCAACCATTTATCCGTCATTCCCACGAAAGTGGGAACCTCATAATCAGGAAATTATTAATAATAGTGAGATCGCCAATCAGGTTGATGATGACGAACAACGTGCTTATTATTATGTGCTTAACATGGATATGATTCAAATTAAGCTGCAAAATATACAACCACTTTTTCAATAAGCCTGTTCTTTGCAGAGGTATCGCTTACTATAATTTTATTTTCAGAATATTTTTTAATCTCATCTGCAGTTGTATTGCCGATAGCAAACAAAACAGTGCTCAGGTTTATTGTATTCTTGCTAAAAAACCCTTCAACAGCGCTTGGACTAAAAAACAAAATACCATCGTAATCTTTTTCAATTACATGCTGAAGAATTGTTGTACTGTATACCTCAATTTCATGCACAACAATATTATTTTGTGTAAGCAACTCCGGCAACTCATTTCTTTTTTTATCGCCACAGAAAAAATATATTTCGCTTATGTTTTCTTTATTAATGATTAGTTGTTGTGCAAGCCTGGCTGCGTTATCAGCAACTGCAATAACAGTTGAATCAGTAAACAAATTTTCAATTAGTGATTTGGTAGCATTGCCAACACAATAAATTTTCCAGTTAACTTTTTTGTTTTGTATGAAATGATATACAGCTTCAACTGCATTGCTGCTGGTAAAAACAACTGTTGCATTCAACGTTGAAACGTTTTCAATTGCCTGCTGAATTTTTTCTGTTTGTATGCTTTCCGTTTTTATGAATGGAATTACATCAATAACAAACCCTTTAGAGGTTATTTCATTTAATAATGATTGATCAATATCTGCAGTAATTAATATTGTTGGATTACCTGGCTGCATTGCGGATTTGCTCTATTATTTTATCTCCACCTTTTGATAAAATTTCTTCACCTGCAATTTTTCCAAGCTGGTTGGCCTTATTAAAGAAAATTGTTTTAGCGATCTCCACTTTTACTTTTCCGTCAATTGATAAAATATTCCCCTTGAATGCAACATCATAATTCTTAACTTCAACAAGTGCGCTTATTGGTGTTGAACATCCTCCTGATAAAACTTTTAAAAAGTCTCTTTCAATTTTTACACACAACGCAGTTGCATCATCATTGAAGTTCATACAAGTTTTGAAAATAGCTTCATCACCTTCTCTGCAAACAACCATTATTGCGCCTTGTGCAGGTGCAGGCAACATCCAATCTAAATCGATGGCAGTAGCAGGCCTTAAACCGATCCTTTCCAAACCTGCTGCCGCAAAAATAGCTCCATGCCAAGCGCTTTCTTTTAGCTTACGCAAGCGTGTATTAACATTGCCTCTTAAGTTTTCTATTGTTGTATTTGGATAACGGTTCAGCCATTGTGCAATACGGCGTACGCTGCTGGTAGCGATGGTAAGAGATGAAGAGTGAATAGTTAACCATTGTCCATTGTTCATTGCCCATTGTCCATTGATGTATCCTATTTTTTCAAGCGTGCTTTTATCTTTATAAACAAACACATCTTTACAAGAACCTCTTTTTAAAACAGCCGCCTGTTTAACTCCTTCAGCTAATTGTACAGGAACATCTTTCATTGAATGTACTGCAATATCAATCCTGTTATTAAGTAAAGCTGTATCCAATGCTTTTGTAAAAATACCTTGCACGCCCAACGTGTATAAAGGCGTAACAAGATCAGTATCGCCTTCGCTTTTTATATACACTAATTCTGATGATACATTTTGTGCAGTTAACAAGCGCTGCACCTGTTGTGCCTGCCATACAGCGAGTGGACTTTCTCTTGTTCCTATTCGTACAATTTTATCTGCCATGTTCTGCAGTGCAAATAAAATCATTTATTGCGGCAATGTATTGGCAGCCTTTGGTATCGGTCTTTTTTATTTTGCCGGCTGTTTCGTTTACAACTCGTTGTATCTTTATATCAAGCAATTCTTCATGCAGCGACGATTGAGGATTCGGTATCAACAAATAAGAGTGCAGTGATCTAAGTTTTGATTTAAGGTCTTTCAGCATGGGAACATGCCTGCGCATGTTATACCACTCAATAAACTCTTCCATCACTTCTGATATGATGGCTTTTGCTTTCGGCACTTCCGCTTCACGCATTTTAAGTGTTTCATCTTTCAGTTTTGAAAGTTCATCCACATTGATCAGGTGAACATTTGGTAAGTTGCCAACACTTTCTTCTACATTAAACGGAATGGAAAGATCGACGATGAGCTTTTGTTTACCCTTGCTGATGTGCGATGAAAGTATGATAGGTTTTCCGGCATTGGTAGCAACAAGAATGATATCAGCATTTTCAATTTCCTGTTGCAGGTTATTCATGTCACCCGTTTTTAGACCAAGCTCATTGGCAAGTTCAATTGCTTTTTCAGGAGAACGGTTTATCAGCGTTATATTTTTTGTTTCAA
>JABDAV010000073.1 GCA_013289015.1 Bacteroidota bacterium | reverse complement strand
TCATAAAAATTTTACTTATCTATTTCAATAAATAGACAGCACACACTAAAACACTATAAACACAACGCCACCGAAAAAATAATTTCTAATTTTTTTTAAGTCAGTTGTTTTTGTAAGATAATTTGACACCCAAAACACACAAATTGGGAAAAGTAAATCTGCAGGAAAAATTTTCCTATATCGCTAGAATCCCCAGGCTGATGTTATTTCCCAAAAGAAAATTCCTCTTTTTGCAACACTTGAGTTATGTTGAGAAGTCCATAAATCATAATAGAGCTCTTCATAATTATATTTTTGTCCATCCCAAATGGAAATGTGTCTATGACCCAGAGAAATTATTCCTTTTCTATTACAGATAGACTCCTTTAAAGTTTTTTCATCTCCTTTATAATTTTCAGCTATGCCATACATAGCATTTAAATACCATTTAAAATCACTGACTTCAAAAATGTAATCTATCTCGTCGCTGCTTTTCATGGTTCTTATAAATCTTCCTTGGTCGGCGTTAATTATAGAAGAGTCATTGTTTATAACTCCACCTGAATAATTCAACGCATAACTTAAAGCCACACAACAGGTCTCTCTGTTGTCTACAGGGAGAGATAAAAAAAACGTTTTTAGTTGTCCTCCGATTAGGTCTTTTACATAATGTGGATGGTTATCCCACACTGACTTAAAATTTACCGGGATGTTAGCTGCCATACGCTTTAAAAAAAAAGTATCATTATTTAAATATAAAATTGCTTAAGCTTATTTTAATCGGTTTCTCAATATTATAGTTTGGTTTATCATGCAGTATGTCATCTATTTCAATTATATTTTAGCTTTTTCATTCATTTACAATTTCGAATGCTAAAACTTTATCGATTGCCGCTTTCTTTGATACTTAGCGCATATTGATAGACATCATTTGGAGTCCAAACAAAATTCCAAGATGACCAAAGACTTGCGAACTTATCTCCACCACCGATTTGTAAAGCCTTATGAACTACGGTAGAACAATTCATTTTTGTTGTTTCCCAAGCTTGCGGAGGCCCAGAATATCCATCAACAATTCCAAAACGTTGCCACCATTCTATGATCGCATCTTCATTTAGGCAATTTATAATTACTATATGATCTGGTGATAATGGGCTACCGTCGCCTACTGATGCTCCTTCGCCGGCCATATCATCATAAAAGTTTCGATATAATATAGGATGAGCTTCATATATATTGCTACTTACGATTGATTGATTATAATGTGGTTGACTCGGCCACCAACTAATATAGTAATTTCTTATTTCTAAAGAGGCGTGACCCCAATTTGAATCTTTACCTAGGAAATTCCACACATATATCGTTACCATATAATTTGATTGTTTATAATATTAGCATTTATGGATTACAGCATTATTGGTTTATTAAAACTTTTGAAATCCAGAGTTCTGAAATAATAATTTATGGATATTGGGGTAGAACATTAGGATTATTCAAAGACTTTAATCTATCTATATTCTTTGAAAATTTATCGCTTACACTTAAGATTGCCCCACCAAATCCAAATAAAGTGGCTTCGAAACCCACGATAGCAGCAAATGAATGAGGTACGATATTATCAATGAAACCTATTGTAGCAGGCCGAAAAATTAAGGCTGACGCACTACCAACAAATGCTCCAAAACTACCCTGCAATACAGTGCCGCAAAAATCTTTAGGTTGAACTATATCACCGGCATTTTTTGTCCATATACGAGAACCATAAGAATACCATTTAATATAGCTATAACCAACATCAACGATTTCGGGACAGACTCCAGGACCTGATAGCCAATAATAATATATTGTATTAGTTTCATTACTCTTGAGAGCCATTATAAGAATATTCGCTGTTATTCCAATTCCAAGATGAAGACTGCCAAGTGAGTCTAATTCCCATTTTGAAGAGACATAAAAATCGCTATCATCAAAAAAGCCCATAGCTGAAAAAATTTATTTTAAAAAAATAGTCACCTTTAAGTATCCAGAAGAAATCATTAAGTATTTTTTATTATCATTCATTTTCATGTTCAGCATTGCCAATTGTAACTTTTTTAGAAGCAATTGTTATATGCTCTCTTGCACCATTGCCATCATACACTTCTGAGTAGTTTACGCAATGCGCTTTTTCAAACTTTACTTTTTTAATTTCTTTGTTACCATCTGCATCATAAAAAGTAATCTCACCGCCATTTTGTTTGTCGGGTGCAACCATCCATTCAGCAAATGATGTGTCGTCTGTAGATTGTACTACAAATTGTACGTGTCCGCCAAATACGGCAGTGTTGGGTTTGCAATTTTTGTCAACACCCTGGTGAAAATGATATTGAACATTTGTTAGAATGTGTTCTTTGTCATTACCATCGATTTTTAGTTTAGCTAAGTATGCCATTGTTTTTTGTTTTTAAAATGATTAAATTTTTATTATAGAATTTTTGTTTTGAATTTTTGTGTTTATCTAGTTTTCGCTAAAAGCTTTTTGCAGTGGCGAATAAAAAGAAAAGAGACGTTTGTTATCTTGAGGAATCCAATTGCTTTGCCTTATAAAATCAATCTTGTTTACTACGGTAGAATAACCTTCGCAATTTTTAAATTTTAATAATACTTCAGAATGATTAAAGCTCATGTGAACATCAACAGCTCCGCTTCCTAAAATCCATGTATTCTTTGGTTCCAAAATCATGTGAACTCTTTCTTCATATAAGTTGTTAATAAAATTTTTTTCCAAAAGAGGATTTATAAATGTGTATATTGATTAAGTAGTATATACACAAATACCTGTAAAATTTGCTTCTGCTTCGATCATAAATTTTTTATAGACTGTTCCATAACCGGCTGCTATATGCATATCAATTAAAATAGTAGAATTTCTTGTTTCGTCCAGACCCTTATTGGTACCAACAACTCTTAAATAAATCTTCATATTTCTTATTTAAATTGATGTTGAATGTTTGTTAAGCTTTATCATATTTTGTATCCCACTCTGCTGCATCGGCTTCATCACCTTTGTGTCCGTCCAGCTTTATCATAAAGCTCTTCGCAGGAAAATAAGGTGTCATATGTATATCAAGATATATCCTGTCTTTTTGTACAGGGTCGCGTTCAAATCGCATAATGTTCCATTTCTCAATTAATTTGTCGGGTCCTTTTATACCGTCAAGAAATTTAATTATCTGTCCCTTTAAATCTCTTTCTGTTTTTACGTTCCAGTTTTCAAATGCACGCCTGTTTAAAAAGTCAATCAATACCTTGGTTACATAATCAAATACACGCACCACAGAATAAGTTTGCAAGCCAAGGTTATCGCCGTTAAATAATGTTTTTGCAGAAAAAGCCATTACTTTCCCATATTCATTTACCATCGGTATCAATCCAAGCTTTTCCAAATTTGCGATCTCGCTTTTCTTCAACTCGAACCTAACACCATCTACTTCATTCATGCCGCCATGTTTTTTACCGGCTGTTACCTGACTCATTAACGTTCTGTACATTTTACCCGCTAATGCACCGGCTGGTGGTATATACAAATCTTCTGTTTCACCCACTTCAGTTGCTTTGCCTCTTCCCACCAGCCAGTTGCAAGTCATCATCGCATTAGAACGGAAAACATCACCACCCGTAAGGTTAGCAGATTCAAACAATGCCATTACATCATCAGGTGCATCCAGATGTTCAAAATCTGTAACCATCATCACCTTATTTTCATAAGCGATCTTTGCCCATTTCTCTACTACTTTGTTAGATCCTAAATAACCCGGTATGCAGAGAATAGAATAGTTATTACGCAGGTCAAGCCGGTCATAATTTTGTTTTAATTCAGCAGCAACCGTATCAATAAACCTGGTGTTGTCAAGATCTTTCAGTTGCTCCAGATCTGCATTCATTACAGAGATATTTTTCAGCTTATCACTTTCTGTATTTTTATAAAACAAAGCAACAGAGCGATAGGATCTTTCGAGGTCATGGGTTTCGTTTAATGCTTTTAATAAGTTGGATTTATATAACAACTCTGCATGGCCTGCATTTTGTTCTGCCCTCTCTACCATTTCAGATAAACTCTGTGTTTGCTGTAACATGTTTAGCCAGAGCTGCAACGTTTTTTTCAATGTTTCCCGCTCATTTTTTTTATCTGCTTCCGTAAGAAAGATTTTCTTTCTTGCTTTTTTTGCGGGATTTAAATTCTGTGTGCCATCTATTGCTGATTCAATTATATCAAATCCGCCAAATTTTGCAAGCTTGCTTGTGCTTTCATCTAAAGCTTGTACTGCATTTTGTATGTACTCCGCTTCTTTTAAAGCCGGTTGCTCGGTCGTTGTTTGTTGAAGATTTTCTTGCATGTCATTTATTTTATAAAAATTATTTTGAGTAATACGCCCAGATATCTGTTGTACCAACGGTTGATTTTAAAGTAAGATTAGAGCTTGACAATTGTGTTATATTTTCACTATATAAAAAAGAATTTCCGGGCACGGTAATCTGAATTTGCGAATTATTATCTATTAATGACCAATTGAAATCGAATGTTGTGCCCCCTGATACTGATTCACCAGTTCCATCATTGTTAAGGGTAAGGTTTCTCCTGAACCATTAGCATCAGAAATGATTTCTGAGGGATCAGGAATATGATTATCATTTGCATCCTGCGCACCTTGATATTGGACCCATGTTCCAACAATTGTAGATCTGACATTTGGACTGACTGTTTTTTTACAAGAGAATAAGCAAATCATTATAAATACAAGCAAATATGTTATTGGTAGTGTCGGTGATTTTTTCATTTTAATTAAGTTTTTAATTGTTGTTATGATATTTATTTAATTGTTGTTGTCTATTTTATCAAGCGGATGCAGATTGACATTTGTATTAGCATTTATTGCTGTAGACAATCTCTGCATATAAGTATTACAGGCATTGTCTAGGGTCACAATTCTGAATGTTAGTGTTCCTGGTCAATCGAAAGGGCAACACTTGCAAATTTTAACTTGTACATATTTTTAAATTAGAAGTAAAATAATTATGATTTATCAGCATCGTCAATTTCCTGTATCAAAGCCTGCAGCGAATTAATGAATGCCTGCTTTGCATCGGGCCGTTCTATGATTAGTTTTAAAAGCTTGCTTGACTTTAATTGTTTGATGAGTTTGAAGTACTCATTTTTTTCTAACTGCAATTCGTTTAAAAACTTGCTTTGATTCGTTATGCCTTTCGCACCAAAATCTCCGAGATTATTAAAGCGCAATATCTCATTTAAAGAAGAACCATCTTGCTTTTCAAACGCACAATTTATTTGTGGTTTAAAGTGTTCAAACACTTCTTCAACTGTTTTTAAACCTTCTGTTATTTCCGGTTTTATGGGAGTATCTGGTGTTAACTTTTCAATAATCAATGTTCTGTTTTGCGGTATGTCAGCAATTGCTTCGCTGGCATCTTTGTGCACTTCCTGGCCACCGATTCCGTAGTTGTACATAGTAATAATGTTTATTTTAATTTATTGTATAATCTGGGTGGCAGTTATTATAGATTAAAAAGTTTAATGTATTTTGAATATCCCCACTAGTTCTCTGACCATTGATACTTCCATACTCCCCATTATAATTACTTTTTATATAGATTCCACTAAAAAGAGCGTTTGAAATGTTACAGTTTGAAATAGTTAAATTGTTGGGGGCGTTGACTGCCGTAATCATTCCTTTATCATACAAATACCCATCGTTGTAACTGCCACCATCTTGAATATTTGTATGATTTATTTGGTTATTTGGGCTCGTAGATCCATTAAATCTTATTTTATCCCAATAACCTTGGCTAGATTGAAATCCTTTAATTGTAATTGGATTTGTAGCTGTACCAACGCAATTAAAACTTCCGGTGTGGCCGTTTTGGGCTGTAACTTCCAACTCCATGTTTGAACCCATAGCGATGGTTACACCAGGATCTATTATACAATCTCCTAAAATCTGAATTGTAGTACCACTATTTGCGGTTACATAATAAAAAACATCAAATTTCTGAAGATGAACATTAGCGTAACATTGGTAATCTGAATTAATATAAATGTAATCGCTTCCGTTACCTGTATAAGTATTACTGGTGGAAAGTTGAGAAACTGCTTCTAAAGCGGTTGAAACAGGGTATTGAGCATTGGCTGTAAAAGTGTTGTTTGAGCTGTTATCAATAAAAGAATTGAAATTGAGGTATAAGCCATTTGCTAAGCCGTTAGAAAACGTACAGTTCTGAAAAGAGACGCGGCCTATATTGTTTGAATTAGGATCTCCTACATAGACCATGCTTCTTGTGCCTTTTCCGCCATATTGAAATTTGCAGTACTTGAAGATGTTATGATTGGAATTGGTAAAGATGTCAACACCATTCCAATAACCTGGAACTCCCTGCTCCCCTGTAAAAGTAATTTGCGAAGCTGATGTACCTTCGGCATCTATTGCGCCCCCGTCAGATGTACTAAGCTCACCTCCATCCTGTGCATTCGCGTCATCTGTAAATTCAATTGTAACGCCCGGATCAATTTTTAATACAACATTGTTAGATATATCAACATGGCCATGGATACGATAAGTACCAGATTTCCATTCTTGATTTGTAATTATTTGTCCCGATTGAATATCTGTAATACCTCCGCCACCGCCACCCGGTCCGCCAGTGCCATCTTTCTTGCATCCACAAGTGAATAGTATTGCTGTTACCGACAGGTAATAAAATGATTTCATAAAAAGTATTTTAAATTTTTGATTAATTATTTAGTATATAAAATCAATCTCACTTGCGATATCGAACGATCGAGTTTAAATTTTATGATACTAAAAGATGAGACGCATCAGTTTGTAAGACCGAAACAATTTTTTTTAGATTTTATAAAATTTATAGTTGTTAGGTGATTTGAGTTATTGAAAAGTAGTGGCATATATTAATGTACTCTTCATATTGAATAAACTTGCTAAATGAAAACTTATTAAATAGAAAAGAATAAGTAATTAAATGTTGTTATCGATGAATAATAAGATGCTTCAAATCTTAATTCAAGTTCATTAAAATTTCATTTCGCCCTTTTATTATACTAAGTACATTTTTAAATGTCTTAATTATTCATTTGATAAAACAGCGAGCGAAAACCTTCTCATTTCAATTAAATAAAATTTTTTTATTAGAAAAGACTGTTTTAGAAATTTCTTGCGTCTAATCGAATTAAACATTCTTTTTTAAGTATTTAAATTCTCAAAGCAGATCAACGGATGTCAACACTTTTTTTAAATGAATCAATAAAAACCGCAGTTGAAATTGCGCAGTGTTTAGCGAAAGAATATCGCAATGACTTTATTTATCCTGCACATCTTTTGCGCGCATTGTTGCACAAAGACGTTGGTATGAAAGATTTTATTAAGTCAATAGGCAAGGACCCAAATTATATTTTAGAATGGGCTGAGGTGAGAATAGAGGAATATCCAAAAATTGCAAGCGTAAAAGAAAACATAACCGGAGATGATGGTATTAAGAAAATATTTGAAGAGGCTGATAATATTCGCATTAAACTTGATCTGGATACTATTTCTCCTGTTTGTGCATTAGTTGCAATAGCAAAACCCGGAATAGCTTTTAGCAGCCAGCAACTAAAATCATTTCCTATAACAGAAAAAGAAATTCTGGAGATTTATTTTAAAGATAATAACATTCAAAAAGCTGTAGGGCTATTAAGAGAAGAGACAAAAGAAAACAATAAACCAACCGGAGCCTTATTTAAATATTGTATTGAACGTACTGCACCGGCAAGAGAGGGAAAAACAGATGCAATTATTGGAAGGGAAAAAGAAACTAGAATGATGCTCGAGATTCTTTGCCGCAGAACAAAACCCAATGTAATAATCGTCGGTGAAGCAGGTGTTGGTAAAACAGCTTTGATTGATGGCTTTGCTTTGGATATTGCAAATAATAAAGTGCCTGCGCAGCTTTTAAATTCATTTGTGTTTGAGCTTGATTTGGGTGCTTTGATTGCCGGTGCATCTTACAAAGGAGAAATTGAAGACCGTCTAAAAAACATACTTAAAGAAATTAAACAATATCCAAAGTCTATTTTATTTATTGATGAAATACACATTTTGCTGGATAGTAAAGGCGGTGGATTTGGTGGAGGTATAGCCAATCTTTTAAAGCCAGAGTTAGCGAGAGGAGAAATAACTGTTATTGGCGCAACAACTAATGATGAATACAGAAAGTATATTGAACCGGACCAGGGGTTTGCGAGAAGATTCGAAGTATTAAATATTGCTGAGCCTGATGTAACTGCGGCCGAAAAGATGCTGAATAAATTCAGTTCAAATTTTGAAAAGCATTATAATTTAAAAATTGATTCGGATTCGATTAAAGAAAGTGTACGATTATCAAAACGTTATTTAAGAGATCGCCGGCTGCCCGATGTTGCGATTGATTTGTTAGATAGAACAATGGCTGCGATTAAACTAATGGTTGAAACAAATAAAAAAGAGCTCGAAGAACTTCAAACTGAATTTCAAAAAATAAGATCTACAAAAGAAAATTATTCAGAACATGAATTATTCAGTGAGTATAAATGGTTGAATTCAGTTTTACAAAATAAGATCAGCCCTGTATTGCTTGGTAAATTGGAAGATCCTGCACAAACAGATAAGTTTGAAACATCAGGTCAGTTTGATGAATTTCTCAGCCAAAACCTTGAAAAATTATTAGTGCTTATTGATGAGAAAAAAGAAAGTGTAAACAAAGAAGATATTGCTTCTGTAATTTCTTACAAAACAGGAATTCCTTTAGGCAAAATACGAGTACAGGAAAAAGAGCGATTGATGGGTATGGATGAATATTTAAAGAGAAGAGTAATTGGCCAGGATCATGCCATAAGCTCTTTAGCTGCTGCGGTGCTTGAATCAAGAAGTGGATTAAATAAAAAAGGGCAGCCTATTGGCTCATTCTTTTTTCTCGGTCCAACGGGAACAGGCAAAACTGAACTCGCAAAATCAATTGCAGAATTTTTATTTAATGATGAAAAGGCGATGATTCGTTTTGATATGTCTGAATTTAAAGAAGAACATTCTGCAGCTCTTTTATACGGCGCACCTCCTGGTTACGTTGGTTATGAAGAAGGCGGTATGCTGGTAAACAAAATAAGACAAAAGCCATATTCCGTTTTATTGTTTGATGAAATAGAGAAAGCACATCCATCTGTATTCGATACTTTTTTGCAGATATTGGATGAAGGCCAGATGCACGACAGGCTTGGTAAAGAAGGAGATTTTTCTAACGCTATCATAATTTTTACGTCGAATATTGGCAGCGAATGGATTGCCACAGAATTTGAAAAAGGTGAAATACCCTCATCAAACAAACTGATGGAAATTATGATCAAATATTTCAGACCGGAATTTTTAGCAAGACTTACAGAGATTGTTCCGTTTGCTCCAATAAACGAAAAAAATATCGTGCGCATTTTTGAAATTCAGATGAAAAATTTATTGGAAGCTTTAGATAAGCAAGGAATTAATTTTCAAATTTCAGAGGAAGCAAAAAAATATTTAGCATCAACAGGCTTCACTCCAAAATATGGAGCCAGGCAATTAGCAAGTGTAATTCGTTCACAGCTTACAAAGCCAATTTCAAAGTACATAGTTTCAGGTGAGCTAAAAAAAGGCAATAGTTTAAAAGTTGATTTACAAAATAAAGTTTTGCAATGGAAAATTCAATGATTTGATTAATAAAATGATGTCATTATTAAAAGAACTTTTTGATTGAGATATATCGAGCGCTTAAAATGTAATAAATGACAAAGAAATTTTCTTTAGCCTACAATTCAATTTCATCCATCATTCTTTCTTTGTTGGCGTATGGTTCAAACCTTGTCACTGAAAACCTGTTTATAGTTTACTGGATTATTGCAGGCTTGTTTTTATTGTTCGGCATAATCCATCTTATTGTTGTAAATAGTAACCAGATTAATTCAAATGCAAACGAAGGTGAAAAAGTAATTAAAGAAATATTGTTCGGAATATTGATCGTTTTTGCTGCGATAATTATTTTCTCTTCATTGCAATATTTCATAAGGAGTAAAGACTATCTTTTTTTCCCCATGCTTTGCAGTTGCCTTGCATTCTTTATCCCTTCTTTGATATTTCACACTTTTAATGCTGCGTTTAATATACCGAAAGCCATATTTAAAACCTGGTCTTATCCTTTAAATGAGCAGATACAATTGCCTGAAGAGAACCCTTCTGAAAGAGTATATATGATCGGTTTTGAAATTGCCAAAAAAAATTATGATACTATCAAAACTTATTTTATAGCGAAAGCACCGGCAGGAATGAATCTGGGTGATTTATATTATTTTTTTATAAATGATTATAACGAATTGCAGAGCGAAACGCCGATTGAATATACAAGCAATAATAATATTAAATACGAATGGTGGTTTCGACGAAAACACAAATGGTACCAATTTGAAAAGATTCTGAACCCTGATATAACGGTTCGCGAAAATGATATTAAAGAACATACAGTAATTATATGTGAACGAATTAAAATTGAAAATTGATTAAGAATGAGAGACCGAATTAAAAATCTGCCGGTAAATTGGATTGACGGCATGAAAATAAACAAGAATCATTTTATTTCCCAGGACAATGCATGGCGCGATGCCTTGAACGATGTTTCATCTTTGAACACATATCATTTTAGATACGGTATTATCCCTCCGTCATCTGCAGGCGAAGAAAACTTTAATATAAAAATCTCAATTGATAATTTAAATACTTTAAGCGTTATTGTCCTAGCCTGTCAGGCAATAACTCCTGGCGGGGTAAGAATAAATTTGCCTTGCACATTGAATAGCGAAAATATAAGTCTAGATACTGGCAGTATGCCATCAACAACATTTCAGTTGTCAGAAATAAACTCAGGAATGCAATGGTGGATAGTTTTACATGTTAATCCATTTCAAAAAAAACCTATTGGTAGTCCGGATCTGAATGAAAATCCGCCAAGACTTCCTTTTCTCTCGCCAACTTATTTAGTCCAGGTAATTAACGATAGTCAATACAATCAATTCGCATTTCATCCATATTCTATTATTATAGGAAAGGTGTTGTCAAATGGAAATGAAGTAATCGTCGACAACAATTATATTCCTCCCTGTTACATAACAAATGCTTTAGATGATTTAAAAAAGTTTCATGCTGAATTGGATAGCTTTCTTGCTGGCATCGAAATGCGTTGCTCGCAGATTGTGCAAAAAATTTATAGAAAGAATCAGCAGAATGATTTGTCTGAATTGGTATTAT
This sequence comes from Bacteroidota bacterium, assembly GCA_013289015.1. GTDB lineage: Bacteria > Bacteroidota > Bacteroidia > Chitinophagales > Chitinophagaceae > Parafilimonas. The sequence goes on along the minus strand of JABDAV010000073.1, from coordinate 7,461 downwards.
TTCTCTGTGACAGGCTTGTGATTTTTTTGAGTGAAGTTTTAACACAAATGCGTTGGTTTATTTCTTATGAATCTCCTGCATCAATGTTGCTAAAGATCGTAAGCCTTGCAAGACTGATGAAGAACGTAATTGACTTGCGAACCGGATCAGGTAAAGAAGAAATGATGAATTATTTATGTGAGTGGTGTAATTTAAAACAAGGACAACTAGAAGATTTACTGATTAGCATAGCCAATTTAAAATACGATAATAACGACGTTAATAAAAGCATTCAAAAGATAATTGAGTTTGTAAAAGTGACCACTTCATTATTTGAAACTTTAAGCAAGCTGGAATTTATTGGAAAGAAAAAGGATACTGGAATTTTTGTAAAAGAAGAGCAACGCGGAGTTTTAGATGAGGTAACAAAAACCAAAACAAGAAGACGTTTTTTCGGAAATTGATATACGATATAAATACATTTTATGAAACCACTTAATGATACAGAAAGAAGAAAAGCCTTTTCCAACTTTCTAACACTTTTTATAATTACAATTGCGATTATTGTTACAACTGTTTTCTTTAGTATTCTGGTGCCGCTTAAAGAAAATAAAAAGTTAAAAGCTGCTTTCATCGAAAATCAGAACAAACAGGATTTCGAAAAAGAATTTTGTGTAAAGCTGGATGAAATTGAACCATTACTTGATACCCTTGGACAACCCGATAGGTCGACTGATTTGATTGATGCTAATATTATTTCTAAAATAAAGGAATTAAGACACATGGCTGATTCAGCAAGTAATGGAACTGATAACATCTACCAAAGAGCAATTCATGCATTAGCAGACTTAGAAAGTGCAAAGAATAGTTTGGCTAGTTCAGGATTGCAGCTAAAAACTCAAGCAGCTTTAAGTGAGGAAAATGAACATTTAAAAGGTAAACTTGACGAGGCTAATCAATATATCAGGACGATATCAATTGATAATAATGTTGCGCCTCCATACAAATCTTTTTAAAAATATCGTGAGTCAAATTTACTTTAAGGAGGAGTAAGGAACGATGAAAAATTCTTATCTTATATTTTCGAAATCAAGATTTCGCTTAGACATACGCGTTTTGTTTGTGATGTTAATAGTTTCTTTGTTGTCGATTGTGATTCTTGGTATCAAGCTGGTTACCAATTCAAATTGCGAATATGAAATTTCTGCTTTTGGTGCAAATAAAAATATCGGTAATATTTTTTTTATCGGAGATGCAGTTTCATTTTCAATTGACGGTGTTGAAAAAAACAATGATAAGTTTGATTGGAATTTTAAAGATGGTTCTCATTTACAGCAAGGAGTTGGTGTGCAACATCGCTTCTTGAAGCCAGGTGAATTTTTAGTAACCTTGATGAAAAATAATAATTGTCTGGCAACGACTAAAATTGTTATTATAACGCCAGCTAAAAGAGAACCAATAAGCCAATATATTTCGAATCCAATAAATGGACCTGATACAGTTTGCATTGGGGATACTGCAGATTATTCCACTTTGATCGAAGCACATTCTTACAATTGGGCTATTGAAAATTCGGAAGCGTTTGCACAAAAGTATTCGAATGCAAAAATCTTGTTTACGAAAGATCAGGAGGGTATTCAGATGTTAGATTTGACAGCAGATAGCATCCTTTATCAAAAAATTATTACAGTAATAGAGAAGCCATTTTTAGAACCTAATCCTAACTCTTCTATTTCCAAACCTTCTATCTCTTTTAATCCTTTAATTACTAGTGTAATTCCATTAGGTGGTGGTCCCGGGACAATTATAACTATTAAGGGCAAACACCTTAACGGTCTCAAATCAGTAAGCTTCGGTGGATACGAAGCCACCCATAAAACGTTAGTTTCAGACAATGAAATTTTGGTAGAAATTGGAGACGTAGTTTCAGGAAATATCGTTGTTCAAACTACCGTAGGTAGTGCTACATTTACAAATCCTTTTACTTACATTAAACCTACAGTTAATGTATTGTCATCTGAAACATCCAAGATCCCTGCACATAAGATACCATCTGCGTATATAATAAGACAATATCTTCAGGCTGTTGTGGATTCTCAGAAAACAATACAAGATTTCCAAGGACTATTTTGTAACGATGTTAGCCAGTTGAATGTGTACATCAACGACAAGGCAACTCCGAGCTTTAATTTCTCGGATTTTTGTAAATATATACATGGTAAAAAAATTAAAATAACGCAGGTAAAAATAAATACAGACCCAACTAATAATTGTGAAACAGGATTGAATGTTGATTGTGAGGACAGGAGGAATAAATTGGAAAAACTATTGCACGAGAAATATAAATTTTGAACAACCTGACGAATTGAGTGGTACCCAAAAGTCAGATTATAAAAGTTGAAATTAAACAAACTGATAAGATACTTACGTTATGCTTGTAAAACAGTTGCTACAAGAAAAACTACTAATAAAGAGCTTCATTTTTGAGGAGCAAATGTTTATTAAAGCCCTGCATCATATTTGTATATCTCCCCGTAAAACTGCATACCTGTATTTTGTGCCCCATACGATATGTACATGCAACTAACGTACACCGTGATCCCCTTTTTTCTTATTTCCATCCTACAAACTTACCTGTTAGATTTGTAGAAACTGAAGTCTCGCACTAAAGTGCATAGCTTGAACTAACGCGCTGTGACCAGTTAATCTTATTAAATTAAAATGAATAGGATTAAACTCAGTTCTCTTGTATTAGTTAATTTGGACTTTTAGAAATATTGGTTGATTGTTTTTAAGATTTATTGTATCAATTCCTTTTTTCCCATCATCAAGTTGGTGCACTGTTACATCGATAAAACCAACATCTATTACAATTCGATTATCGATAAACCACCCGGTACCTAATAATGTATTGCCTTTACGAATGAAGCTTCCATTCACTGTTAAATCATTATATAATTTGATTTTTACATTATCTCCATCTGCGAAATTTTTATATGTGCCTGTTATTATTGCGGCAACGTAAACGAAATGTGCGTTTGCATCATAATTATTTCTAATAGGGTAATCTTTAGAAATACTATCAGTGTGCTTACCATCGTCTGGATTTATATTTACCGATACTGATTTAAAAAGGCCGGGATTGAAGTCAAACGATTGTTGGTTTATCTCTGAAGAACTTACATTGTTGAATATATTATATCCGAAATCTTTCATATAAAATTCTGGAGATTCAAATAACTCCTTTACAGCGATTATTTTGTAGACATAAAGAGCAGTTTCGTTATTCAGATCCATAGAAAAGTAATTGGTAGTGCGTTGTGTTTTTATCACTTGAAAAATTCTTCCAGGGCCAAGATCAAAAGCAGCAGCGGTTAATATCCAAGAAGATATACCGAATTGTTTCTTTATCTCTGAATAGTAAAGCCTAAGCGTTTTACATGCTGCTTCAGTGGATTTTTTTAAATCATCGCGATCATCGTTTCCGGGTTTAGTTAGTAAGCCCCGATCCGTTGCTGTAGATGGCATAAGTTGCCAGATGCCTTCTGCGTCAACAGATGAGGTTTCGTTTTCAAAGCCGCTTTCAACTATAGGTATATATTTCAAATCATCAGGCAAACCATGTTGCTCAAGAAAGCTTTCTATATAAGGAAAATAAAGATCTGCCCTTTTATGCAACTCGGGCATGTTGGCATTTGGGATCTCTTTACGAATAATACTCATCAATGTCTGTGCAACAAAATTATTATCTATCGGTATTTTTTCGCCACAGAACATTATTTCATGTGCTGAAGCCCGGTAGTAAATTGCTAAGCAAAAGGTAAGCATGAATGTGAGTGATAATAATTTCGATTTCATCTTAAACTTCAATCATGATATTTTGGTATTAATTTACTTAGTTGAAGAACTCTCTTGTGCGTGATTATATATTTTGCCTGAGATACTTACCGGTATTGATATTTTATTTAGCCTGTCTGTCAACTCGAAATTTAAAACGTCATTGTCTTCTATCTGTTTAGCTTTAATGACGTATATAATCACCGCCTGATGATTTGGTAACACTACTGGATAGCCTGAAATGTAAATTGGAAAGATGGGATTTACTTTGCCGTTATAACTTCTTTGTGTGAGCAACATTTTACCGGTGAGAAATTCTTGCAACGATGTGTTTTGTACCTGAATCTTTATGTAAACATCAAGTTGTATAAATACTATGTTCTGCAATGATATCGTGATATCATCAACAGAATTTATTGAAATAAATTTAGTAGATGAGGCAGCAATGTTTTTATTATCAATGATACTTTTTTTAGTTAAATCAATGCTGACATATTGCTGATCATCCGGTGAAGCACTAAAATCAATGGCAGGATATTTTTTATAAATTGTTTTCAAGGTTGCATCCTTCGGATTATAATCTATTAATGTTGAAATTTTTTTGATTGCAATTTGCTGTTGTGCATATTTAATTTGTCGATTAATATAATGTCTTTGATTATTTGGAGCAAGGTTAAAAGCTAAATTATAATTGGTTAAAGCTGTGGTAAAATCAAGGTGAATAAGTGCTGTTTCAGCTGAATTAAACAAGGAATCAAACTTAACATTATCTGTGTTCACGTTTTCAACTTTGTTTCTACTAGCAATTCCTTCTTGTATACGAGTGTGTGGGTGTGATTTTATCTTGTTTGAGTCGGTCATCATCGTCTGATGTGTCGAGTCGGGTATTGGAGATTCTTGTTGTAAGATTTGTGAGGTTTTTAGAGTGTCAACTATATTTTTCAATCTTTGTAAATTGGAAAAATCGTAATTCAGCTCACTATAATTAATACCCACTTTATATACAATCAAAAATCTATGGCTACGTCCCCCTTCATTTACAAGCAAGTTATAAACTCCTGCAACTTTTTGATCTGTAGTTATCTCAACATCGGTTGCATAAGGTGTCGAGTATTTGTAGGGCACTTGTCCTTTTTCAACAAAACGCACAGCATCAACTTTCGAGTTAAAGATAAGATCGGTATATCCTGCATCAGAAACATATATTTGTTTACCATTAATATTTTGGGCAAAAGACGTTTGCACAAAATTGAACTGGATAATAAGAATTATTGCAATTCTGAAAGGCATATTTGCAAATTTTGATTCATATACAATTCAATAATCGGTGGTTTTCTGAATTCTAAATCTTTGATTAAGTAAAGAGGGCTTGGCATCAAATGATTATTAGCTTTTGTCTTGAAGTTTTTTCTGTTATGTTGCACCTCAAGATCTATTATATGAGTAATGAAATAATCAGCCTCAAAAAAAATTTCTTTACTTCGGGGTTGACTTCTTGTATGTCTTCAAGGTCGTTTGTTGTTAAGGGAGCATTCCAATTTTCTGATTCATTTATAATTTGTATCGATCATTAATGTTAATTATTTCACCTGACAAAACACGAGTTTCATTTTCTTTTTCCACATTCCAGATAATCAATAATTTCTTTTACCCTTTAAAAAGCTATTGTCTTGCATTGTTGTTCACCGTTTTGAAAATTGTTACTATTTATGATCAAACAAAATATAGGTTTTAATTCCAGTTGTTCATTAATTCCGAACTTTTAGTATTTATTCATTTTTGACGGTTTAAATGCTCTTAACGAAACAAAAATTTGAAAATATTAGGTATAAAAATTCTTTCACTATATTGATTTTGTTCGTAACATTATAGTGATTTTGAGCAAAATGATTAGCGTACTGGGTTATGTAATATAATTGCCTAAATACTAATCGTGCTTAATTTAATCTAGCTAATCGAATGATTGTGAAGACACGGTAAATCCGTAAATCTCACCATAAACCAGTGAATATTATGTTCTCAAATGATGATGAGATAGTCGAAGGCCTCAAACAAACAGGAAGTGTAAAAAGAAAGGCAGAAGATAAATTATTTTCAACATACGCTTACTTTATGCCTACAGGTCAAAAAAAATACGATTTGGATGAGGATCATATTTTTACCGCTTATTCTGAAACCGTTTTCAAAACAATTAGTAAAATTACCAACAATGAGTTCGAAGGGCGTTCTTCACTAAAAACATACATGCATTCGATTTTTCATAATAATTGTGTTGATCTGTTGCGAAAGAAATCGTCAAATAAATATGCAGTTAACAAGGCAGAGGAAGTTACAGGCACAGTTGAAAAGTTATCTGATCCGGCTAAATCTATAATTCAGACTTTAATTGAAAAGACGGACCTGGAAATTTTAAAAGAGAAATTAAAAAATATTGGAAGCAAGTGCAAAGATTTATTGGAGCTTTTCCTGGAAGGACACAGTGATAAAATAATAGCACAACAATTACATTACAGTAATTCGGATGTTGTGAGAACAAGCCGTGGCAGATGCATCGAAAAATTACGTCAATAACCCTGTATATAATGAACAACGACCAATATAAAGATATTAACAAATACATTGAAGATTATTACAGAAATACACTTGATGAGGAACAAAAAAAAAGGTTTGAAGAAAATATAATTGTTGATCCGGTTTTTGCAGAAAAGGTTGCATTTTATCTAAGCACAATTATTGCCGCAAAGCAATTGCGTCGCGATGAGACAATACAAAGATTCAAAGAAATATATTATGACCAAAAGCAGAAAACAAAAGTGGTTAGCTTAAGAAAACGTTATGTGTATATTATTTCTGCAGTAGCTGCTATTTTGATTTTCGTTGTTGGGTACTTGATATTTTTTCAAGCTACAGCACAAGAATTGGCCCAACAATATGCAGATTCTCATTTGTCACAAATAAGCGAAACAATGGGCAAAACCAATGATAGTTTACAAATCGGAATATCATATTATAACAGGCAGAAGTATGATTCAGCTTTATATATTTTACAAGGCTTTTATGCGCATAATCCAAATAGTTATCGCGCAGTAGAGTATAGCGGGCAAACTTATTTGTTATTGAAAGATTATGATAATGCCATAAAGCAATTTGATATATTATCAAAGATGAATTTAGAAATAAATAAGGGTCCTTTCTACAAAGCAATAACGCTTTTAGAACGAAATAAAAATAATGATAAACAACAAGCTAAAATCTTATTACAAAAAATAGTAAAAGAAAATGCATATGGAAATGAAGAAGCGAAAGCATTGTGGAAAAAACTTAAATAACTAATGACAATTTAAATATAAACTAAAATGAAATACAGATTTAAATTAAAAATCTTTGGAGCATTGATTTGCTTTTTGTTATTAAGTATTGCTTATTGTACAGCACAAACGCCTAACATTCCTATTCAAAGGGAGATGTTGTTGAAATATCAACTTCCTATTACCCCTAAAGACAGCCTATCATCTAGCTGGACCATCATATTTAAAAATTCTCCTTCAAAAGCCGAGTTGCAAAATATCGAAGATACTTTACTTCGATCTGAGGCAAAATATTTCAACTTAAAATCATTATACGATTTAAAAATTGTTTTACTAC
>JABDAV010000072.1 GCA_013289015.1 Bacteroidota bacterium | reverse complement strand
GCTGGTTTCCTGGGTGAATATGAAGCAACATTGGACGTGAAAAATCGCTTCCTGTTACCGGGCGGACTGAAAAAACAGATGCCCGAGGGAACGAACACCATTGTAATCAGCCGCGGATTTGAGAAGTGTTTATTGCTATATCCACTGAAAGCCTGGGAAGCCATTGAAGAAAAAATTAAAAAATTGAATGAGTTTAATCCGAAGGTAAGTCAATTCAGAACATTGTTTGTAGGGGGCGCCAGTTATGTTGAGCTAGATACTGCAGGAAGAATTTTATTGCCGCCATCGCTGAGAGAGTATGCCGCGCTTGGAAAAGACATCCTGCTTGCTTCTGATATAGATAAAATAAAGATCTGGGATTCTGGTAAGTATAAAAAGCTCTTTGAAGAAATTTCATCTGATGCTTTTGCGAACCTCGCATCTGAAGTAATGGGTGGCATTAACGCATAAAACATTCCTATGCAAAATGAACCTGTTTATCATATTCCGGTTTTGTACAAAGAAGCTATCGATGCATTGAACATACAGCCTGACGGAATATATGTTGATTGTACTTTCGGCGGCGGCGGTCACGCAAAAGGTATTTTGGAAAAACTGAATGTCAAAGGAAGACTGATTGCCTTTGACCAGGATGCAGACGCGCAGCAAAATATTAAGCCTGATGAACGATTGATTTTTGTGCCGCATAATTTCAGGCATCTGCTTCGTTTTCTAAAACTGCATAAGTATCCAAAAGTAAATGGCGTGCTTGCTGATCTTGGTGTTAGCAGTTTTCAGTTTGATGAGGCAGGACGCGGATTTTCTACAAGGTTCAACGGTCCGCTTGATATGCGCATGGATAAGCGCACAGAAAAAACAGCATCATTAGTTTTGCTTGATTACAACGAGGCGCAACTGCATAAAATGTTTGAGCAGTATGGCGAAGTATCTAACTCAAAAACATTAGCAAGGCATATAATTCAACAGCGTAATGTGGCTAAACTAAAAGGCATTGAGTCTTTTAAAACCATGTTGCATTCTGTTGTAAAAGGCAATCCCAACAAGTATTTCGCTCAGGTTTTCCAGGCATTGCGCATTGAAGTGAATGATGAAATGGGCGCCCTGAAAGATTTGCTCGATCAATTACCCGCTGTATTACATCCTAAAGCAAGAGTAGCCATCATTACATTTCATTCCATTGAAGACCGTATCGTAAAAAATTTCTTTAAGCAGGCAGGTACAGATGAAGATGAAAATAATCCTTTCAGCACAAAACACGGGCAACAGGAATTCAGTCTGGTGTTTAAAAAGCCGGTAACACCTGGAGAAGAAGAAATAAAAAGAAACCCAAGATCAAGAAGTGCGAAGTTGAGAGTTGCTGAAAAGATATAGTGTTATGGCTGCAAATAATAGAATGGGATTTTTTTGTTGACCAGCAGTTGTGCATGCATTAAGCTTCTTTGTGTCACTCCCTTCAACTGCAACAATGCTGTTCAGCAAAGTCATCATATAAAAATAAACTCCCTTTAAAACCGGGATATGAAAACAAGATCAACACAAAACAGGTTAGCCAGTATCAATTACACATGGATTGTTAAGCATTTCACTTTCTTATTGTTCCTGGCATTTTTGGCAATTATATATATAGCAAACGGGCATTGGGCAGATAATACCATACGCGATATAAATACAACACAAAAACAGGTTAAGGACATGGAGTATGAATATAAAAATTTAAAGAGCCTTGAAATGTACCGCAGCAGGGAGTCGCAGGTAACACAGGCAGCAGCAGCACTTGGTTTAAAACCAGCAACGGAACCGCCTGTAAAACTCGACATACAAACAGCAAAGCAACAATCATGGGATCAACAATAAAAAAATTAATGATGGGTAAAGGTTGCTAACCTCAATCATTTTAAAAAAATGGAAATTAAGAAAGACATATTATGGCGCGTTTATCTCTGCTTTATTATTATAGCTCTAATATGTGCTTTTATAATTGGTAAAGCATTTTACATTCAGCAGGTGCAGGGCGCATATTGGCACAACATAAGCGATAGTATGCATACGCGCGTTGAAGAAGTAGATGCCGAGCGCGGAACCATTTATAGCGAAGACGGGCAAATGTTGAGCACCAGCATTCCTCAATTTGATATTTACATTGATTTTAAAGCAGACGGTTTAATTGAAAACAATGGCAAATTGTTTAAAGACAATGTTGACTCGTTGAGTATTTGTCTTGCAGATCTTTTTAAGGATAAATCAGCAAATGAATATAAATCTCTTTTAAATAAAGGCTTCAAATCAAAGCAGCGTTATTTTTCTTTAAAGAAAAAAGTAAGCTTCGATGAATACCAGCAGCTAAAACAATTTCCGCTTGTTCGCTTGGGAAAAAACAACAGCGGTTTCATTGCTGATGTGCAGAACATCCGCCTTAACCCATACCAGTTACTGGCCTTCAGAACAATTGGACTGGAAAGAGAGAATGCACAAAAAGTTGGCCTTGAACAAACCTACGACACCTTGCTGAAAGGAACTACAGGCAAGCGTTTGGTAAGATATATTTCTGGTGGTGTTGCTGTTCCTGTAAATGAAGATTATGATATTGAACCAAAGAACGGAAAAGATATTATTACAACACTGGATAGCCGTATACAGGAAATTACAGAGAATGCTTTGATGAAGATGATGCTGCAGAATGAAGCAGCGCATGGCTGCGCTATTGTAATGGAAGTAAAGACAGGGAAAATAAAAGCCATAGCAAATCTTGGCCGCCAGAAAGATGGTTCGTATTGGGAAGATTTCAATTATGCAATGACGCCAACAGAACCCGGCTCTACATTCAAGCTGGCAACATTGATCTCTCTTTTAGAAGACAAAAAGGTTACGCTTAACTCGAATGTAAATCTTGAAGGCGGCGTTTGGCAAATTAATGGCCGCACCGTTTATGATAGTGAAAAACATTCTGAAGAAGAAAGCAACACGAATGTTAAGCGAGCCTTTGAATTAAGCTCTAATGTAGGAATGGCAAAGCTTGCTTATGCAGGTTATGCTGCCGGCCCTTCTCAGTTTGTGAATGATCTTAAAGCCTTACATCTTGATTCAGTAACAGGCATTGATTTATATGGAGAACGTCCACCGTTTATAGATCATCCAGGCAGCAAATACTGGAGTGCTACAACATTGCCCTGGATGGCTTTTGGTTATAATGTATTGGTTACACCATTGCATACATGTATGTTGTATAATGCTGTTGCAAATAATGGCATTATGGTGAAACCTTACCTGCTTGATGAAGTAATGCAGGAAGGCAATGTTATAAAACAAAAACAGCCAACAGTTCTTGAAAAAATTTGCGACAGCATTACATTAAAGCAAATAAAAGAATGTTTGGTCGGTGTTTGCACTGACAAAGGAGCAACAGCATTCAAATTGTTTAAAGATAATCCTTACGCCGTTGCAGGTAAAACAGGAACGGCATTAGTTGCCGATGGAAAGAGAGGTTATGGCGCCGGTATTTATCAATCTTCATTCGTAGGTTATTTTCCTGCTGATGATCCGCAATACACTGTTGCGGTAGTAATAGTAAATAAACCACATGCCACTGTATTTTATGGGGCTTCTGTTGCAGGCCCTGTATTTAAAGAGATTGCAGACAGGCTGGTTACCTTAAAAGCGCCGCTGCCCGACAGCTTACAATATTCAGCAGTAAAATCAAAAGACAGCGGCTATTACAGCTACGCAGGTTTTCAGTCCGATCTCAGATCTGTTTTGTCAACAATACATATTGCTTATACGGATTCATCAAAAACCGCGGTTGCAAAAATTTATAAGCAGCAGGATGAACCTGTATTGGCAAGTCTTGCAGTGAATAATAGATCCATGCCTTCTTTAAATGGCTTGGGTTTGAAAGATGCGTTGTTTCTCTGCGAAAATGCAGGCCTTGTTGTAAAAGTAAACGGAGCAGGAAAAGTAATTAATCAATCAATAACGGAAGGTTCACCCATTACAAAAGGTCAATTAGTAAAACTTGAATTGAATTAAGTGAAAAAGCTTGAAGACTTATTATATAAGGTGCGCATTATTTCCATACATGGCAATCGTGATTTGTATGTAAATAATATTGCGATTGACTCACGCAAGGTTGTTAAAAACTCTCCCCTGAAGGGAGAGTTGGTGGGGGCTGGGGCTTTAATGTTCATTGCAATCAAAGGTGAAAAAATTGATGGCCATAAATTCATTCAACAATCAATTGATGCGGGCGCTGCTGTTATTGTGTGTGAAGAATTGCCTGGAATATTAAACGATAATATAACTTATATACAGGTTAAAAATGCACATGAAGCAACTGCGTACATTGCACATAATTTTTATGATGAGCCTTCAAAAAAATTAAAACTCATTGGCGTTACCGGAACAAACGGAAAAACAACCATTGCAACGTTGTTGTTCAAATTATTCAGCGGACTTGGTTATAAATGTGGTTTAATAAGCACAGTACAAAATCAAATTGCAAATGAAATCATTCCTTCAACACATACAACGCCTGATGCAATAAGCTTAAACGCTTTGTTGAAACAAATGGCAGATGCAGATTGCACGCATGTGTTTATGGAATGCAGCAGTCATGCTATTCATCAGCATAGAATAACAGGACTTCATTTTGCAGGTGGTATCTTCAGCAACATCACGCACGATCATCTCGATTATCATAAAACATTTGATGAATATATCCGCGTAAAAAAATCATTCTTTGATAATCTATCGGGCGATGCTTTTGCTTTATCCAACCTTGATGAAAAACGCGGTACTATTATGCTGCAGAACTCTCCTGCAAAAAAATATTATTATAGCCTGAAAAATCTTGCAGACTTTAAAGGAAAGATTTTAGAAAATGTATTAACAGGTTTGGTGATGATGATCAACGATAAAGAAGTGCACTTCAGGTTGATCGGTGAGTTTAATGCATACAATCTGCTTGCTGTATATGGCGCTGCCATTTGTCTGGATGAAGACAGCGAAAGAGCATTGCTTGTATTAAGCAGTTTAACCGGTGCAGAAGGCAGGTTTGATTACATGATCAGTAGAGAAAAAATAATCGGCATTGTTGATTACGCACATACACCCGATGCGTTAGAGAATGTTTTATCAACCATAAAAAAATTGCGCAAGGGAGATGAGCAGGTTATCACTGTTGTGGGTTGTGGTGGTGAACGCGATAAAACCAAACGCCCGGAAATGGCACAGATAGCAACAGCGCTCAGCAATCGTGCAATACTCACAAGTGATAATCCGCGCAGCGAAGATCCTGAACAGATAATAAAAGATATGGAAACGGGATTGAATAGTGCAGGCAAGCGTAAATCAATTTCAATAGTTGACAGGAGAGAAGCAATTAAAACAGCAGTAAGCCTCGCCAACCGTGAAGACATCATTCTGCTTGCAGGAAAGGGGCATGAGAAGTACCAGGTGCTTAAAGAAGGTTCAATCCATTTTGATGATAAGGAAGTGTTGAAAGAAATGTTTGAATTGTTTGATAAATAAAATCCCCAACCCCTAAAGGGGATGTAAGGGTAACAGATAAAAATAAATGAAACAACTTAAAATTTTAAACGGTTTATAAATTCTCCCTTTAGGGAGTCAGAGGGCATGCTATACTACTTCTTTACATGGTTAAATAAGCACTACGACGTAAGTGGTGCACGGCTGTTTGAATATACTTCATTCAGAACAGCAATGGCTGTGTTGTTCTCGCTCATCATTGCAACAGTGTATGGAAGAAGAGTAATAAATCTCCTGCGCAGAAATCAAATTGGTGAAACTGTACGTGATCTTGGTCTGCAGGGCGAACAACAAAAGAAAGGCACGCCAACAATGGGCGGTATTATTATTTTATTGGCCATTGTAGTTCCAACATTGTTGTTTGCAGATCTCGATAAAACATACATACGGTTAATGTTGCTATGCACTTTGTGGCTTGGCATTATTGGATTTTTAGACGATTACTTTAAACTGAAAGCAAGAAAAAGAGCATTGGCTGCAGGCGGTATTTATACCAAAAAAGACAGGGATGGATTAGCAGGCATTACAAAAATTATTGGTCAGGTCGGTCTTGGCATTATCATAGGTACCACATTATACTTCAGCAATAATGTGGTTGTGGAAAGAGAAGTCATCGGCACACAAACAGTAAAGCAATCACTGTTGCCCGGAGAAAAAAGAGCGAAGGATTCAAATATTGTTATAAGAAATATTGATGGTGTTGAACGGAGATTTGCTGAAGTAAAAACGCCCATCACTACTATTCCTTTTGTAAAAAGCCACGAGTTTAATTACAGCAGGTTAATAAGCTGGATAAGTCCTTCAGCAGAAAATTATACATGGATTCCATACATTATCATTGTAACATTTATTGTTACTGCTGTTTCAAATGGCGCAAACATAACGGATGGATTAGACGGGCTTGCCGCAGGTGTAAGCGCCATTATAGGCGCGGGGCTTGGCATCTTCATTTTTGTAAGTGGCAACTATGTGCTTGCAGATTATCTCAACATTATGTACATACCCAACCTCAGCGAGCTGTTGATTTTTGTTGGCGCGTTGGTGGGTGCATGCATCGGCTTTCTCTGGTACAATGCATATCCTGCTCAGGTTTTTATGGGCGATACAGGCAGCCTTGCACTCGGCGGCATCATTGCATCGCTCGCCATCATTGTTCGTAAAGAAATATTGGTTGTTATATTCTGCGGGATATTTTTTGTTGAGTCGTTAAGCGTAATAATTCAAGTAAGTTATTTCAAGTATACCAAGCGAAAATATGGTGAAGGCAAACGGGTTTTTTTAATGAGCCCGCTGCATCATCATTACCAGAAGAAAGGATTTCATGAAAATAAAATAGCTGTAAGGTTTTGGATCATAACAATATTGTTGGTGGTAGCATCAATCATAACATTAAAGATCAGATAGTCTGAACCGGGATTTATTTGATTAAATGATTAACAGGATATGAAGAAAGAATTTTTTTATGTAACAAGCGACAGAACAGGCATTAAGCTTCGTTGTGTCACTCCCTTGTACTGCAACAATTCTATTCAACATAAAAACCACGAACACACGAAGCCACAAAGTATTTCACAAAGCCTGGTGTTTTTGTGCTTTCGTGGTTCAAAATCCATAACCATGTTACAACATGAAAGATTAGAAACCTGGTTTGAATTTGAAACCGGAGATGCCATAACAACTTTAGTACAAGTGTTGCGACGCAAGGAACGATGCCACTATAACTGAGGTTGGTTACCAAATAAAAAAATAAAATAATAAGTGCCTGAACAAAATGAAACATATCAGAATTTAATTATCTCCCCTGAAGGGGGGGGCAGGAGGGGGCTCCTTGTAATACTTGGCGGAGGAGAAAGCGGTGTGGGTGCAGCATTGCTGGGCAAGCAACAGGGTTATGATGTGTTCTTAAGCGATGCAGGATTCATCAACGAAAAATATAAAGCTGAGTTAAGCGAGTATCATATTGAGTTTGAAGAAGGCGGGCATACTGCAGATAAAATTTTTACTGCGAACGAAATTGTAAAGAGTCCCGGCATACCTGAAAAGAATGAAATGATGAAAGCTATTCGTGCAAAACAAATTCCTGTTATAAGTGAAATAGAATTGGCTTATCGCTTCAAAGGTGACGCGAAAATTGTTGCTGTTACCGGCAGCAATGGTAAGAGCACAACAACATCATTGATCTATCATATTTGTCAAACCGCTGGATTGGATTGTGCATTGGTGGGCAACATTGGTTACTCATTCGCAAAACAGGTTGCAGAACAACCAAAGCCTTTATATGTGGCAGAGATAAGTTCTTTCCAGTTAGATGACATAAAAGATTTCCGTGCAGATGTTTCATTGCTGCTGAATATTACAGAAGATCATCTCGACCGCTACGATTACAAATTTGAGAATTATATAAACAGCAAGTTCCGCATCATTTTAAACGCAACAGCAAACGACTACTTCATTTACAATGCAGACGATGAAGTAATAACTACTAAACTCCAGCAAACAACATTACACACAAACTTATTACCATTTTCTATGAAGTACGAACCTGCCAACGGCGGCTATATAAAAGGAAAGAACATGACGCTTCGCCTAAATGAGGAGCGTACATCATGGAGCATTTACGATTTTGCTCTTAAAGGAAAACATAATCAATACAACACTATGGCTGCATGTATAGCTGGGTTGGTAATGGGCATACGAAAGGAAAAAATACGTGATGCAGTTACTGATTTTCAAAGCCTTGAGCACCGCATGGAAAAAGTGGCAACGGTGCGCGGCATTGAGTTTATAAACGACAGTAAAGCCACCAATGTAAACAGTACATGGTATGCTTTGGAAAGTATGGAAAAACCGGTGGTGTTGATTCTTGGTGGATTAGATAAAGGCAATGATTATAGTTTGATTGAAGAGCTGGTAAAAGAAAAAGTAAAAGCTATTGTGTCTTTGGGAGTTGATAATTCAAAAATTCATAAAGCATTTGATGGAATAGTATCACCCATTATTGATACAACAAGTGCAAAAGATGCAGTGAACAATGCTTTTCATCTTGCCGCAAAAGGAGATGTTGTGTTGTTAAGTCCTGCTTGTGCAAGTTTTGATATGTTTAAAAATTATGAAGACAGAGGGAAACAATTTAAAGAAGCTGTAAAAAATTTATGAACCCCAATCCCCTGAAGGGGAGAAGAATTTGATAGTAAGTATGATCACATAATTAACGAGGTGTATGGTAGATAAAACATTTAAAAGTATAGAAGATGCAATGCTTCCCTTTAGGGGATGGGGGCAGGATTGGGGACAACATCTGAACCATCGTGCACGTGGTGATAAATACATCTGGAGCATTGTGGTATTGCTTGCAATTATTTCTTTACTCGCAGTGTATAGTGCAACCGGCTCTCTTGCTTATAAATATTATGATGGCAATACTTATGTATACCTGTTCAAACAGCTCGCATTTATTGTAATTGGTGTGATGGTTATTTATTTTATGCATCGCGTTAATTACACCATTTATTCAAGAGTATCATTATGGTTGTATCTTATCTCAATCCCGT
This sequence comes from Bacteroidota bacterium, assembly GCA_013289015.1. GTDB lineage: Bacteria > Bacteroidota > Bacteroidia > Chitinophagales > Chitinophagaceae > Parafilimonas. The sequence goes on along the minus strand of JABDAV010000072.1, from coordinate 9,906 downwards.
TGCTTATTTATACTTTATTTTTTGGAGTTGAAGTAAATGATGCAAGCAGGTGGATAAAACTTCCCGTATTGAATCTCACTATTCAAACAAGTGATTTGGCAAGGCTGGCTTTGTTTATGTATTTATCAAGGCAGCTCAGCCGCAAGCAAAATGATATAAAAGATTTCAAAAAAGGTTTTTTACCGTTGGTCATTCCTGTTGCTATTATTTGTGCATTGATATTGCCCGCTAATCTTTCAACTGCATTATTAACCGGCTTAACATCACTGCTACTGATGTTCATTGGCCGCGTAAGCGTAAAACACATTCTGCTTGTTTTAGGTATAGCTGCAATTCCTGTTATGCTTATTGTTGCCATCGCAGTATCAACGTATGATGGCAACAATAGCAACGGGAGCAGTGATAAAAAAGGAATTGCATCAACATTAAACTCAATGGGCAGGTTTGGAACATGGGTGCAACGCACGCAGGATTTTATTTATGCAAAAGATCAGGAGATACCATACCAGGTACAACAGCAAAATATTGCAATAGCAAACGGCGGTATTTTATTTGGATTAGGTCCGGGCAACAGTAAGCAACGTAATTATTTGCCCCAAGCTTATAATGATTCTATTTATCCAATCATCATAGAAGAGTATGGTTTGTTTGGCGGATTGTTTATCATCTTTTTATACCTGGTTTTTCTGTTCAGGTGCATAAAAGTGTTTAGAAAATGTCCTTATGCATTTGGCGCATTCCTCGCACTGGGATTGAGTTTCACACTGGTAATACAGGCATTAGCAAACATGGCAGTTGGTGTAAACCTTATTCCTGTTACAGGCGTTACGTTGCCATTAATAAGTATGGGCGGAAGTTCATTTTTGTTTACCTGCGCATCTATCGGAATTATTTTAAGTGTGGCAAGAAATATTGAAGCAGCCCCTCCTAACCTACCCGAGGGGGAGGGATTGGAACTTCAACCTAAAGTGAGCGTGATTGAAGTAGATGATGTAAAACAAAAAGTAAAACCGCAAGTTGAAAAATGAGTACTGATAAAAATATAAACCTTGTTGAAAACTCCCCTTTAGGGGATGGGGGCTTGAATGTCATCATAGCAGGTGGTGGCACCGGCGGACATATTTTTCCGGCAATTGCTATTGCAAATGCAATAAAAGAATTGAAACCTGATGTTGAAATTTTGTTTATGGGCGCAAGCGGAAAAATGGAAATGGAAAAAGTTCCGCAAGCGGGTTATAACATTAAAGGATTAACCATAGCAGGTTTCGACAGAGGTTCTTTGATAAAAAATATTTGGTTACCATTCAAGCTTATCCAAAGCTTTTTCCAGGTTAGAAAAATATTCAAAGAGTTTAAACCTGATGCAGTGATTGGCGTTGGGGGTTATTCAAGTTTCCCGGTGTTGAAATCAGCGCAGGGAAAAGGCATTCCAACTTTTATTCATGAAAGCAATTCGTTTGCAGGAAAAAGTAACATCATGTTGGGTAAGCATGCTACCAGAATTTTTGTTGCCAGCGAAGGCATGGATAAGTTTTTTCCTGCGGAAAAAATTGTAATAACAGGAAATCCTGTACGTAAAAGCATAACACAAAGCAACGTAACTAAAGATGATGCTTTGACCTTTTTTGAATTAAGAAATGATAAACCGACAGTGTTGGTTTTTGGTGGAAGCCTTGGCGCAAAAAGCATTAATGAAGTAATAGCGCAACATATACTTGACTTTAATCCTTTGGATATGCAGGTTATATGGCAAACAGGTAAAACAACAGCATCTGAATATTTGGAAAGAGCAAAGCCATTATCAAATGTTTGGGCAAATGATTTTATAAATGAAATGGATAAAGCATATGCAGCAGCAGATATTGTTGTATCAAGATCCGGTGCAATGACTGTTGCAGAGCTATGTGTGACAAAGAAGCCTGTGATTTTTGTTCCATTTCCATTTGCAGCAGAAGATCATCAAACAGTAAATGCACAATATTTAGTGGAAAGAGATGCTGCGTTAATGGTTAAAGATAATATGGTAAAAGCAAGATTGTTTAATGAAATAACAAGCCTTGCAAAAGATCCGGAGAAACAAGAAAAATTATCAAACAACATTGCGGCATTTGCAGTAAAAGATGCTGACAAAAAAATTGCAGAGGAAATAATGAGGTCGTTGCTCCGGCTCTAAATGGAGTTATGCTAAATCCGGAAGGTGTAGTAAAAAAGAAATTAATAATGAACGAGCCTAAAAATATCAAGAAGTTTATAAGCTCCCCTTCAGGGGATGGGGGCGGTCTTGCTGTTTACTTTATAGGAATTGGCGGCATTGGTATGAGCGCACTGGCGAGATATTTTAAAAGTCGCGGTGCAGTTGTATCTGGTTATGATAAGGCTGTAACACCGCTTACACGAAAGTTAGAAGAAGAAGGTCTTGATGTGCATTTTGAAGAAGATATAGATATGATTCCAAAAGATGTTGATGTGGTTGTTTATACGCCGGCAATTCCTGCAGATCATAAAGAGTTAGTGTATTATAAAGAAAATAATTATACGGTTGTTAAGCGCAGCGATGTGTTGCAATGGATAACTGAAAATTCTTACGACATATGCGTAGGGGGAACACATGGCAAAACAACCGTAACCACCATGATAGCACATGTGCTTCGTGACAGTGGTTACGGTTGCAATGCCTTTTTGGGTGGCATCTCTGCGAATTATCAAACCAATTTTTGGAGCAGTGATAATAATGTTGATGTAATTGAAGCAGATGAATATGACAGAAGTTTTTTAAAACTGTCACCTGATGTTGCTGTGATCACTGCGATAGATGCAGATCATCTTGATATATACGGCACGCTTGAAGAAGTGGAGAATGCTTTTATAACATTCACGAAGCGCATACATAAAGATGGATGCCTCGTTTCAAAATATGGATTGAAAAAAAGTAAGGATTTAAAAGCTGCTACACATTATACTTATAGTTACGATAATACGGAAGCGGATGTATATGCCGGCGATGTTGAAGTTGTGAATGGCGCTTATAAATATAATGTTATAAACAAAGATTGGAAGTTGAAGAATGTTGAATTACATATGGGTGGATTACACAACATAGAAAACAGCGTGGCTGCCATAACAGTATGTAAGTATTTAAAAATTGAGAATGATAAGATAAAGAAAGCACTGAAAAGTTTTAAAGGCGTACACAGAAGGTTTGAGTATGTGCTGAAGAATGATAAGTATATTTTGATTGATGATTATGGGCATCATCCTGCTGAAATAAGTGCAGTTTTAACAGGCGTGCACAGCTTGTTTCCTGAAGAAAAGATGACAGTGATTTTTCAACCGCATTTATTCAGCAGAACAAATGATTTTGCTGATGAATTCGCACAAAGTTTAGATATGGCAGACGAAGTGATATTGTTACCTATTTATCCCGCACGCGAAGTGCCGATGGAAGGTGTAACAAGCCAGTTGGTTTTAGATAAAATGCAGTTGCCGCAAAAACAAATTCTTGATAAGAATGCAATGCTGGATTGGGTAAAATTATACAAGCCGAAATTATTAATCATGTGTGGGGCAGGTGATATTGATGCGCTGGTACAACCGGTAAAAGAAATTTTAATGCAATGAGTAAAAGACCTGGTAGGTTTTTAAAACCCGCCAGGTCTAAAAAGAATGAGTGTAAAAACTAAAATAAAAACAATTTGCTGGTCGCTGCTGGGTTTGTGCTGCGTGGTGCTGCTTGTTGCTGCGATGAAAGTAAAAGATGCTAAAGCATGCAGCAATATTGAAATAAATATTGATGGCGCAGCTAAACACATGTTTGTAAACCAGGCTGACATTATGAGTGTGCTGAATAAAAATAATATTCATACAGGTGAAACTTTAAGTGATATAGACTTGAAGAAAACAGAAGATCAACTCATAAATAATTTATGGATAAAAGACGCAGAATTATTTTTTGATAATAGCCAGGTGTTGCATGTAAAGATCACAGAGCGCGAGCCGGTGGCAAGAGTATTCAGTGTAAGTGGTAACTCATTTTATATGGACAGTACAGGATTGAGGTTGCCCGTCAGCGAAAATGCAACAGCAAGATTGATCGTGTTTACATCCTTTCCTTCTGATAAAAATATTTTATCAAAGCCCGATAGTTTAGTGTTAAATGATATAAAAGCAATCACACAATATATAAGTGCAGATAGTTTTTTAAATGCACAAGCGGAGCAGGTAAACATTACTCCTCAAGGCACTTATGAAATTATTCCTGTTGTTGGCGACCAGGTTATACGATTGGGTAATGCTGATAGTCTTGATGAAAAATTTACAAAGCTTATTGCTTTTTATAAACAGGTGATCAGCAAGGTCGGTTTTGAAAAATATAGTGTGATTGATGTGCAATATCACGGGCAGGTTGTGGCAGTTAGAAAAGGCGAAGATTATGCTGTTCTCGATACTGCGAAAGCAATGCGGCAGTTGGCAAGCGCTGATATAAAATTGAGCAAAGTTTTGAATGATACAACGTATGCAGCGCCTTTGCCAAAGCCGGGTACTGATAGTGTAAATGCAAAACAGGGAGATACCGCAGTAACGAAACCGATGCGGAAAATAAGTAACAGGAAAGCGAATGAAAAGAAGCCGAAGGCGGTGATGAAGAAAGTTTGAACGGGATTTATAGGAAGTAATAGATGGGCTGTACCTGAGGAGTGATTGATTATATAAGTGGTTATATAATTAAAGTTCTTTAAAAGATTTGAGTATTGACTGAAGTGTAAGTCGTCATTTCGATTCTGCAAAAAAAAAGAGAGAAATCTCTTGAAATAACCGGGAGATGTCTCGTTGCCTTACAATGACATTTTTCGATTTGATAATTAAACTTTGTGAACGTCACCTCGACGTGAGGAGAGGTCTCTCGAATTTTATGCGGTCTGAATTTTAAGAGATTTCTCAGTCGCAGGAAGTTTTAGATGAACGAAAATGATTATTCAATTGCTCCTTCGAAAAGACGTTAGGAGCGGTTGATTAAAATATAACAGCTTAAACGTTTAGTCTGCCGCTGTGTGTTTATATGATGACTCTAAAACAGAGGCATCCCTCTCCACTTGTGGAGAGGGAACGAGGGTGAGGTGCTGATTGGAATTTAAAACTGAAGTTGAATAATGATATGCAGTACAAGGGAGTGACACAACCGTAATGCCACGAAGTATAAAAGCTGATAACATAAAAATAAAATGAAAATTAAGCGAAGTGATTATAAAATTAAAAGCCAATCTTCCTCTCCTTTGGAGAGGATAAGAGGAGAGGCTCAACCTTTTCTATAACAACAAACAACTAAAACACGATCTATGAACCAAGGTACAACCAGTACTGCATCGCAACCTGTATTTGAAGATACAGGCATGCCGATTATTGTAGGGCTTGATATCGGCACTACAAAAATTGCAGCCATTGCGGGGCGAAAAAATGAATACGGAAAACTTGAGATACTCGGGTTTGGCCGTTCAGACAGCAACGGTGTTCAACATGGCCAGGTGTTGAACATTGATCAAACTATTAAAGCCATCCAACAGGCATTGGCAAATTGCGCCAAGAGCAATCCTGAGCTTGAGATCCGTGATGTGTATGTAGGCGTTGCGGGCCATCACATCAAGAGTCTCCAAACACGCGGTGATATTGTAAGGCAAAATGCAGACATTGAAATTATACGATCAGAAATTGATCTGTTGGTGGAGAATCAGCGCAAGACTTTTATTCCCGCAGGCGACCAGATCATTGACGTGATACCACAGGATTTTCACGTTGACAATTATCAAAACATAAAAGATCCTGTTGGTTACAACGGCGTAAAAGTGGGTGCAAACTTTCACATCATAACCGGCGACAGAAATGCAATAAGGAATATTTATCGCGCTGTTGACCGAAGTGGTTTAAAAACAAAAGACCTGGTGTTGCAACCATTGGCATCATCAAGTGCCGTAATGAGTGATATTGATATGGAAGCTGGGGTTGCCATTCTTGACATTGGCGGCGGCACAAGCGATCTTGCCGTTTTTTATGATGGCATTTTAAAACATACGGCTGTAATTCCATTCGGCGGTGAGAATATTACGAATGATATACGCATGGGTTTGGGTGTGCTGAAGCAACAGGCAGAAGCAATGAAGGTTCAGTTTGGAACAGCGCTGGCTGATGAAGCAAAAGCAAACGCATACATCACTATTCCGGGTTTAAAAGGAATGGCGCCAAAAGAAATAAGCGTGAAGAATCTTGCTTCCATTATACAGGCAAGAATGAGTGAGATATTGGATTTTGTTACGTATCATATCAAGCAGATCGGATTGGATAGCCGCGCATTAAATGGGGGAATTATTTTAACAGGCGGAGGTTCGCAGTTAAAGCATCTTATTCAGCTTACAGAATACTGTACAGGCATCAATGCACGCATTGGTTATCCTAACGAACATCTTGCGCCCAATCATATTGATGAATTAAAGAAGCCGATGTATGCAACATGTATTGGTTTAATACTGAAAGGTTATAATGATTATGAGCACAAGCGCAAAGAGTTCGATAATAAATTCAAAAAAGTTGAAGTGCCTGAAGTATTGAAGAAAGATGATGTAAAAGCAAATGGCAAAGAACAGAGGCCTGAAAAAGTAGATACATCAAAACGCAAAGGACTAAATAACTTCTGGGATAAATTCAAAGACAGCCTGATTGATATGTTTAAAGAAGAGGAGGACAAAGAGATTAAGTAAACAAAATTTCAAATAATAAATCCCAAATAAATTCAAAAGAAAAAATTCAAAATAAGTCAGGCTCGAAGCTCATAGCTGAAAGCTCACAGCTAAAAACTTACTTACTAACCACAAAAATAAATTTTATGATACATTTTGATTTGCCCAAGCAAAAATCGTCTATAATAAAAGTGCTGGGCATTGGCGGAGGCGGCAGCAATGCAGTGAACTATATGTATGCTCAAAATATTGAAGGCACAGACTTCATTATATGTAATACAGATGCGAAAGCATTAGATCAAAGTGATGTTCCTAATAAAGTGCAGCTTGGCCCGCATCTTACACAAGGGCTCGGTGCAGGTGCTAATCCTGAAGTTGGCAAAAGTGCAACTGAAGAAAGCCTCGAAGAGATCCGGCGTATTCTTGAAGTGAATACAAAAATGGCTTTTATATGTGTAGGCATGGGCGGAGGCACAGGAACCGGCGGTGCACCGATCGTTGCACAGGTTTGCCGCGAGATGGGCATTCTTACTGTTGGCATTGTTACAACGCCATTTGGTTTTGAAGGCCCGCGCCGGTTGGTGCAGGCAGAAGATGGTATAAAAAGATTACAGCCTTATGTTGATACATTGCTCATCATCAGCAACGATAAATTACGTATGCAATATGGCAATTTAAAAATGAAGGAAGCATTTAACAAGGCTGATAATGTTTTGGCCACAGCGGCCAAATGTATCACTGATATCATCAATAGCCGCGGTCATGTTATTGTAGACTTTGCTGATGTATGCACCGTTATGAAAAACGGTGGTGTTGCTATTTTGGGAAGTGCTGCTGTTGAAGGCGAAGGCAGGGCGCAACGCGCTATCGAAGAAGCATTGAGTTCTCCATTGCTGAATGATAATGATATACACGGTGCAAAATGGATATTGATAAACATCAATAGTGCCGAAGGAGATTTTGAATGTACAATGGATGAGCTCGAGATCATCAACAGTTACCTGCGTATGCAGGCAGGCGAAGCGACCGATGTGATCGTTGGTATGGGATACGATCCGGAACTTGAAAGAAAGATCGGCATTACATTAATTGCAACGGGATTTGAACAAAAAGATCCTGTAGCTGCATTGCATAGAGAAACAATGCCGGCAAAGAAAATGGAGAAGCCAAAAGAGGAAAAGATAGTTATGACATTGGGTGTTGATGGTGAAGAAAGAAAACTCTATAATCAACCATCAATACCTTTCCATGAAAAAGATGTGTATGCACCAACAATGGTCGAGCCTGAAGTTGAAATGCCTGTAGCTATCGTTTCAACACCGATAGTGGAAGAACCGGTAAAAAACGAGGTATTACAATTTGAGTTGGCAAACCCGGAAGAAAAAGAACCTGTTCAGAAAAAAGAGCTGGAAATACCTTCTATAATGACGATGTTATATGAAGAAAAGCCTGTTGAGAACACACCGGCAGAACGCCCGTCTTTTTTAAGCAAACCTTCAAACGTTTATGCACAAAATGAAACGCCTGTAGTTGAAATGAAACGCCAGGAAATAATTAAGGAAGAGCCTAAAAAAGAAGAGCCTAAAAAAGAACAGAAGCCTTTGTTTGAAGAAGAGACTATGGAATTTGACCTGGTAATTAAGGAAGAAGCAATTGCAAAGCCAACGCCGCCAGCTGTGTTTAATTTGCCCTCGAATGATGAAGAGGAAGAACAAAAACGCCGCGCAGAAGAACGTATACATAAGCTGCGCAATCTTTCTTATAACATGAACACCATGGATAATTCCGGCGAGTTTGAAAGTGTTCCGGCTTATGTGCGCAGGAACCTCGAATTATTCGGCAATAACAAGCTTACAACAGTTGAAGATTTTTATAGCAAGGTTGCAGTTAAGAAAGATGAGAATAATCAAACGCAGATTTCTACTATCAACACTTTTTTAGATGGTAAGAAACCTGATTAACGGTTGTCTGGCATAGAGTTTTAGTTGTATTTCCCTCCTGCTTTTGCGGGAGGGTTTTTTATTTTATGTTATCAGCTGCGGCATTTATTAAGTTCATTATGTTTTTCTATTGCCTTAATGAACGATGCAATTATTATGTTACAAGCTGCATCGTTTCAATTAAGCTTCGTTGTGTTACTCCCTTGTACTGTCGATGCTTTGTTCTGCAAATGATGTTTCTTGTATGTATGTTTTTCTGAGGAAGTTTAATATCTTCCAATTGTACATCCTGGCTATTTATAATGAAACCTGCATTGTAAAATGTGCAAGCGCTCCGAAGCAACTTTATATACTAACCTGTGTTCATCATTAATTCTTCTGCTCCAACAACCGGCATAATTACCTTTTAATGGTTCAGGTTTGCCAATGCCCTTAAACGGAGAACGCGGGCAATCTTTAATCAGATCGTTTATTCTAAAGAGAATTTTGGTATCAGTCCGTTGCCAATATAAATAATCTTCCCAGGCATTGGTTTGCCATGCCAATTCCATTATCCAATGAGTTTATGCTTTTTGAATTTTCCTTTTTCCATTTCATCAATAGCATTGTCTAATCTTTTTCTATTGGTTTTTGTTGAGGTTAAGTAAACGGTTTCTTTAAACGCATTGTATTCGTCAAGGCTCATTACAACTACGTTCTTCCCTTTGCCTCTTGAAACAACTATAACCTCTGCATCAGTGGTTACTTTATTTAAATTTTCAGCAAGATTAGTCCTGAATTCAGTATAATTAAGTACTTCCATAAGTTCTTATTAAAGTACAAAGCTATGAATTTATTTTTATACAGATTATTCCTCGGTTATCATAAAGTTATTCTTTCTCTTTGGCGATAATTAACAGGAGTATCATTACACTTTGCCGGGTTCCAATTTGGCGATTTGCTTATTGATCTCCTTACTTCTGCTGCAGTTCCGTAACCCGGATCTTCAAGCACTCTACATTAAATACAGTGCCATCTTTATTTACAGTAAATATGGTATCTACATTATATAAACTGCGGACGAACTATTATCTGCCGGCGTTTGTGCGTTTAATGAATCCAGAAGAAAATGTATCCATTCAACATTTGAAGTATCGCCGTTAATGTTGGCAGCAATCACAATGAATGGTATCACCTTTTTTCATCAATAATAAATATGGCTGTATCTTTTTTGCCGGAATAATTTGGAAAATGTTTTTTGT
>JABDAV010000071.1 GCA_013289015.1 Bacteroidota bacterium | reverse complement strand
TATGGCGGTAATGCAGTGAACTGGGCCATAATAGAAGATAATAATGGCATGATGTATTTTGGTCAGAATAAGATTAAAAGCAATGTTTTAGAATATGACGGCGTTAAATGGATACCAATTCCCTGCCCCCCTTCTTCTGCTGTTATCAGGTCGTTTAACAAAGATAAAAATGGTGTTATTTATTATGGCGGCCTTGGCGATTTCGGATACCTTGATAAAGACAGTATCGGCGAAACATACGAACACTCTCTTTTGCAGTATGTGCCACCAGAAAAACGAAATTTTAGTGATGTATGGACTACACATATTACAGATAAAGGAATTTATTTTCAATCGAGAGACAGGTTATTCCGCTTAACTGAAAGTGGCTCCGGTAATAATACAACATGGTTATTAAAAACATGGGAGCCGGCGACTCACTTCATGTACACTTTTTACCGGGATGGATTTTTCTATGTTCATCAGCAAGGCCGCGGTCTTTATAAAATGGAAAACGATTCGCTTGTATTAATTACCGGAAGTGAATTTTTGGGAGAAGACCGGATGCAGGTAATGCTATCATTTACTGATAATACAACGCAAAAAAATGATACGCTTTCAAAAGAATATTTAATAGGCACGTTTACACATGGCATGTATGTATTTGATGGAAAAAATTTCAAACCATTTAAAACTGAAGCAGACAGCCTTATTAGAAATTATATGCTGTATAAGGGTATTTCTATTAACGGCAATTATGTATTGTCATTATTAGGATATGGTTTGGTTATTATAAATCCACAGGGAAAGATTGTACAGATGATTAACCAGGTTAACTCAACTTTACCCAGCAATATTATTTATTCCATTTATCAGGATTCAAAAGGAAGTGTATGGCTGGCGCTCGATAATGGCATTTCAAAATTAGAGCTCAATTCACCATTTACATTCTTTAATGCTCAAAATGGCATCAGTGCAACGCCGCTGTCTCTTGCGCGCTTTTCCAACGGTTCCTTATATGTTGGCACTAACAATGCCCTGTTACAGTTCAATCAGTCTGCTTCAAAATTCCAGGAAAATAGCCTTATACCAAAAGACCAGGTTTTTGCATTGTTGAAAGATGGAAACACATTACTTGTTACCAGTAATGGATTATATATGATTAAAGAAGGAAAAGTAATACTGGTACAGCCTTCTGTCAGCAACAACCTGAAAATTTCAGCATTGGCCATTTCAAAAAAATATCCAAATATTCTGTTTGCAGGCTCTGCTTTTGGAATTGCCCTGTTTATACGCGACCCATCTACAATAAAAGGCTGGAAATACCTGGGGTACGTTCCCAACTTTAAAGGTGAATTTTTTACAATTGCCGAAGACGCTGAAGGAAGTATGTGGACGGTAACATCAGATGGTATTGGACATCGCATAACGCTTTCGGTTGATGAACATGGTAACCCGGAGATGTCTAAAACGCAGGTTGATAATTTTGGGCCCGAACAAGGTTTAAAAGGAACCTCAACCGGTTCTGTATTTGCCATGAATCAAAAAATTTATTTTACTTCCGATTCTGTTACTTACACTTTCAATAAACAAAAAAACGGTTTTGAAAAAACAAGCTTTCATGGCATAACTAATTTTAATGCCGTGGAGGATAGCACGGGAAAGTTATGGATAGGTTCAGGAACAATTGACAATACACAATACACTATTGCTACACCAACGGGCAACGGCAACTATAAATTAGATTCTACTTCTCTTTTGCCTGTTGTTGATCGCACTGTTCAAAACGTATATCCTGATAAAAATGGAATTATTTGGTTTACTACTAATGATGGCCTTATCCGTTATGATTCAAAGATTCAAAAAAGTTCAAACTATGCCTATAAAACACTCATCAGAACCATTACATCCGGTAAACAAAAATTAAATCCCGGTTTTGATACAAGCAAAAAATCTCCGGAAATAAATTTCAGTCAAAATTCTTTAAGCTTTCAATATGCAGCGCCATTTTATGAACAGGAAGACAAGACTCAATACCAAACCTGGCTGGAAGGATTTGAGAAAACATGGAGTGACTGGGGAACCAACACTTATAAAGAATATACAAACTTATCCGCAGGAAAATATACGTTTCACGTACGCGCAAAAAATTTATATCACATTATAAGTGATGAAGCAACCTATTCTTTTACCATTTTGCCACCCTGGTACAGCACCTGGTGGGCTTACGCTTTATATGCCGCATGTGCTGCCTTCACTATTTATCTTTTAGTGAACTGGCGTACAAAAAAGTTAAAAGAAAAACATATTGAACTTGAAAAAACAGTAGAAGAAAGAACATCGCAGTTAAGCCAGCGTGTTGCAGAGCTTGCGGTTATAAACAGTGTGCAGGAAGCATTGGTAAGTGAAATGGATATGCAGGGTATTTATGATCTTGTAGGCGAACGCATTCGTAATGTATTTGACGCACAGGTTGTGGGTATTGCCACTTTTGATTATATAAACCAGGTTGAAAATTTTCATTACGTAATTGAAAAGGGAGAACGGATTTATCCTGATGCAAGGTCATTTGATAATTTAAGACAACATCTTATTAATACAAAACAAAAGGTTTTCATTAAAAATAAGGAAGAAGCTTTTTCATGGTTTAAAAAGCAAGTTGTTCCGGGAACAAAGCCAATGTTATCTGGTATATTCATGCCTTTGCTTGTTGGTGAAAAAGTTACCGGTTATATCAGCCTTCAAAATGTTGACAGGGAAGATGCCTTTACTGAGTCAGATATAAAATTGCTGGAAACCTTAGCCAACAGCATGAGTGTGGCTTTGGAAAACGCAAGATTGTTTGATGAAACAACAAGACTGCTGAAAGAAACCGAACAACGCACTGCAGAGCTTGCTGTAATTAACAGCGTGCAGGATGGTTTGGCTAAAGAACTGGATATACAATCTATTTATGATTTGGTAGGAAACCGCATAAGAGATGTATTCAATGCACAGGTAGTTGTAATCGCAACTTTAGACACAGAAAAAAAGATTGAATCTTTTAATTATGTTATTGAAAAAGGAGAACGGTTTTATGTGCAACCACGGCCTTATGATAAAGTGAGAGAATATCTTATTGAGCATAAAGAAAAAATTCTTATCAATAATAATGCAGAAGATGCAATGGAAAAATTTGGGATGAATGTAGCGCATGGTACAGAATTTCCCAGATCATTGTTATTTGTGCCGCTTATTGTTGGCGATAAAGTAAAAAGCTATGTAAGCTTACAAAATATTGATACGGAAAATGCTTTCAGCGAATCGGATGTAAGGCTGCTTGAAACGATTGCAAATACTATGAGCGTTGCCCTTGAAAATGCACGCCTGTTTGATGAAACCAATCGCTTGCTGAAAGAAACTGAACAACGTACAGCTGAATTAGCAGTAATCAATAGTGTGCAGGATGGATTGGTTAGGGAAATAGATATGCAGGGTATCTACAACCTGGTGGGTGACCGTTTACAAAATCTTTTTAGCGCCCAGGCTGTTATTATTGCAAGCTTTGATCTTGCAGCGAGGATCGAACATTTTAATTATGTATTTGAAAACGGTGAAAAATTTGATCTCACTTCTCGGCCCATCAGTGATATGCGGCAATTACTTATTGATAAGCGACATACTATTTATATTGAAACAGAAGAAGCTGCCAGAACAGAATTTGGGATCATTGCGCTTGGAGATACAAAGATGCCGAAATCCCTTTTGTTTGTTCCGCTTCTTTCCGGCAGTGAGGTAAGAGGTTATGTAAGTCTGCAAAATATAGATATTGAACATGCATTCAGTAATCCGGATATCAGGCTACTGGAAACGCTGGCTAATAGCATGACAGTAGCGTTGCAGAATGCACATTTATTTGATGAAACATCAGTGCTGCTGGCAGAAACCAAGCAAAGGGCTACTGAGTTAAGCACTGTGAACAGTATTAGTAAAGCGCTTGCCGCACAATTGGATCCCAATGACCTGATAAAATTAGTGGGTGACAAATTAAAAGATCTGTTCAATGCCAATATTGTTTACCTGGCACTACTTAATCAAAAAACCAATGTCATCAACTTTCCCTATCAGTCAGGAGATGACCTGAACCCGATAAAACTTGGAGATGGACTTACTTCAAAAATTATTCTTACCAAAGAACCGCTGCTTATTAATAAAGATGTTAAAGAACAAACAGCTCAATTAGGTATTAAGCGGGTGGGTGTTCCGGCTTCCTCATATCTCGGAGTCCCTATACCTGTGGGTGATGAGATCATTGGCGTTTTGAGTGTTCAAAGTACAGAGCACGAAAACATGTATAATGAAAATGATTTAAGAATTTTATCAACTATTGCAGCTTCAGTAGGGGTTGCTTTACGCAATGCAACATTGTTTGAAGAAGTGCAGCATGCTAAAATGGAAGCAGAACTGGCAAGCAAAACAGCTGAAAAGGCAAATGAAGCCAAGAGCGCTTTTCTTTCTACGGTAAGTCATGAGTTAAGAACGCCACTTACTTCTGTATTAGGGTTTGCCAAAATAATCAAGAAGCGGCTGGAAGAAAAGATTTTTACAGCATTAGATAACTCAGATGCTAAACTTCATAAAACTGTTGAGCAGATCTCTGAAAACTTAAAAGTGGTGATCTCTGAAGGCGAACGTTTAACACACCTTATAAATGATGTGCTTGACCTGGCTAAAATTGAAGCCGGTAAAATGGAATGGAACCAGGAAAATGTTTCGCTTGCTGAAGTGATTGAAAGGGCTGTTGCGGCAACCACTGCACTTTTCGATCAAAAAGATATTCAACTTGTAAAACATATTGACAACGGTATTCCTGAAATTATTGGTGACACAGATAAACTGATCCAGGTTGTTATTAATCTTTTTTCCAACGCAGTAAAATTTACTGATGCAGGTTCTGTTACCTGTAAGTTGTATCAAAAAAATAATGAAGTAATCGTAAGCATAACTGATACAGGTATTGGGATAGCTAAAGAAGATTTTGGAGCAGTATTCGAACAGTTTAAACAGGTTGGCGGCGATACATTAACCGACAAACCAAAGGGCACTGGTTTAGGATTACCTATTTGCAAAGAAATAGTAGAACATCATGGTGGCCGCATTTGGGTGGAGAGTGAACCCGGTAAAGGAAGCACATTTTCTTTTGCGTTACCGCTCGTTCCTTCAGCACATAAAAACGTAGATACCCCGATTCATTTAAATGAATTGATGAAGCAGTTGAAAGAACAAATGGTTTTTTCAAAACTAAAAATGGTTGGGAAAAATGCAACCATTCTTGTAGTGGATGACGATGATTCGATAAGATCATTATTGCACCAGGAACTGAGCGATGGAGGTTATTTGATTGAAGAAGCAAGAGATGGGAAGATGGCGCTTGAAAGCATCCGTAAGAACCGCCCCGATCTTATCATTCTTGATGTGATGATGCCTGAAATAAATGGTTTTGATGTGGCTGCTATTTTAAAGAACGATCCTCAAACGATGGATATTCCTATCATCATTTTATCAATCGTTCAGGATAAAGCAAGAGGCTTTAGAATTGGTGTTGACCGCTATCTTACAAAACCTATTGACACGGTAAAATTATTTGAAGAAGTAGGAAATTTATTAGAACAGGGCAAGTCGAAGAAAAAAGTAATGGTGGTTGATGAAGACAGTTCTGCCGTGCGTTCTTTAACCGAAGTGCTGCAGACAAAAGGATACATAGTGGTAGAATCTGATGGTAAAGAACTGGTTGAAAAAGCTATTTCAACACAGCCGGATATTATTATCCTCAACTCTGTTTTATCGCATCAAAACGAAATGGTTCAGTCGCTGCGTTTTGAAAAAGGATTGGAAAATGTATTGTTTTTAATTTATCAATAGAAAATATTAAACTATAAAATTTAAACCGGGTTACCCAATGGAACAGAAAATTTTAATTGTAGATGACGAGCGGCATATAAGAATGTTGATTGAACAAACACTGGAAGAGCTGGAAGATGAAGGTGTGGAGTTTTTAACGGCAGAAAACGGGGAAATTGCTTTTCAGATCATTCAAAAAGAAAATCCACAGTTGGTTTTTCTTGATGTAATGATGCCGAAAATGAATGGCATGGAAGTATGCCGGAAAGTAAAAAAAGAATTGTTGCTTGATGAAGTATATATCGTTTTACTAACTGCAAAGGGACAGGAAATAGACAGGCAGAAAGGACAGGAAGTAGGCGCTGATATTTATATGACCAAGCCGTTTGACCCGGAAGCAATTTTGAGTAAAGCAAAAGAAGTATTAGGCCTGCAATAATTTAAAATCAACCAGCAATATATTTCTAAAAAATGCCAGGAGTAACGCTTAAAAATATTCTCTCAAAAAAAAATAATACAGCAGTATTAGCGCTCTCATTTATTAATGAAATGAAAGCGCATATAAGTATTACCGACGAAACAAACACTTATTTATGTGGTAATACGCAGGTATTAACTCAATATGAGCATCCGGTAAAATTGCAGGAAGAAATTCTCGGATGGGTTAAGGGAGATGAAAAAGCAGTACATATAGCATCGTTTCTTACACTGCTGGCACAAAAAGAGTCGGAAAGAAAAAGTTTAGGCAGTGAAGTATTGATTCTATACCAGGAAGTAAACATGGTTTTTAATTTTTCAGACAAGCTTGCGCAGGCCATTGGCCCTGTATCCATAGCACAAATAGCTGTTGATGAAGCAATGCGTTTGATAAATTCCGTTAGTGGCGTAGTTGTATTATGGGATGAAACAAGCGGGCAATTGCAAATGCCGGCCAGTGCAGGAAACACTTTATTCGATAAAGAAAAAATAGCAAGCCATGCAGATCTTTTACTAAAGATAGGTCTAAGCGGGCAGTCAGAGATAATGAGTGATCTTACCGCTTTAAAAGAATCCGGAATAATTGGAGATGAAGTGCAGTCAGTCATTTATTCAGCGCTCAAAGTAAAACACAGGGTAATGGGTGCTATTATTTTAGCAGGAGGCAAACCTATGCAATATGCGGCGTCGGATCTTAAGTTTCTCACTACCCTCGCATTGCAATCATCATCTGCCATTGAAAGCGCTTTGTTGTATGAAAAAAATATACGGGAGGCCCGTGAAAAAGAAGAAGCAATGCGGCGTGTGTATGAAATAACGGCCAAGTTTGTTCCGTACGAGTTTATTGGGTCACTGGGTTATAAATTAATAACTGATGTAAAGCTGGGTGACCAGGTTGAGAAAATCGTTACTGTTCTTTTTACTGATATCCGTGATTTTACTACTTTGTCAGAACAAATGACGCCCGAACAAAATTTCCGGTTTGTTAGCTCATACAACGAACGCATGGGGCCAATTATACGCAATCACAACGGGTTTATTAATCAATACCTCGGTGATGCTATCATGGCGCTGTTTCCTGAAAGCGCTGAAAAATCATTATCTGCTTCTATTGAAATGCAACAAAACCTCCGCGAATTTAATACACTGCAAAAGGCCAGAAATTTGCCAATCATAAAAATGGGAATAGGCATGCATACAGGCCCCCTGATAATGGGCATTACCGGTGATAAAGACCGACTTGATGCAACTACTATTTCAGATACAGTTAATACAGCCTCACGCATAGAAAGCCTTACAAAATATTATAAAGCCAATATTTTATTGAGTGAAATTACACTGCAGCAAATGAAATATTCCGGCATGTTTCACCTGCGTTATCTTGGAAAAGTGCAGGTAAAAGGCAGGCAATCTGCTATTGGTATTCATGAATGCTTCAGCAGTGATAGCGAAGACCAAATAAATAAAAAAGAAAAAACGCTTTTATTCTTCAATGAAGGCATACATTATTATTTAAATAAATCTTTTGCAAATGCCATTAAATGTTTTGAGTATGTTACAGGTATAAACCCTGAAGACCATACAACACAATTCTTTCTTGGTAATTCAATTCGTTATCTTCAAAAAGGCGTTGCTGAAAACTGGTCTGGTGTGGTGGAAATGAGTAATAAATAAAAAGGGAGAATTTCGGTAAACGGCAACGGCATTGCAAAACATTATTGATAGATTCTTTCATCCATTTTTACAATCAGGCCAACCAGCCGGGGAATTAAAATTATTGCGCTACAAAATATTGCTATCAAAAAACCACACTGCAGAAACAAATTCAGATTTTCTTTTTTTTTGCAGAGAATTATTAATGATCAGCTTTGCCTTTTCAAATGCAAAAAATTTTACCAATGAAAAATCTTATTGCACTTTTACTCTGCATCGTTGTTATTGCATTCAATACCACAAAGGCGCAACAACTCCCTTTTTACGATGAAATCCAAAACTTCAAAAAACAAGACAGTACTAATCCGGCACCTCAAAATGCTATACTGTTTGTAGGAAGTTCCTCATTCAGGAAATGGACAGACGTGCAATCATACTTTCCCGGTTATACGATCATCAACCGTGGCTTTGGCGGTTCTACTTTGCCCGATGTTATTCGCTATGCAAACGACATCATCTTTCCGTATCATCCCAAAGAAATAGTTATTTATTGCGGTGAAAATGATTTTGCAGCCAGTGATAATACAACTGTAGCTATGGTATTTGAAAGATTCAAAACTCTGTATGCGGTCATTCGTTCAAAAATGCCGGAAGTGCCTGTTGTTTTTATTTCAATAAAGCCAAGCCCGAGCCGCAGAAAGTACTGGCCGAAAATGATCGAGACAAACCAGTTGATAAAAGATTACATAAGCACACAGCAAAACGCTTCTTATGTTGATGTGTACACAGCGATGTTGAATGAAGATGCTCAGCCAAAGCCTGAAATATTTTTAGAGGATAGCTTGCACATGAATGCAAATGGTTATGCTATCTGGCAAAAAGCAATACAGCCGTATTTGATAAAGTAAACGGCTAACGGTTAACTGTTTTAACTTCATTCGCCTTCAACACTCGTATAAAATTGCCGCCCAATATCTTTTGAATATCTGTTTTACTGTATCCGCGCTCCAGTAATGCTTTTGTAATTAAAGGATACGCCGTAACATCATCCATTTGTTGCGGCGGAAAACTAATACCATCAAAATCACTTCCCATACCAACATAATCAACACCAACCAACTTAACTATATAATCCAAATGATCCAGCAATAAATGAAACGGCGCGCGCATGTCACTTACTTCACTGGCGTATTTTGTAAACAAATAATTGTCTGCAAAAAATTCCTGCTTGCCCGCTTTCATTAAAGAATCTTTCTCTGCTTTATGCTCTTTTTCAAATGCCGCTTCTTTTGCATTGAATGAACTATCTAAAAAGCCTGAATAAAAATTTAGCTGGATGACACCGCCATTTTTTGCAACGGCTTTTATCTGGTCATCTTTTAAATTTCTGTACACAGGACATAATTTATGAACATCACTATGCGAAATCAAAACAGGTTTTGTAGTTGTATGTATTGCATCCCAAAACGTTTGTTCACCAACATGACTTAAATCAACCATCATTCCTATTTTATTCATGTGTTGCACAACCTGCTTTCCAAAATCAGTAAGCCCTTTATGCGTTAAAATGTTTGAAGAATCAGTTTCCATTTTTGCGCTTGTTGCCCAATCAGTATTGTTGTTCCATGTAAGTGTCATATAGCGTGTGCCACGTGCATACAAACTATCAAGTTTGTCTAAACTTTTTTCCATCATATGTCCGCCTTCAACACCGATCATACCGGCAAGTTTATGTTGCTTAACAGCTCGCATCAGTTCATCTGAATTTGTAACCAGCATCATCTTATCAGGGTTACGTTTTATCCATGCATATAAAGTATCAATCTCGCGGTTGGCAAATGCAAACGGTTTAACCTGCGTTCCATCACACCAGATACTAAAAACCTGTACATCAACACCGCCTTTAAACATGCGGTCAAGGTCGCTGTGTGTTAAACCTGTGAGATTACTATCAAAGCGGTAACCTTTTTCAATACAGGTGCTTATAATATCATTATGTGTATCGCAAAGAATACTTTCAAAATGCAGTTTTTTATAATCCTGCGCATGTACGTCGATCAAAAAAATAAATGCAGCAATAACAAAAACAAATTTTTTCATGTGCTGAAAGTAGTAAGATTTTTTTGTTACTTGTAGTAGTAAATCTATTAAACTTCGTGAAGCCTGTCCCGCACCTGATGCCATACGCGTCAGGTTAAAAAAAGTAATAGTTGCATGTTTAAAGGATGAAACAGCGCAAAAATCATTTCTTTACAACCTGCCAAATTTACATTTTACCCCCTCATGGCATAATGATTGAGTAATTGTCATACAACTTAATCTTAAAGATATAAATATGGGTAAGATAATAGGTATTGACTTAGGTACAACCAATAGCTGCGTTGCAGTTATGGAAGGTAACGAACCGGTTGTAATTGCCAATGATGAAGGCCGCCGCACTACACCATCCGTTGTGGCTTTTTTAAAGAACGGAGAACGTAAAGTGGGCGATCCTGCCAAGAGGCAGGCTATAACCAACCCGCACAACACCATTATGAGTGTGAAGCGTTTTATGGGCCGCCGCTATGACGAAGTGGGTGAAGAGATCAGCCACTGGAGCTATAAAGTAGTAAAAGGTGATAACAACACCGTTCGAATAGATATTGATGGCAGGATGTATACACCGCAGGAATTGTCAGCCATGATCCTGCAAAAAATGAAAAAAACGGCAGAAGATTATTTAGGACAGGAAGTGAATGAAGCCGTGATAACTGTTCCTGCTTATTTTAATGATGCGCAAAGGCAGGCTACCAAAGAAGCCGGTGAAATTGCAGGCTTAAATGTGCGCAGGATCGTGAACGAACCTACAGCGGCAGCGCTTGCTTACGGTTTGGATAAAAAGCATGCAGACCAGAAGATCGCTGTATTTGACCTTGGTGGTGGCACATTCGATATCTCAGTTTTGGAATTGGGTGATGGCGTATTTGAAGTAAAATCAACCAATGGCGACACACATTTAGGTGGTGATGATTTTGATAAGGTGATCATGGACTGGCTGGCTGATGAGTTTAAAAAGCAGGAAGCGATCGATCTGCGTAAAGACCCGATGGCTTTACAACGTTTGAAAGATGCTGCTGAAAAAGCAAAAGTTGAACTGTCTTCCTCATCAGAAACAGAGATCAACCTGCCTTATATCACAGCAGTTGATGGTGTTCCAAAACATCTGGTTATAAAATTATCAAGGGCAAAATTTGAGCAGCTTGCAGATAATCTTTTTGCAAGATGTTTGAAACCCTGTGAAGCTGCGTTAAAAGATGCAGGATACTCAACTTCACAAATTGATGAAGTGATCCTGGTGGGTGGTTCTACACGTATTCCTAAAGTGGGTGAAATAGTAGAAAAGTTTTTTGGTAAAAAGCCAAACCGCAGTGTTAATCCTGATGAAGTGGTAGCTATTGGTGCCGCTATCCAGGGTGCAGTATTAACCGGTGAAGTAAAAGATGTATTGTTGTTAGACGTTACTCCGCTTACTTTAGGCATTGAAACATTGGGTGGTGTGTTAACGCCGATGATTCAATCAAACACAACCATTCCAACCAAGAAAACAGAGGTGTTCTCTACAGCCAGCGATAATCAGCCGGGTGTGCAGATACATATTTTACAAGGTGAAAGAAGTTTGGCAAAGGACAATAAGAGCCTTGGTGTGTTTAACCTTGATGGCATTCCACCGGCGCCGCGTGGCTTACCACAGATCGAAGTAACATTTGATATTGACGCAAATGGTTTGATACACGTAAGTGCGAAAGATAAAGGCACCGGTAAAGAACAGAAAATTCGTATTGAAGCCGGAAGTGGTTTAAGCAAGGAAGAAATTGAAAAGATGAAGAATGATGCGAAAGCACATGAATCGGAAGATAAAGCAGCACGTGAAAAGATAGATAAATTAAACCAGGCAGACAGCCTTGTATTCCAGACGGAAAAACAATTGAAAGAGTTTGGTGATAAAGTTCCGGCTGATAAAAAAGCGCCTATTGAAGCTGCATTGAATAAATTAAAAGAAGCGCATAAAAGCCAGGATGTTACTGCTGTAGATGCAGCCATGAATGAAATGAACCAGGCATGGACCGCAGCCAGCGAAGAAATATATAAAGCTCAGCAGGCAGGCGCTTCAGCAGATGGTGGCCCACAACAACAGCCGAATGATAATGGTAATGCACAAGGTGCGCAGCAAAGTTCAGAGAATGTAACGGATGCAGAGTTTGAAGAAGTGAAATAAGACCATGATTTTGGCCTGATTTTTCAGATTCAACTGATTAAAATAATAAAAAAGCCTTCGCAGTACGTGAAGGCTTTTTTATTATTAATTATTGAACGGCTTAAGTAACCACTACTCATCGTTCCCCTTGTCTTCCCTTATACAGCTGTATTTCATAACACCTTTGCAATTCTTTGTTGCTTCGCGTGAAATAATTACGCTGCTGCTCCTTCAATATAATCAAGGTCTTTGTGATAAGTTTCATCAGAAAAATATATTGACGCAAGCCCGATTACAAATACAACAATGCCTGTAATCCATCCGGCGCTGAGATAGTTACCCGTTTTCACTTGTAACCATACAAATAATAAAGACACCAGGTTCAAAGAGCCGCGTACCATATTAGGAACAGTTGTAGCAACTGTTGCACGAATATTTGTACCAAATTGTTCTGCCGCCATGGTTACAAACATCGCCCAGAATCCTGTTCCAAAACCAAGCAATGCGCAAGCCATGTATAGCTCTGAAACACTTGCGTCATTAAGATTAAAGAACCATACTATTCCAATGGCTGTTATTGCATAAAAAATGTATAGCGATTGTTTCCTGCTTTTAAGCCACTTGCTTACAAAGCCTATCAATATATCACCAATTGAAATAGCAGCATAAGCAAACATTATACTTTTCCCGGGGTCTACTTCGCCTTTAATATGCATCCTGCTGCCAAATTCTTTTGAAAAACTTACGAGTATACCTATAACATACCAATTGGGAAGTCCTATACAAATAGCAGTTAAATATTTTCTTATGCGTGTCCGGTTAGCAAAAAGCATGAAGAAATTTCCTTTTGACACATTGCTTTTTTCAATGCTTTTAAACATGCCTGATTCAAGCACGCTTACGCGTAACAATAAAAGCATAAAGCCAAGTCCGCCGCCAATAAAGTAGCATGTCCGCCATTCAAAATTTTCTTTTATAAAAAAAGCGACTACAGCACCTGTTAACCCGATACCTGCTACTACAGAAGTTGCAATACCCCGCTTTTCTTTTGGTAATAATTCTGTAACCAGTGTAATGCCTGCGCCCAATTCTCCCGCTAAGCCTATGCCTGTGATAAACCGTATTAATGCATACTGGTTTACGTTGTGCACAAAACCATTTGCAATATTGCCAAGTGAATAAATAATGATGGAAGCAAACAGCACTTTCAATCTTCCTTTTTTATCACCTAGAACACCCCACAATATCCCACCAAGCAATAAGCCGAGCATTTGTATGTTGATGATGAATAAACCATCTTTTGCAATCTGGTCATCATTAAGTCCAAATGATTTTAAAGAAGGAACGCGGATGATACTGAAAAGCAGCAGATCGTAGATATCAACAAAATAACCTAATGCAGCTACCAGTACGGCAAGACTGAACACAGATTGTTGCCTGTTATTGTTCATATAGTATTTTCAGAATTTGGTTTGTCTTTGGCAAAAAAGAATTTATAAATGATAGGTATAGTAGAAACGGCTACTATTAATATTACAATCATTTCAAGATGATCCTTTAGATCTACATTAAAATTGTTCAGCACCCATTTGTACAGGAAATGACCTGCAAATAGCATGGCGGCAACCCAGGCTGCGCAACCAATGAGATTAAAATAAATAAATTTCTTTTTATCCATTTTTACAATGCCGGCAACAATGGGTGCAAACGTTCTTATGATGGGAACAAAACGGGCAGCAACAATTGCCCAGCCACCATATTGATTATAAAAATCTGTTGCACGTATTAAATACTTTTTCTTGAAAAGCAATGTGTCTTTACGTTCATATAAAAAAGGCCCGCTTTTTTTACCAAACCAGTAGCCAGCAAGATTACCCAGCACACCTGCGGCAGTAATCAATATCCATAATAAGATAAGATCAATAAATTCATTGGAAGTTGGTATTAATTGAGCAGCAAGGTCGCGGCTGTAAATACCTGCAACAAATAGTAAACTGTCTCCAGGTAAAAAGAAGCCTGCAAATAATCCTGTTTCCGCGAATATTATAAATACTAAAAGCCACAAGCCTCCTAATTCAATATAGAATTGCGGGTTGATAAGATCGTGCCACTGAAAATCTAAAAGTTGAATCATTGTATTTGTTTAATAATTTATCAATCCAAAGCTTTCTCCCATTTACTTACAACACTTGTTGCCAGTGCATTTCCCAAAACATTGGTTGCTGTTCTGAACATATCGCAAAAATGATCTATCGGTAATATTAAAGCAACGCCTTCAGGTGGAATTTTAAACATGGCACATGTGGCTGTAACTACCACCAACGACGCACGCGGTACACCGGCAATGCCTTTGCTTGTAAGCATCAATACCACTAACATAGTTAACTGCGTTCCGTAATCAAGTGGAATTTTATAAGCCTGCGCTATAGCTAAACTTGCAAAAGTCATATACATCATACTACCATCAAGATTGAAAGAATATCCTAATGGCAATACGAATGAAACAATTCTTTCATCACAGCCAAATCTTTCCAGTTCTTCTGTAAGTTTTGGAAATACGGCTTCGCTGCTGGTGGTACTGAAAGCAATAATTACTGGCTGAATAATATGTTTTAAAAGATTGGGCAATCGCTTATGTAAAATAATAAATCCAACTATCAGCAGCAATAACCATAACAGCAAAATACCTATGATAAAATAGAAGAAGTAATGAGCATAGAATGCGAATATCTGCGGGCCCTGCGTTGCCATTACTCCGGCTATTGCACCGAGCACGCCGAGCGGCGCTGTCATCATTACATAATCTACCATTTTTAATACAACATGAGAAACAGCATCCAGCGCCTTAATAATTATTTTACCTTTTTCTCCAATGGCTGCTGTTGCAATACCAAACAAAACCGAAAACACTACAATTTGTAATACCTGGTTTTGCGCCATCGCATCGATAACACTTACCGGAAAAACATGTTCAACAAAATTCTGCAGGCTGAACTCCTGTGTCTTTCCAACAAGCTCTTTCGCACCCGAAACATCTGCAGTACTTAAATTGATGCTGGCGCCGGGCTGAAAAATATTTACCAGGAGCATGCCCAATAGCAAACTTGCCAGCGATGCTGTTATAAACCACAACAATGCTTTACCGCCAACACGGCCTACTGCTTTTATATTGCCCAGTTTTGCGATGCCTACAACAAGTGTTGAGAACACAAGCAGCGCAATGATCATTTGCACCAGTCTTAAAAAAATGGTAGACAGCAATTTTATGTTTGATGAAAAAGTGTTGCGCGTTTCAGAAGGATAGCTTGCATAAACATAATAGCCGACAATGGCCCCCAATATCATTGCAATAAAAATATACAGTGTAAGATTATTGCGTTTTTTCATATGCAATAGTTGGTCTTTTTATTTGCCACATGGAATTTGTTATAAAATTTTCATCGCCAATAGATAAAAAAGCTCGAAAATTTTTATGGTTCATTTCATCAGCAAAAATTGATTTGCAATATAACATTAATAAAAGCAAAGAATAATCAATGCTGTTGCAGCAATAAAACATTTTGTTTGCAGCAAAAATAAATTCTTATTTTTCCAAATCTTAATTAAACATACCCATGAGTTTATTTGTAAAGAAGCCTCTTGCCGGCTTAATGGCTGAGGCGCAGGATACAAGTTCCCATTCGCTTAAAAAAACATTAGGCGCTGGTGGACTTATTGCACTTGGAATTGGTGCAATTATAGGCGCCGGTTTGTTTTCTATCACAGGTGGTGCAGCCGCAAACCAGGCCGGGCCGGCAATCATTATTTCTTTTATGGTTGCTGCCTTAGGTTGCGCTTTTGCCGGTTTGTGTTATGCTGAATTTGCTTCAATGATTCCTGTTGCCGGAAGCGCTTATACCTATTCTTATGCTACCATGGGCGAATTTATTGCATGGATAATCGGATGGGATCTGGTGCTGGAATATGCGGTTGGCGCAGCAACAGTTTCCATTAGCTGGAGCAGGTATCTTGTAAAATTTCTCGACTATTTTAATATACATCTTTCACCATCTATAACTGCCGGCCCGTGGGATGGCGGCGCAATAAATCTTCCTGCCGTATTTATTGTGGTATGTATGAGTTTGCTGTTAATAAAGGGAACGAGAGAATCAGCCACGGTAAACGCATTTATTGTTACACTTAAAGTTACTGTAGTGCTGATATTTATTTTTCTTGGATGGCATTACATTGAACCAGCCAACTACACGCCGTTTGTTCCGCCAAATACGGGCAATTTCGGTGAGTTTGGATTCAGCGGAATTATTCGCGCAGCAGCTATTGTTTTCTTTGCCTATATCGGGTTTGATGCAGTAAGCACTGCAGCGCAGGAAGCAAAAAATCCTAAACGTGATATGCCGATCGGTATTCTTGGTTCGCTTGTTATTTGCACCATTCTTTATATACTGTTTGCACATGTAATGACAGGTGTTACTTCATATACCAGCTTTAAAGGCCAGGATGGTATTGCGCCTGTTGCAGTTGCTATAGACCACATGGGGACACCGGGCGCGAATGGTGTTATCACCCCCGATTATCCATGGTTGAACAAGGCAATAATTATTGCAATACTCGCCGGCTATTCTTCTGTTATATTGGTAATGCTAATGGGACAAAGCCGCGTATTTTTCTCAATGAGTAAAGACGGATTATTGCCGCCCGTATTTTCAAGGGTACATGAAAAATTCAGAACACCTTCAAAATCTAATTTGTTATTCATGGTGTTTGTTAGCCTGTTCGCGGCATTTGTGCCTGCAAGAGTTGTTGGTGAGATGACGAGCATCGGAACTTTATTCGCTTTCATTCTTGTATGCATTGGTGTTTGGGTGTTGCGCGTAAAACAACCTGATGTACCGCGCGCTTTTAAGACCCCCTTTGTTCCACTCGTTCCAATCTTAGGTGTTGCTACCTGTTTATTTATGATGGTGTTTCTGCCATGGGATACCTGGTTACGTTTATTTGTATGGCTGGCAATTGGTTTGGTTATTTATTTTGGATATGGTGCTAAACATAGTAAACTGCGAAATCCGGGTAAAATAGATTTAGACCTTAAATAATGAAAAAAGCTCTTCAAATTGAAGAGCTTTTTTTATAATGCAGGCAAACTTCACTAAACTTCACTTTCACTCAGTTTTTTAAATCCGAAATCTAGCATTTACATAAAATGCAACTATAAGTATAAGACAAGCATTTACATAGCTTATTTAAGGCAGCCAAAAGGCACTTAACGGGCAGGTTAAAAGCAGGAAACTGGCACCCTAAAGGCAGGTTAAAGGCTGAGAAGGGCACTTAATTATTTCCACAAAGGTTCAGATTCCCAATCCATCGGAAATCCCATTGCTTTCGTATCTACATTTGGGAATCTATCAAGCAATTCTCTTAGCTTATCTGAAAATGAATTTGTTTTATCAATGGCTTGTAACAAATAATTTATCATACTTAACAAGTAATAAGTTTTATCATTATTTATTGAAGTATTCTTTAACCATTGATTTCTTGGAGAATTAGGAATTGCGGAACTATTGACATTGTTCTATTCCATAATCTCGAGTGATGCGCACAGACATTTCTTAAGTAAACTATCGCATGCAGCCAGGTTTCAAAAACTCTATCTGCTAAACCAAAATGATGGGCAATATCTCGTTTTTCTTTACTTGGTTTTAAATTTTTATACAGCATCGACAAAATCCCAAAAGATGCAATTTCAGCCAACATCCATGCAGGAGGTAAATTATTCGAATATTTACTACGAAATGCATTAATGAAGTCTTCGTCACTCCGATTAAATTCCTCTCCCAATTTAGATAATGTTGTTGCGTGTTTAACTGTGTTCGCAAAAAGAGCTGGATTTTCAAAACAGAATGGCCCATATGAAAGTGAAAAGTATATAAACCATTTTTGCTCTAATCGCCACCTCAATTTTTTCTAATTCTGCTACCACATGTTTTCGCAAGTGCCGATCAAAGCAATATAATTTGAAGGCAGTATCAAAGTCAGAATTTTTCTTAAATATGTGCTTTGATTTATCCCCTTCCAAAAAGGATACCAGTAAGCATTGAGCCTATAATAACTTACCATTTCAAGCAAGTGTAGTGCTTTTGCTTCATTAGTAATGACTAATCCTCTATTCGCTAGCTTATGTAGTTGATATTTATAGGGTAAAGGCGGTTTATTAAAGTTAGATTTTGATGACATGCACAAAAGTAAAAAGCTTACCCTGAGCACGCTAATCTTACGGGAAGCGGGGTAAGCATGTTAGCACGAATGTATTTTTAGAAATTGATTTAATAATATTTTTTCAATATTTATTTGTTATAAATGCGCTTAAAGGCACCCATACGGACACCCTAAATAAATAAAAAAGCCTTAACTTATTCACTATCAAATAAGTTAAAGCTATAATAAGCTGTAGGGGGAGGGATCGAACCTCCACGAGGCAGTTAGCCAAAATGCAAAGTTTAGTGGTCAACCCCGGTCGGCCTTACCAAAAGTAACGTCGGCTCTACACTTTGTTTATCCTGTTATCCTCACCCCCGAGACGAGAGGGCATGTCTGCCAAGATTTCATCACCCCACAGTATGTATAAGAACTATCGCGTTTGCTGATGCAATATTAAAGCGGAAACACTATTCAATAGAAATTTTTCAAGCTAAAATTTTAAATTATAGAAGTTATGCAGTAGAATATATATTTGATTGAAAATTTTCTAAATTACTATTGCATAATGACTGATAAATTAAATC
>JABDAV010000070.1 GCA_013289015.1 Bacteroidota bacterium | reverse complement strand
AAAATCAACGTATTGCGTTGAATTTAAAAAATCTCTTTTACCCGTTGGATTTTGATTGCCGGCATAAACCCCGAATTCAATTTTGGAGGTTCCTGCCTTTCCTTTTTTTGTAGTGATAAGCACCACGCCGTTTGAAGCTCTTGAACCATAAATGGCCGCAGCGGAAGCATCTTTTAAAATTTCAATGGAGGCAATATCATTCATGTTAATATCGCTCAGCGAATTGGTGGCAGAACCATTGCCGGAAAGATCGGCTGCAGTAACAGGAATGCCATCCACTACATACAATGGTTGATTGCCCGCTGTTACGGAAGAACCACCGCGGATGATCACATTAATGGCCTGGCCCAGTTTTCCGTTTTGTTGTTGCACAAATACGCCCGCCGCACGGCCTTGTATCGCCGTTTCAAAACTGGTTGCAGGTGTGTTGGCAATGTCTTTCCCGGCTACATGCGAAACGGAGCCGGTAAGGTCTTTTCTCGTCTTTGTTCCGTAGCCTACAACTACTACTTCATTTAATGATTTGGAAACCTGTGTAAGCTGAATATTTATCGTTGCTGCAGTTGCTTCAACTTCTTTTGAAGCATACCCTACAAAACTGGCAACGATGGTCTTTGATGAAGCCGGCAGCGTTAAAGTGAAATTGCCGTCTGCATCAGACACCGCACCTTTTTTTTCGCCTTTAATAATTACGGAAGCGCCGGCTATAGAGGAACCGGTTTGTGCATCTGTAATTTTTCCGGCAACGGTTTTTTGCGCCAGTGTGTGTAAAGAACAAATAATAAAGAAACCCAGGAGATAAAAGTTCCTCATAGCATGAAATTTAAGGTGAACAATTTTAGACTAATCCAAATATAGGCAAACATGCCTTTCGCTGTCTAAAACAATTTTTTATTTTATAGCAACCTGTATATGATTAGTGCAGTTTACTATTGACTAAAATCAACATTATGAAAAAAACGCTATTCTTTTTTGCGCTTGCGCTATGCATCAGCTCCTGCTTTGCCAAAGTACACAAGATCACTGTTTCAAACTTCCAGTTCAGCCCGTCCGCTGTAAATGCAAGGGTTGGAGATACAATAATGTGGGTCTGGAAAAACGGAACGCATACCACAACTTCACTTACCATTCCTATGGGAGCAGCAGCCTGGAATTCAAACATGAATTCAACCACTAAAAGATTCCTGTATGTTGTAACCAAAGTAGGTACTTATAATTTTGATTGTACCATCCACCCAACTGTAATGATCGGTACGCTCACTGTTAAGAAAGCATTGGCTTTGGAACTGGGTGATCTTGATATAAGTACAGAAAATGCAAAAGCTGTTTTGACCTGGAAAGTAGGCGATGGTAACCAGCTTGCATCGTCCTCTGTTCAACGCAGTACCGACGGGAAAAATTTTGCAGAAATAGCTAACGTAAGATCATCTTCATCAAACCAATATACCTATACGGATGATGCGCTGCTTTCAGCTAAATATGTTTATTACCAGGTTTTGGTAACTGATAAACAAGGCAATTCAGAATTAACCGATATAAAAATGTATGAAAACAAACAGGCAGGCACACAATTGATTACCAGTATAAGTCCTAATCCTGTTAGCAGCGGGGGGCATTTAATGCTCCAGTTTAATGCAGATAGCGAAGGCCAGATGCGGGTGCAGTTATTTACGCAAAACGGGAAACTTATTACCGAAACAAATATGACTGCAAGCAAAGGTTTGAATAATGGCCATTTGCATTTAGACCAGCTTCAGCCGGGAAGCTATTACCTGGTATGTACGCTTGGAAACAAAACTGAAAAGCATATAATTCTTTGTCAATAAGACCATTTTGGTGAACTTCGACAGATAGAGAAGGAGGCTGTATTTACGGCCTCTTTTTTATTGAATGAAGATGAAGAAAGCTGCTTTTGTGATGCTGTTGAGCCAATGTAGCAAACATGAAGTTCATGTATGCTAACATAAAAGAGAAATTAGCAAACATGAAGTTCATGTATATAAACATGAGAAAGAAGTTTAGTCATAGCAGGGGTGTGTCACGAATCAAAGAAGGATAAATCTTTGAATGCTGAATAAAAGATGATAGTAGGTCTATCGCATACGCTGTGCAGACGGAGTATGCAAACCACCTGAAGGTGCTGCAATCAAAAGTTGCGGTGCTGAACGTTCAGGCAAAGATGGTGTACAAACAGCATCAGGTGAGTGTAAAGGAGCTGAACGAAATTGAATCGCTGTAGAAGTGTCGAAACGACTCCTTGTCAACAAAAGCGGAAGGATCCCTGACTGAAGCGACAGACTGTAACGGAAAGCTGCTTACTGGTTACAGGTTGGCCGGCATTAAGGCGACAGGAACTTTACACAGGCTTTTATTCGGAACGTGAGAGGCTTCCCTGTTGATGTGCCAAAAGCTTTGCAGGAAGCTTTTTTTTAGAAAGCGACTGTTCAACAAATGTTCTACAGTACATACTGCAACTCAATCCTGACCAAGTCGGGAGATGCAACAGGAAGCGTCGGACGAAGTCATAGTAGTGATGAAGTCTTTGTAATGAAGATGGAGCGAAGGGCTTCGGTTATCCAGTCAAATTATTTTGAAACAACTCTAAAAAGGAGGAGGATGACAAAAGAAATGGCAAAGTCATTACCCATTAGTAAGCGGATGGTGTATAACAGCTATCTGAGAGTGATTGCCAAAAACGGAGGTGCAGGAATAGACAAACAGAGCATTGATATGTTCAATGAAAACCTGTCTGGCAACCTGTATAAAATCTGGAATCGCATGACATCAGGAAGTTATTTTCCGCCACCTGTACGAACGGTATTTATTCCCAAGAAGCAAGGCGGCAAAAGACCATTGGGCATACCAACAGTCAGTGACCGTATTGCGCAAGGTGTGGTAAAAGATTTCTTAGAACCTTCACTTGAAGCAACCTTTCACTCAAGCTCTTTTGGATACAGACCAGGCAAGAGTGCACACGATGCAATTAAGCAATGCCAGGACAATTGTATCAAATATGCATGGGTGATAGATGTAGATATAAAAGGGTTCTTTGACAACATCAGCCATGACATCATGCTGCAACTGTTACAGCAGCACACACCGGAAAAATGGGTGATGCTGTATGCAGAACGTTGGTTGAAAGCAGGAGTAGAACAGGAAGATGGAAGCATTGTGGCAAGAACACAAGGCACACCGCAAGGTGGAGTTGCCAGTCCGTTATTTGCCAACATTTACCTGCACCATGCCTTCGACAAATGGATGGATGAAGTAAATCCGCAAAATCCTTTTGAAAGGTATGCGGATGATATAGTTATCCATTGCAGCAGTAAAGAAGAATCTGAACAGTTATTGGAGAAGCTTAAAACGAGAATGCAGCAGTATGAACTGGAACTGCATCCGGATAAAACAAAGACTGTGTATTGCAAGAATTATCAGCGCAATGATAAGTATGATAACAACAGCTTTACCTTTTTGAGTTACAGCTTTCAGCCAAGAACTATCAAAGACAAGTTTGGCAGAAAGAATTGTCTATTAGTGTTCAATGCGGCAATTAGTTCACAAGCTAAAACAAGCCTCAGAACAAAGCTCAGAGAAATACTGCTTTACAGATGGAGTGATAAATCCTTAGAATGGTTTGCTGAAAAATTGAATCCCAAGATTAGGGGATGGGTCAATTACTACATGAGATTTAATCGGTATGAAGCATACGATGTATTTTATTATTTGAATAAGCGTATCCGAAAGTGGGTTGCAAACAAATATAAGATAAGAGGTAGCAGGAACGTAAAGAGCAAGTATCAGTTGATACAGGCATCCAACCCTGAAATGTTTTATCACTGGAAGTTGGGAATAAAAGCATGATTGGATAACAAGAGCCGTATGAGTTGAGAGACTCACGTACGGTTCTGTGAGAAGCTTGGGCTGCAATGTCCTTGCTTACTCGACTCTTCGTTAAGGCATTTGCGCAAAGCCGTGAGACCCTGCGTTTATTCTAATTCTTCATAATGAACAGGAATAAAATGTTTTACTTGTTGCAACTCATAAAAGCCTGCGCTGCTATATTCATATTTTCTCCAATTTTAATCATAGCAGGGTCTTCATTGCGAGCTTTGCCAAAGCCGTGAGACCCTGCGTTTATTCTAATTCTTTGATTGCTATGGGTTGTTCTAACAGGCATTTAGCTAAAATAATAAATATTACTTTAAATACGCGGGGTCTCAGCCTTTCTCAGGGCTTTGCATTGAAGACCCCGCTACGACAGAAGAACTTCGACAGATAGAGAAGGAGGCTGTATTTGCGGCCTCTTTTTTATTGAAATGAAAACGATGCAAGTACTTCCTGCGCTATTGTTTCCTGTTTTCCTGATTGAATATTTTTTATAACACAGGTATTGGTTTCAAGTTCTTTGCTGCCAATGATTATTACGTAAGGAATATTATTTCGCTCAGCATATTTGAACTGTTTATCAAATTTTGATTGCTCTGTATAAATTTCTGCTTTTACATTGTTGCTTCTTAACAATTGCAATAAGTTATAAGCTGCTTTACTTTCTGCTTCACCCAAATTAAAGAACAAAACTTCAGTATTATTTTTTAATGAATCAGGAAACAGTTTCAGTTCTTCCATTACATCATACATTCTGTCAACACCAAAACTTATGCCTACACCCGGTAAATCAGGAACATTGAATAAGCCGGTGAGATCATCATACCTGCCGCCACCGCCAATGCTGCCCATTCTTACATTCAATGCCTTTACTTCAATAATAGTTCCTGTATAGTAATTTAAGCCGCGTGCAAGTGTAAAGTCAATAGTGAATGGTGAATGATGAATGGTGGATGGTGAATTATAATTAAGCAGGTATTCAAGTTCTTTAATTCCCTGCCTGCCAATTTCTATTTCACCGATCAGCGATCTTATGGCATCCAGCTTTGTTGTATTATCGCCTTCAATAGAAATATAATCTTCAATAAGCTTTATCTGCAATCCCTGCAGGCCTCTGTCTTCCAGTTCTGCTTTTACTTTATCCCAACCGATCTTATCCAGCTTATCAATAGGAACAGTTATATCTGTTATGCGTTCATTGCCGCCGCAAAGTTCTGCAAGCGCAGAAAGAATTTTCCTGTTGTTGATCTTTATCTCAACATCAATGTTCAGTGTTTTAAAAACATCTTTGTAAATATTAAGTAATTCAACTTCATTCAATAAAGAATTGCTTCCCACAACATCTGCATCGCACTGGTAGAATTCACGGTATCTTCCTTTCTGTGGGCGATCAGCACGCCAAACCGGTTGAACCTGGTAACGTTTGAAAGGAAAATTCAACTGGCCATAATTCATGGCAACATAACGTGCAAACGGAATGGTAAGATCGTAACGCAAGGCACGTTCAGTAATGCCTTCAACATTTTTGCCTCCAAGCACTTTTTCAAAATCCTGTTTTGCCTGTTCCTGTTTTTCAGGCCTGTCCAAACCATTGTTCAATATTTTAAAAAGCAGTTTATCACCTTCTTCCCCGTATTTGCCCATTAACGTATCAATGTTTTCCATCGCAGGCGTTTCCAAAGGTTGAAAGCCATACAATTCAAAAACATTTTTTATTGTATCGAAAATATAATTACGCCTGCGTATAGTTACTGCATTAAAATCTCTTGTGCCCTGTGGTAATGTTGGTTTCATGCCCTCTGCCTCCCTAAAGGGAGAATTATTATTGTTGAATTAATTAATTATTTAAATGCCCGACTCCCTTTAGGGTTGGGGCGTATTTTTCTATAATAGCATTACATGCTTTATCTATTATTGAATACACTTCATGAAAATTTCTTTCGGTTCCATACCAGGGATCAGGTACATCTACATTTTCACCGGGGAAAATTTCATTTAATAACAAATCTGTTTTGCCGGGATTGAATAAATCGCCACTTATGCGTTTAATATCATTGTACACATCATTGTCCATTGCATAGATCTTATCAAACGCAAGCATATCTTCTTTTTTAAACTGCCTGCAGGCCTGTTTGCTTATATCAATGCCATTAAGCTTTGCCACTTTTTGTGAGAGCCTGTGCGGAGGTTCACCCACATGATAATTGGCTGTTCCTGCACTGTCAACCGTCCAGTCAAGTCCTGCTTTTTTTGCTTTATCATCTAATATTCCTTCTGCCAGCGGGCTTCTGCAAATATTACCGAGGCAGACCATTAAAACTTTCATTCCTCTATTTTTTACGCAAAGATAACCCAGCCCGATTAAGCTTTTATGCTAATGATATTTCAGTGAGTGAACAACCATAGTTATTTCGGCGAAGGATGAAGTGGTTTGCTTTATCACGCGGCGCAGCAGATTAATACCTGCGGGCATATTTCTTCGAATAATTGACGATATAAATACGTTATTTCTTCGATCTAATGGATCGAAGTTATATCGAAGTTATATCGAAGAAATGAGCCTGCTGGTACGAGAAACGTTTTTATCTTATAGCTATCAGTAAACCGTTATCAGCTATTCATGCAACTTTAGCATTAGATGGTTATACGCAGGCAATTATATGCTGAGGATTGAAACAAATGGTGAAGTAGTTACAAAGCAGTTTGTGAAAAGAATAGTACTACCTTCAAAGCACCAAACCTTTTTACTATGAAAATAACTTTTACACTTATTGTTTTATTTTTTTCTGTTGAATTAATAGCACAAAACAAAGCCGGAACACTTGACAAAAGTTTTGGAGTAAACGGTGAAGTAGTAACCAGCTTTGATAGTGCAAGCGTTACAGTATGTAAAGGATTGATTCAACCCGATAATAAGATAATTGCTGTTGGCCAATATGAATCAATTCCACCCGCACCTCCGGTTGCTGGATTTCTTGCAACCAGGTATATGCCAGACGGATCAATTGATTCCAGCTTTGCGGATGATGGCTCAACAATCATAACTAATCCAAACCAGGTTCTCATTCTCTCATCAGCATGCCTTCAAAATGACGGAAAGATCCTGATAGTCGGGGTTGGGGAAAATGAAGATACTTTTGGGGTGCTTATTGATACGGGAATAATAGTCAGGTTAAATGTTGATGGTTCGATTGATGCTTCTTTCGGACAAAACGGCTTCGTATATACAGCTAACGCAGGTTATGATAATATAGCGGTTCAGCCGGATGGAAAAATTATAGTTATAGGAGGAAACTTTGTTAGCCGGGTGCTTGAAAACGGCTCAACTGATTTATCTTTTGGAATAAACGGATATGCATATTTTACTACTGCTGATGTTTTTTATACTTGTAAAATTCAACCGGATGGAAAAATCCTAGTAGGAGGTTATTACAGTTGCTGTCTCGGCTCACCAGATCCATTTCTTCTTAAACGGTTTGAAGTTAATGGCAGCCTTGATTCGTCTTTTGGTTCTGCAGGAACTGTTGTTACCCAGGTAGACAGTTATGATTCGTATATTTATGATCTGGCACTACAATCAGATGGAAAAATTGTGGCACTGGGGCCAACGAATAACTATACTGCTACAGCAACTGCAAGATATAATACGGATGGAAGCCCTGATAGTACATTTGCAAATAATGGCATCTTCCGGGATTATTTTTCCGGCACTTTTGGCCTTGCTGCCAGCGTCGTTATTCAAAATGATGACAAAATACTTTTAGGTGGAAATGCCGTTGAGAACAATAAAGGAGATTATGGAATAGAAAGACTAACTGCGAATGGTTTGATTGATTCTTCTTTTGGTGTAAACGGTGAGACAACAACAGATTTTGCTGATTATAGCGGTAGCAAAATTGCATCTCTTGGATTACAAACATCGGGTAAAATTGTTGCTATAGGGACTTCGGCAAATACCAATGATTACAATATATCACTTGCCCGTTATGACAACGACCTTACCCAAAAACAACAGATCATCACCAAAATCAAACACTGGATTCAGCACCACAACGGTATTGAATGGGATAATACAAACAATGTAAGCAGTTATGCCGTACAAAGAAGTGCAGATGGAGTTAACTGGCTAACCGTTTACCGTTCACCGTTCACCGCTCACAATTACAACGATCCTGCTCCATTAAACGGCACTAATTATTACAGGCTGCAAACAACAAGTACAAGCAATGCAGTTACAAATTCAAATGTTATTGCCATCAGCAATGATGATAATATAAAGGTTTCACCCAATCCTGCACAAAACATATTGCATGTACAAGTTTTATCATCTAATCAAAAAACAAAGCTTACTGTTGTTGATTTTAATGGTAACATAGCTATCAGCCAACAGCTATCAGCTAACAGCAATTCTTACAACCTAAACATTGCTTCCTTACATGCGGGCAACTACATACTAAAGATTGAGACGAATGGTGAAGTTGTTACAAAGCAGTTTGTGAAAGAATAATATTACCTTCAAAGCACCAAACCTTTTTACTATGAAAATAACTTTTACACTTATTGTTTTATTTTTTTCTGTTGAATTGATAGCACAAAAAGCAGGAACGCTTGATTACAGTTTTGGCGACAGCGGTAAAGTGATCACATCGTCCTCAACCGGTTATTTAGCTTGTACAGGAGGTGGTTTGCAAAGCGACGGTTCTATAATTGCTGCAGGTGGAGTTAGCTTTGACAATTCTAATACTGATGATTTTTTTGCAATTAAATATTCTTCCAATGGTGCACCCGATAGCAGTTTTGGAAAGAAAGGATTAGCTGTGCTCAAGGGATTAGGAGAAGCTCAGACTCAAAAAGTTCAATTGGACAATAAAATCATTGTTGCCGGTTATAACACAGACCTTTTTGGAACCTATTACGCAATAACTGCCGGCAGGCTTAATGCTGATGGCAGCGTTGATTCAGCATTTGGAACCGATGGCTCTATAACAAACAATGCCGGAGAAAGCTGCAGTGACATAGCATTACAGCCCGATGGGAAAATTTTATTTACCGGCGGAACAGGAATTGCTTTTATTACACTGCGTTATTTGCCTGATGGCACATTAGATAACAGTTTTGGAAATAACGGCAGTGTTACAACAAATTTTGGGAATGGTACGCCTAAAAAAGGAACTTCTAATGTTGTGCAACCTGATGGAAAGATTGTAGTTGCAGGTGGAGACAATGAGAGAATTATGATGGCTCGATACAATATTGATGGGAGCCTGGATGAAACATTTGGAAATAATGGCGAAGTTATTTCTGATATCTCCCATATCACATATTCGCTTAATATCATTTCTGATATGATCGTACAACCGGATGGTAAATTAGTATTATCAGGTACAACAAGCGATGGGATTTTAACTAATAAAGCTATGATTTTACGTTACATGCCTAATGGCAGTTTAGATACAACGTTTGGTGAGAATGGTATTGTTGTAAATACATTACAATACAATTCAAGTGCGTTTAACCTTGCATTACAACAAGATAGTAAGGTTATTATTTGTGGTTATGCAATACCAGATGGTGTCAATTCACATTTTTTAGTGGAAAGATATAATACAAATGGAACTATTGATTCTGCGTTTGGCAACGATGGTTATCAAATTACAGTAATGGATATATCCGATGGAGCAGAAACGGCATTGTTGCAACAGGATGGAAAGATAGTGCTTGCAGGTGCAGCTTACAACAATCAGGACAGCCCAGCCAGCTATGAAGTAGCCCTCGCCCGTTATAACAATGATGATGAATCCAAAAAGCAAATCATCATCACTAAAATACGCCGCTGGGTGCAGCAACATAACGGTATTGAATGGGATAATACAGGCAGTGTAAAAAGTTATGCCGTACAAAGAAGTGCAGATGGGGTTAACTGGCAAACCGTTTACCGCTCACCGTTTACCGCTCACAATTACAACGATCCTGCTCCGTTAAACGGCACTAATTATTATCGTTTGCAAACAACAAGCACAAGTAATGCAGTTGCCAATTCAAATGTTATTGCCATCAGCAATGATGATAATATAAAGGTTTCACCCAACCCTGCACAAAGCCTGTTGCATATAGAAGGTTTATCATCCACACAAAAAACAAAAATTACGGTTATTGATTTTAACGGTAATGTAAAACTGCAAACAGTTGCCAATGCTTCATCTTATAATTTAAATATTGCGCAGTTGCATGCAGGCAATTATATGTTGAAGATTGAAACAAATGATAATGTGGTTACAAAGCAGTTTGTGAAAGAGTAAAAAGCTATTTAAATTTAATTATATAGATTTTGTATGCAGGTTTTTTGCCACATTAAGCACATAGATACATAGAAATACACACACAGAAAGCCTATGTGATCCCTATATGCCCATAATTCTATGTGGTTCAAATGGCACATTGTGTTCTTTTAGTTATACATAGTGTTTGCAATTCATAAATCTAAACAGCTTCTTACAGAAAAAAGTTTACAGTATGAATGAATTCCTGTAAATACTTTATGGAATCATCACCTGCATGCATCTTATAATCAAGAGCGCTCTGTAATTTTTATTCACCACTTAAAATTTATTTTATGCTGCCCGAAAAAATCATGCAGAGTGATTTGCTCGACCTACTTTTTGAAAACAGGAATAAAGCCTATGGCGCGTATGCCTTAAGAAGGTCATACAATAAAACAATTGCTGCTGCTTTAACCATTACTTTATTTATTTCCGCCTGTTTTTCTGCGTATCTACTGATGCATCACTCAAAGCAAAGAGATGCAATGACACAGGTTATAATTCCACCAGATTTTATTCTTTCAAAAACAGATAATACGAAGCCTGCGCCTGTAAGGCCCATTGCGCAACATGCTGCCGCAACACATTCAAGGCAGATCATCAGTTCACCACCGGTAATTGTAAGTGATAATATGAAAACAG
This sequence comes from Bacteroidota bacterium, assembly GCA_013289015.1. Taxonomy (GTDB): domain Bacteria; phylum Bacteroidota; class Bacteroidia; order Chitinophagales; family Chitinophagaceae; genus Parafilimonas. The sequence goes on along the minus strand of JABDAV010000070.1, from coordinate 8,224 downwards.
ATATGCCAACGGTTGAAGATTTTGATCACAGCAATATTGGTGCTGTAAATTTAAACGGCACTGATGCAACAGGTGAAATGCAACCTCCTGCAGAAACAAAGGAAGGCAACGGAATTGTTGAAGCAAAACCTGTAGAAACAAAAGTTGATGATGCACCTTTATATACTGCTGAAGTAATGCCTGAATATCCCGGCGGATTAGAAGCGTTGAGAAAATTTATGCTGAGAAATTTAAAACAGCCGGATGATCTTCAACCCGGTGAAAAAATAATTGTGATGGCTTCATTTGTAGTAAACAAAAATGGAACAATAGAACAGGTAAAAATAGTAAACGGTGGCAGGGATGACCTTAACAAAGAGGTAGAAAGGGTAATTCATAAAATGCCTGGCTGGAAACCGGGTTTACAAAATGGCAATGCTGTTGCGGTGTACTTTAATTTACCTGTAACATTTATGAGTGAAGAAGAACAATAAAAAATAATTTATATTGCCGCCCTCTAAAATTATGGATAACGGATTTAGAGATAGAAACAGGAAAAGTTATGTAAGGCTCCGCATGGTATATGATATTACCATGGCAGGCCTTATACTTGCCATGGGATTTATATTTTGTTTCGGAGACAGGTTTGGATTAAGTTTTATTGCTACTGTTGAACCGGTTATGCGTTATGGATTCGGAGCTTTGTGTCTCTTATATGGAGGTTTCAGGGTATATCGTGCACTAAGGCATGATTATTAATATTAAGTAATGAGCACGCACTACAGAATATTTTTTTTTATTTGCATTTGTTCTGTATTTGTAAACTGCCGGAATAAAGTTGATAAATATGATTCACCAATAAGAGGTAAAATTTTTATTAGTGTTGATGAAAGCTTTAAACCGGTGATTGATGAGGAGATCAAAGTGTATGAATCTTCGCATCCGGGTACGCAGGTAGTAGCGAGCTATAAACCGGAAGTGAAATGTATAGAAGATCTTAACAGCGACAGCACAAGATTGGCAATTGTTTCAAGAGGTTTAACGAACGATGAAAATGAATACTACAAGCAGAAATTATCATACAAAGTTCAGTGGGATGTTGTAGCATACGATGCCGTTGCTGTAATAGTGAACGCACAATCAAAAGACAGTCTGTTCACAATTGATAAGTTGAGAAGCTATTTGAACGGATCAGACACTGGTAAGCTTATAGCAGTAGATGGTAAAAATGCTACAAGCACGGTAATGTTTTTGAAAGATTCGGTTTTGAAAGGCGGGGCATTCGGAAAAAATGTTATGGCAGCAGCAGATAGTAAGGCATTAATAAAGTATGTTGCCGAAAATATAAACGCAATCGGGTTCGTAGGTTTTTCCTGGGTAGGAGATGAGGATGATCCCGAACAGGAGACGTATAAAAAAACCATCCGTTTCGGGTTGCTGGAATGCAAAGGCTGCGGTGATGGAGTTTTTGCGAAACCTTCACAGGCAACCATTTCAGCAGGGGAATATCCCTTGGTACGGCCATTGTATTATATTTTAAAAGAAAACACATTGGGTTTAGGTACAGGATTTGTAACTTTCATGAGTCTTGAGCAAGGACAGCTTATTTTTAGAAGGAGTTATCTTGTACCTGCAAAAATGAATTTCACTGTTAGAAAATCTATGATGGAAACAAATCAAAATCTTTTAAATAAAACATCAGAATAATGAAGCAAACTATCTTATCCTTTCTTACTTTTTTAAGCTTGTACTCTATTGTGTCTGCGCAAACAGTAGATGACGGAAAAAAGTTTTTGTATTACGAAAAGTTTACCAGTGCTAAACAGGTTTTTCAAAAACTTATAGCAGCTAATCCTAAAGATCCGCAGGCTGTTTATTGGATGGGCCAGGCTTATATAATGAGCAGCCAGTTAGACAGCGCGAAAACACTTTATCAAAACACTTTGAGCGCCGGTGTAAACGATCCGCTTCTTTGGGTGGGCAGCGGCGAGGTAGATATTTTGCAGGGCGGGGATATAAATACCGCCAAACAAAAATTTGAGCAGGCTATCACTGCAACTACTGCAACAAAGGGTAAGAGTAAAGGCCAGCCTGATCCGAACATCTTAGATGCAATTGGCCGTGCAATGGCAAGCGGAAGCAGCCAGCAGGGCGATCCGAATTACGGCATTGATAAATTAAAACAGGCAGCGCAGATCGATCCTAAGAATCCTGATATCTTCATTAATCTTGGTTTATGTTATTTGAAATTAGGAAGCGATCATGGTGGTGAGGCAGTGGAAGCTTTTACACAGGCAACCCAGATCGATCCTCAGTATGCACGTGCATACTACAGGATTGGAAGAATTTATCAAAGCCAGCGTAATAAAGAATCAATGGATGAATGGTATGGAAAAGCTATTAGTGCAGACCCAACATTTGCTCCTGTTTATCTTCAATACTTCCAGTATTATTCAGAAAAAGATGTAACTACTGCAAAAGAATATCTCGATAAGTATGTTGCTAATGCAGATAAAGATTGTAATACAGACTTTTTTGTTGGTAACTATCTTATTCGTGCCGGCAAATACCAGGAAGCTTTACAACAGGCAAAAACGATGGAAGGCAGTGGCTGTGCCGGTTTTTCAAGATTAAATGTATTGTATGCTGCCAGCTACGATAGACTTGGAGATTCTGTTCAGGCAAAAAACTATACGCAAAAGTTTTTTTCTATAGCTTCTTCTGATGAAATACAACCTGCTTATTATGCCTTTGCAGGAAGAGTTTATGCAAAGTTTCCTGAAACAAGGGACAGCTCCATAAAGTATTTTCAATTAGCAATTAAAAGTGATACAGTAAAAGAAGAACAAAAAGCATTTGTTGATTCAGCTGCAAAAATTGCTGCTTCGTTAGGTAATTATAGTATGATACTTGACCTCATGCAAACTGCCGAAAAATTAAATGGTGGTAAACTTGCCGCAACTGAATATTTTAATCTAAGTAAGTTAGTAGCAGATGCTGCCGGCAATGATTCTTCTGCAACATTTGATTCAGTTAAATATAACCTGGGCGATTCTATAATTTTAGCATACGTCAATGCTTATCCTGATCAACCGCAGGGTTACCGGTTTGAAATGCGTTATGCTAAAACATCAGATAGAGATACGACCCGTGGATTAGCGATTGCTCCAATTGAACGATACAATGATTTTTTAGCGAAGGATACAGCCGCGGGAAATAAGAAAACTATTTTTACAAATTATTATTACCTGTTGATTTATTATGCACAGTACGCAAAAGATCTTCCTAAAGAACAGGAATATCAAAAAGCAATTGATGTAACAAATATGATGAAGCAAGTGTATAGCGATCCAGGTTCAGAAGAATACCAATTTGCCGATAAAACAGGCAAACAATTACAGTCATCGCTGGATAAGTATAACAAATCGAAGGCAAGCGGCGGAACGGGTGCAGCAAGTAAAACTCAGAAATAATTAAAATAAAAAGCCCTTGTACAAGGGCTTTTTTATTGCATTACTTATAGAATCGTAAAAACAAGTTTGCATTGATGCATAACTTCTTTTTTATTATACCAATTGCCACTTATTTTTGCGTTATCAAAGTGCTCTCTTCATGAATGGACTTATTTATTTTCTAGACACAGCAATAACAGGTAATTCAGCAGATTATGCACCTATAGGAATTCAACTCATATTTGCTGCAGGTTTTGTCGCCACCGTAATGATCGCTACACATCTCATCGGTCCGAAAAGAAAAACGGCGGAAAAACTTGAAAACTTTACAAGCGGAATTGAAAGCCATGGCAATGCACGGCAGCCTTTGGCAATAAAATATTTTTTAGTTGCTATTCTTTTTGTTTTGTTTGATGTGGAAGTGATTTTCTTTTATCCTTACGCTGTTAATTTTAGAGCGCTGGAATGGAAAGGTTTTATTGAAGTGTTGCTGTTTGTCGCTTTCTTTTTAATAGGATTTATTTATATCATTAAGAAGGGCGCTTTAAAATGGGAAGATTAAGCCCCTTGCCCCTGAAGGGGAAGGGAATCAATGATTAATTTTTAAAAATTATTCCTCCCTTTAGGGAGGATGGGAGGGTTTATGGCAAGACCGGTTAGATTTAATATACATCCTAAACAAACAAGCATACACGATAATATAGCATTGGCCGATATGCCGGAAGGTGCGCAGGGCGAAGGTTATTTTGCAACGAGCCTTGAAAAAGTTATAGGGCTGGCAAGAAAGAATTCCATCTGGCCTTTACCTTTTGCAACGAGTTGCTGTGGGATAGAATTTATGGCAACAATGGGCGCACATTATGATCTTGCACGTTTTGGATCGGAGCGTTTAGGCTTTACACCACGCCAGTGCGATTTATTAATGGTGATGGGTACTATTGCAAAAAAAATGGGGCCTGTATTAAAACAGGTTTATCTGCAAATGGCAGAACCACGCTGGGTTTTGGCAATGGGCGCCTGTGCGGCTTCCGGCGGCATATTCGACAGCTATTCTGTATTGCAGGGCATCGACCAGATCATTCCGGTTGATGTATATATCCCGGGTTGTCCGCCAAGGCCTGAAGCAGTAATTGATGGCGTATTGAAAATACAGGAGTTGGTGCACAACGAAAGTTTGCGCAGAAGAAACAGTGAACATTATAAAGCATTGATGAATAGTTACGGGATAGAATAGAAAGCCCCCATCCCCTAAAGGGGAGTAAGGCAAGAGTAAACTTGAAATTATTAATCGTCTTTAAGTCCCTTTAGGGATTTAGGGCAATAACTCCCTTTAGGGCTGGGGTATGAGTTTAACCAACGATAGAATTAAAGAAAGGCTTATAGAAAAGTTTGGAGACCAGGTTACTAATTTCGAAGAACCTTATGGTATGCTGACTTTTGAAGTTCCCAAAGAAATGAATTTAAAAGTCATGCAGTTTTTGTATGATGATCCTGAATTAAAATTTCAATTTCTTACAACTTTAAATGCCATTCATTATCCTGATAATAAAGGCGGCGAATTGGCAATCGTTTATCACTTGCATAACCTTAGCGATAATGTAAGGATCCGTTTTAAGGTCTATGCTGATATAAATAAACCTGATGTTTTTACAGCTACAAGAATATTTGAGGCCGCCAACTGGCTTGAAAGAGAAACGTATGATTTTTACGGTGTGAATTTTGTCGGCCATCCAAATCTTGTGCGTATATTGAATGTTGATGAGATGGATTATTTTCCAATGCGCAAAGAATATCCCTTGGAAGATCAAACAAGAAAAGATAAAGATGATGAAATGTTTGGCCGCGGCGGAACAACAGGTTATGGCACAGTAAAAACAGATAATGATACAACGATAGCAGAATCGGAAAAAGGTAACGTTGGAGATAAATTAATTTAATTTAATATGATAAAGTTTTACATACGCAATAAACAGCTTATTTTAAGTTTACTTGTTTTGTTGGCTTTAGGTTTTTCTTTTGCTTTTTCGGCAGATGGCTTTATGAGGAGTTTTTTATTAGGTTTATCTGCAGGAACTGCAATAGTATTATTGGGTGTAAGTTTAAATAAAAAGAAAGCAAAGACAGAACAAATAAATAATACGCTGTAAATATTTTCAATTGATTAATTGTCAAATTAAATAATGCAAGACGTAGTTTCCATAAAAGATCATCACATCGTTCTTCCGGATGGCTCTATAGAAAAGCAAACCACAACGCTTAATCTTGGGCCTACACATCCGGCAACACACGGCGTGTTTCAGAATATTTTAGAAATGGATGGCGAGCGCATTGTTTCTGCACAACAAACAATAGGATACATTCACCGTGCATTTGAGAAGATCGCAGAACGCAGGCCATTGTACCAGATTACACCGCTCACCGATCGCATGAATTATTGCAGCAGTCCTATCAATAACATGGGCTGGCATACAACCTGCGAAAAATTGCTCAAAATACAAACACCAAAACGTGTAGATTATTTACGCATCATCATAATGGAGCTTGCAAGAATATCAGATCATTTGATCTGTAATTCTGTTGTAGGTGTTGATGCCGGTGCATTCACAGGCTTTCTGTATGTAATGCAATACCGGGAATTGATCTATGAGATATATGAATCAATTTGTGGTTCCCGTTTAACAACCAATATTGGCCGTATTGGCGGTTTTGAAAGAAATTTTACCAGCGTTACCTGGGAAAAATTAGAAAAGTTTTTAAAAGAATATCCGCGCGTTTTAAAAGAGTTTGAAAATCTTATGATGCGCAACAGGATATTTATGGAACGTTTGATCGGCGCCGGGCCGATAAGTGCTGAACGTGCTTTGAATTATGGTTTCACCGGCCCTAACCTGCGTGCTGCCGGAGTTGATTATGATGTGCGCGTGCATTCACCTTACAGCAGCTATGAAGATTTTGAATTTACCGTTCCTGTTGGTTCAACAGGTGATTGTTATGACAGGTTTTTGGTGCGTGAACAGGAGATGTGGCAATCGATCGGGATCATCAAACAGGCATACCGGAAAGTACAGGAATTTAAAGGGGTTGAAGCAGGTGTTTTTCATGCTGACGTTCCTGAATATTATCTTCCCGAAAAAGAAGATGTATACACAAAAATGGAGGCGCTTATCTGGCATTTCAAGATCGTTATGGGTGAAATTGAGATGCCTGCCGGCGAAGTATATCACAGTGTTGAAGGTGGCAACGGTGAACTTGGTTTTTATCTGATCAGCGATGGTGGAAGAACGCCTTACCGTTTGCATTTCCGGAGGCCATGTTTTATTTATTACCAGGCATATGAAGAGTTAGTGAAAGGTGCTATGTTAAGTGATGCAGTTATTGTTATGAGCAGCCTGAATTTAATTGCAGGCGAAATGGATAGTTAATATTTGAATTGAAAATAGAATGATTCAGTTTTCAGAAGAAAAATTAAATAAGATTAATCAACTGATCAGCCATTATCCTGAAGGCAAACAAAAAAGCGCTTTGCTTCCTGTACTGCATGTAGCGCAGGAAGAATTTGGTAACTGGCTCGATGTTCCCGTAATGGATTATGTAGCTGAATTGTTGCAGATAATGCCGATAGAAGTATACGAAGTGGCAACATTTTACAGCATGTATAATTTAAAGCCTGTTGGTAAATATGTATTTGAAGTTTGCCAGACCGGCCCTTGCATGTTGAACGGCAGCGATGGTATCATTGCTTATATTGAAGAGAAGCTTGGAATAAAACCGGGCGAGACAACACGTGATGGATTGTTTACTTTGAAAACCGTTGAGTGTTTAGGCGCCTGCGGTTATGCGCCAATGATGCAGTTTGGAAAATATTACCGCGAGCATTTAACCAAACAAAAAGTTGATGAATTGATTGAAGAATGCAAAGCAAAATCTAATTGATGAAGATAGGTTATACAATATTTTTAACAGGTTTACTCGCAGCATGTAATTCAAGTTCGTCACCCATTGCGTCAACAGACAGTGCTTATAAAACTGTTGTGCCCAATACACCCTTGATCGATGCTGAAAAATATGTTGGTACTTTACCCTGTGCCGATTGTGAAGGCATAGATGTTTCACTGCAATTAAACAGGGATTCAAGCTATGCTTTGAACCTTGAATATAAAGGAAACGGGGATGACAGTACGAACAACAGTTTTAAAGAAACAGGTGCGTGGAGTATTCATGGGAATGACACGCTTTATCTTACGGCATCAAAAGGCAGCGTTACTAAATATTTTAAATCGGATACAGCATTAATGCAGTTGGATGGCGACGGTAACAGGATAACCGGGCCGCTTGCTGATAACTATATCCTTCATAAAAGATAGATCATGTTTCATCTCGTACCATACTTACATTTTAATGGCGAAGCAGAAGAAGTATTGAACTATTACAAAGATGCTTTTGATGGTGAAATAGTTTCGATCAACCGTTATGGCGATAGCCCGATGCAGGTGAATGAAGACTGGAAGAACAAGATCATTCATGCACGCGTGAAATTCGGCGACAACATCATCATGATATCTGATTCACACAACGGTCAGCTTGCCAATAAAGAAGGCAACATACAGTTATCTGTTGAAGTGGATGATGAGAAAATGATGGAACAGGCATTTAATAAATTAGCTGAAGGCGGGAAAGTTACCTTGCCTTTGGCGAAACAATTCTGGGGAGCAACATTCGGAATGTTGCAGGATAAGTTTGGTGTGAACTGGATGTTCAATCACGAAGAGAAAAAAAATGAATAGAATTCATGC
>JABDAV010000069.1 GCA_013289015.1 Bacteroidota bacterium | reverse complement strand
TCTCCCTTCATATAAAGCTTTACCGATAATAACACCGGAACAACCAATAGCATTCAATTCATCTACATCATTAATAATAGAAACGCCACCGCTGGCAATTAAATGCAACTGCGGAAATGTTTGCAGTATTTTTTTATATAGTTCAATTGATGTTCCCTGCAACAAACCGTCTTTTGAAATATCTGTGCAAAAAATATTATCGATTCCTCTAATTATATAAGAGCTTATATAATCAATAATGTCAATCTTAGCTGATCGCTGCCAGCCGTGTATCATGATGTTCTCATCTTTCACATCAGCGCCTAATAAAATTACAGAAGCATCAAATTGCTGTATCCAGTTCTCAACAATTTCCGGTTGCTTCACGGCAATGCTGCCGATATTAAAAAACGCAGCGCCCGCATTTAAGACGGATTCTACGTCATTTGTTGTTTTAATACCACCACCAAAATCGATCTTCAACTTTGTTTGCGATGCAACTGTTTCTAATGTCTTTAAGTTAATAATCTTTCCCTGTTTGGCGCCATCAAGATCGACCATGTGCAACCGTTGAATTCCTGCATTTTCAAATTCCTTCGCTACTTCAACAGGCGATTCATTATATATTTTCTTCGTTTGATAATCGCCCTGTGAAAGCCTTACACATTTCCCGTCTATAACATCTATCGCCGGAATAATTTCAATCATAATTCAATAAAATTTTTAAGGATCTTCTCTCCAGCTTTACCAGATTTCTCCGGGTGAAACTGCACCGCATAAAAATTATCTTTTTGTATGGCCGCGCTGTATTCCAAATTATAATTTGCTGTTGCTACCGTATACGATGATTTCTCTACATAATAGCTATGCACAAAATACACATATGCTTCTTCATTCAACCCTTTAAATAGCGGTTGTTTCAGATCATAAATATTATTCCAGCCCATCTGTGGCACTTTTACATTGCCGGTAAACTTCTTTACATGTTCTTCAAACACGCCAATACATGGCGTATCATTTTCTTCTGAATGATTGCAAAGCAATTGCATACCCAAACAAATGCCGAGAAATGGTTGTTTGCAATTTTTAACAAGTACATCAAGTTTTCTCTCACGCAAATAGTCCATAGCAAAACCTGCAGCGCCTACACCCGGAAAAATAATTTTATCAGCGCTTAATATTTCTTCAATGTTATCGGTAACAATTGCATTTATATCCAGCCGTTGTAAACCAAATTCAACAGAACAAACATTACCTGCATTGTATTTTATGATTACGATTTTCATAATTGCCTTTCCCCCAAACCCCTCTCAGAAAAAAGGGGATTTTAGTCTCTAATACTTTTAGAAGTTAATTAATTTTTTGCTTCTTGCTTTTACAGCATAAGAACTTAATTAAATAAAATCTATCCAAAATTTCACGCTCTCAAAAGTCCTTCCCTTTGGGAAAGATTTAGGATGGGCTGTTCTTTTATAATACCCCTTTTGTTGTTGGCAGCGCATCGCTGTTTTCATTCACTGTAACAGCCATCTTGATCGACTTTGCAAACGCCTTGAATATAGATTCTATTTTATGATGTTCATTTTCACCTTCTGCTTTAATGTTCAGGTTGCATTTTGCTGCATCGCTGAATGATTTAAAAAAATGATAGAACATTTCTGTAGGCACATCACCAACATATTCGCGATTGAACTGCACATCCCACACCAGCCAGCTTCTGCCACCAAAATCAATTGCGACCTGTGCAAGACAATCATCCATCGGCAATAAAAAACCATATCGTTCAATACCACGTTTATTACCTAGTGCTTTTGAAATAGTTTCACCTAAAGCGATGGCTGTATCTTCTATTGTGTGATGTTCGTCAATATGCAGATCACCATCCACTTTCAAATTCAAATCAATCAAACTATGCTTGGATAATTGCTCTACCATGTGGTTAAAAAAATTTAATCCTGTATCAACATGATATATGCCACTACCATCAAGATTCATTTCAATTGCAATCTTTGTTTCATTGGTGTTTCTTGAATGGGCAATTTTTCTTGAAGATGATCTTAAAAGATCAAATACACCATTCCAGTCGTAACAAAGCTTTGTGCCTTCAGCATTCTTTACAAAAAATTGCTGATTGATTTCTTCAATCAAATAATCATCAGCGCTTGAAATTGTTTCAACAACATTTAAAATGTTGAACTGAAATTCCCCATTCAGAATATTAATGGCATTTTGTACAGCAGGTTTGTTGAGCAAAGTATCATCGGTCAGTAAAGCTATATCGTAGCCAAGCCGTTTGATCTTATACAAATTGCTGATAACCGTTCGTTCAAAAACAGGAAATACATTGTTGCTTACATCAACAATAGCATTTATGTTGACAAACAATTTTTTCATCCTTTATAATTATTTAAAGCAGTTAATAATGCATCATTTTCTTCCGGCGTTCCAACTGTTATCCGCAAACTATTCCCGCACAAAGGCTGGCTGCTGCGGTTTCTTACTACAATGTTTCTTGAAACAAGATATTGATATAATTTTTTTGCCTCATCTACTTTCACTAAAATAAAATTGGCATCAGAAGGATAAAATGTTTTGATGAAATCATATTGCTTGAAACCTTTCAACAATCTTTTTTTTTGCTGAATCAGTATGTTGATTTTCTCTTTTGCCTGTTGTTCATTTTGCAAAGCCTGCAAAGCGAGCTGTTGCGTGGCTTCGCTGATATTATAAGGTGGCTTTATTTTATTGAACACATGAATGATTTCTTTTGATGCATAAGCAAATCCAATTCTCAATCCGGCCAAACCCCACGCTTTCGATAATGTTTGCAACACAACCAAGTTAGGAAACTCACTCAATCTTATTAACCATGATTGAATGCCTGCAAAATCGATATATGCTTCATCAACCACTACAATGCCATTGAAGTTTTTTAGCAACCATTCAATACTTTCTGTTTTTAATAAATTGCCAGTAGGGTTATTGGGCGAGCAAACAAAAATGATCTTCGTATGCCCATCAATACCATCTTTTATTGCATCAATATCTAACTGGTAATCTTTTGTCAGCAGTACTTTATTAATGGCAACATCATTTATTTCAGCGCTTACCTCATACATGCCATAAGTTGGTGGAAAAATGAGAATATTATCAACACCAGGGTTACAGAAAGCTCTTATCAACAAGTCAATTGCTTCATCACTTCCGTTGCCAACAAAAATATTTTCTGCTGAAACATTTTTAATGCTGCTAAGCTTCTGCTTTAATTGTTTTTGCAAAGGATCAGGATAACGATGAAAATTATTATTTAATGTTGAACCCAAACTGTTCTCATTCGCATCTAAAAATATCTGTGCATCACCTTCGAACTCTGAACGCGCCGATGAATAAGGAATTAATTTTTTTACGTTCTTTCTTAAAATATCATCTAAAATAAACTCAACCATAATTTTACTTTGATGCTTTATCAATTATATAATTATCCTTTTGGTTCAAGGTCGTCATTTCGACGATAGGAGAAATCTCTCGTATTTCAACAACTTGAAATTCATGAGATATCTCGTAACTTCGACATGACGTTCGGAGAGCATTATTAATTCTTAAGTTCATAATAGTTTAAACCTATATCACTTTAATATTTTAACCGTACACTAACAGCATTTGCGTGCGCCTGCAACCCTTCAGCATCAGCTAATGTTGTTACTGCTTCGCTTATGTTTTGTAAACCTTGTTTTGTTAATTGCTGAAACGTTATCTTCTTATAAAAACTATCCAGGGAAACACCGCTGTATGCTCTTGCAAAACCATTCGTGGGCAAAGTATGGTTCGTGCCCGATGCATAATCACCCACGCTTTCGGGTGAATAATTACCGAGAAAAACAGAACCTGCATTAGTGATTTGTTCAGCGATTATTTCCGCATTATTACAACTGATGATTAAATGTTCCGGCGCATATTCATTCATTATCTCCACCGCTTCATTCAAATCCTTAACTAAAATTGCTCTACTGTTTTGCAAAGCCACAACAGCAATTTCTTTTCTCGGTAATATATTCAGTTGTTTTCCTAATGCTTCAATTGTTTTTGCAATAAGTTCTTCATTATTTGTAACCAATATAACCTGCGAATCTTTTCCGTGTTCTGCCTGTGATAAAAGATCAGCAGCAATAAATTCAGCATCTGCAGTTTCATCCGCTATAACTGCTACTTCACTTGGTCCGGCGGGCATGTCAATCGCTATGCCTTCTGCATTTACCAGCATTTTTGCACAGGTTATATATTGATTACCCGGACCAAAAATCTTATATACTTTATCAATCGTTTCTGTTCCGTAAACCATTGCTGCAATAGCCTGCGCTCCACCAATCTTATACACTTTGTTTATACCAATTTGCTGCGCAGTATATAAAATTGCAGGATGCACCAACCCATTTTTTTGTGGCGGTGTGCAAACAATGATTTCTTTACAACCCGCCATCATCGCCGGTGCACCGAGCATAATTAAAGTAGAAAACAAAGGTGCAGTGCCGCCCGGAATATATAAACCAACCTTATCAATCCCAACAGACTTTCTCCAGCAAACAACACCCGGCATGGTTTCAATTTTTTCAACAGGTTGTTGCTGCGCTGTATGAAATGCATTTACATTTTTTATAGCCAGTTGTATCGCATCTTTTAAATCATCATTAATGTTAGCTGCCGTTTTCCATTCTTCTTCATCAACCAAACAATTATTCAGTTCAATTTTATCAAAGCGCTTTGTATAATCGTTTACTGCCGCATCCCCGCGCTGTTTTACATCATTCAAAATATTTTGCACAATATTTTTTACAGTTGTAAAATCCTGCGATGGCCGCTTCAACAATTCATTCCAATCTTTTCTTCGCGGATATAAAATCACCTGCATCATAAAACCATTTTTTCAATTGGTGCAATTAAAATTCCTTCAGCGCCATTCTCTTTTAGGCCTTCGATAACATTCCAGAAATCATCTTCCTGTACCACAGAATGCAACGAACTCCAGCCGCTGATTCCCAATGGTAAAATAGTCGGGCTTTTCATACCCGGAATTAAACTGCAGATAACATCCAGTTTATTATCGGGCGCATTCAACAAAATGTATTTATACTTTTTTGCCTTCTTCACAGCCTGCAACCTGAACAATAATTTCTTCAGCAATAATTGTTTTTCAACAGGAAGATTTTTATTGCTTATTAATGCTGCTTCGGAGTTCAGTATCACTTCTGTTTCCTTCAATCCGTTTGAAAATAATGTACTGCCCGAACTTACCAAATCACAAATTGCATCCGCCAAACCCACGCCCGGCGTGATTTCCACAGAACCGCTTATCTCGTGAATCTCTGCAACAACTTTATTCTTATTTAAAAATTGTTGCAACAACAAAGGATAAGTTGTGGCAATACGTTTATTATTCAAAAAGGAAACATCAACATAATTTTCGTTGCGTGGCACCGCAATCGACAAACGGCATTTTCCAAAACCAAGCTTCTCCAGCAATTCAACATTTTTATTCGTTTCGTAAATAATATTCTCACCAACAATACCAACATCGGCAACCCCATCTTCAACGTATTGCGGAATATCATCATCGCGCAAAAACAAGATCTGCATAGGAAAATTAATGGCTTCGTTCAGTAGCTTATTCATGCCGTTTTGCAGTTCAATGCCGCATTCTTTTAAGATCTTCACAGAATCATCATACAATCTTCCTGATTTCTGTACTGCGATCCTCAGTTTTACTGTTTCCATAAAATAAAAAAGGCTTACCGTTTTAGTAAGCCTGCATTTTTATAATGTTTATAATTACATACAATCACTACAGCTTACCGGAAGAGGTAAAATGATGATGATGTGTATGTGTGTTGTAGTTCATTGAGCCGCAAAAATAGTAATTGAATTAATTTATGCAATTTATTTTTTTGTTACCAGCAGTAGTAATGCTGTTAAGCACGGTTGCGTCGCAACACTGCAACTGCATATTCTTAATCAACTTCAACATCTGTATTAATCACTCAAACAACTTTAAACAGCTTGCGGTTAATGAATTTATTATGATCTTGCCTGCTTTATGTACCAATAATGAGTAACCTTCTTCAAAAACTTTTTCGCAAACCGGTTATACGTTTGGCAAATAGATTTTCATCGAGGCCGGATAAACAAAGGGTCTTTAATTCATTGACCGAGCTGCACAAAAAAATAATTGAAGGCGATGAAAAGAAAGGCCTTGTAATTCCATTTAATACATCCACACAAAAGTTCATCATATTTTCAGACCAACATAAAGGAGCAAAGAATGCCGCTGATGATTTTGCCGTGTGCGAAAAAAATTATGTTGCTGCTTTGGATTATTATTTTAGTGAAGGCTATTTTTTTATCAACCTTGGCGATGGCGAAGAACTTTGGGAAAATAACATCTTCGCTGTAAAAAAACATAACAAAGCTTCTTTCAATAAAGAGAAATTATTTCAGCAACAAAAACGGTTTATAAAAATCTTTGGTAACCATGATCTGTATTGGGGAAATGATCCGACTGCTCCACTTCAATTGCAAAGTATTTATGAAGAAAAGTTCCCCATTTATGAAGGCTGCATTCTTACTGCAAAAATCAATGACCGCGCTTTTGAAATTTATTTAACACATGGCCACCAGGGCGACCTGCAAAGCGATGGCAATACATTCAGTAAATTTTTTGTTGCAAATATTTGGGGCCCTCTGCAGTCTGTGCTTGACATTAATCCTAACACGCCTGCGAACAACGATCAATTAAAATCATTGCACAACACATTGATGTACGAATGGAGCAGTGTTGAAAAAAATACATTGGCTATCACAGGGCATACGCATCAACCGGTATTTATGTCGCTGACGCATTTGGAAAGGTTGTACGTTAAACTTAGTAAAGCACAAAAAGATAATGACGGAGAAGCAATAAAAAATATAGAAGCTGAAATAACAAAAGTGCAACCTAAAAATCCAACGCCGCCTGACCTTTCTAAAATCATACCTTCCTATTTCAATAGCGGTTGCTGTTGTTTTGATGATGGTGATATTACGGGAATTGAAATTGCAGAAAATTGCATTCGCCTGATCAGGTGGCAGGCAAAAGATAATGTTCCCAAAAGAGAAGTGCTGGAAGAAATAAAGCTAAACGAACTGGAGAATTTGTTGCCTTAACGTGAGTCCGGAATAAGAAATTTGAATTCCTGTTGAATAATATGCTGTTTGTTTTTTTATGAAGTCAGACCGTCACCTCGTCAGGAAAGGTTTCGTGAGTTTTTGAGGAATTAAATATCGGGAGATTTATTTCGTTAATATTTATTTTTAATTGTCCCAATGATTGTTTACAGAAACAACATCATTTGGCTTTCTGTTCAATAGTTTATTTTTCCTGGCTTTTTTTGCCATTCCGGGGTTTATACTTATTTTACATACCACAATATTTTTTTTGTAAATAGCTGTATAAGACTATACATTCTTTTCCATTCTGCTTCGCTTTCATAGTAACCTTATAGTAACCTTATAGTAACCTTATAGTAACCTTATAGTAACCTTATAGAGATATTACCCCATACCAAACCCCTGTCAGCCCCCTGTCAACTCCCTGCAAAAGGTACCCGGATGTATAACCAGGCTTGTACTATCGCATGCTAAATAACGTGAATCCGGGGTAAACCTGGAGTGCCTTAATATGAATAAGCCTCTGATGTAATCAGAGGCTGAATATTATGATCAATTGATTAAACCCCTGTGTGGTTCAATGTCTTTTACACATTTGTTCTCACTTAATTCTTACGGGGCTATTCAAATTTAATCCTTTTAGGATTATTTTATGCTTAAACCGGGCGCACGTTATCTTAGTTAATGGCATATGAATATAAAACCGCAGCTGCTTAATGCTATGCAGCAGAAGTGTTGCAACGCAACCGTGCTTAACCGGAGTTCATTTGCACGTAACCCAGATAAATTATCCGGGCAGTTTTAAAAATGAAACAATAATTTAGTTGCTTTCAAATCACACTTATGAACTATACTATCAAAAAAATTTTAATTGTTTTTTCTTTTCTGATGATTGGGTTTTGTTCTCACGCACAATCCAACACCGGATGGATCTCTTTATTCGACGGCAAAACTTTGAACGGATGGAAAGTTGGCGACAATGCATCAACCTTCAGTGTTGACAGCGGCATGATAAAAGTAAATGGCAACACTGCACATTTATTTTATATCGGACCGGTAAGCAATCACAATTTTAAAAATTTTGAATTCAAAGCTGATGTAATGACAAAGCCTCATTCCAATTCAGGCATTTATTTTCATACGGCTTTTCAACAAGGTGGCTGGCCTGAAATTGGTTATGAAGTGCAGGTAAATAATTCGCACACCGATTGGCGCAGAACCGGAAGTTTATATGGCATTGATGATGTTAAGGATGTGGTTGTTCCTGATAATGTTTGGTTTACTGAATACATAAAAGTTGTGGGCAACCATGTGATCATTAAAATAAATGATAAAACCGTTGTTGATTATACACAACCGGATAATGTTCCTCCTCCAGATAAAAAAGGCCCGATCGATTCAAGCGGTACATTTGCTTTACAAGGTCATGATCCCGGAAGTACTGTGTATTTCAAAAATGTAATGGTGAGACCACTTGTAAATTAATGTTGTTTTTCTGCAGAGAGCCGGCGTGAGTCTTTCTAAATAATTTATCACTCATTTTGTTTATAAATTAATTTTAAAGTCTCTATAGGATTTAAGGCTTGAAACTTTAGCCTGAAGCAAATACATTTGCACAATTTTCACATCATGCCCAAAGACAATTCAATTCATTCAGTTTTAATTATCGGTTCAGGGCCAATTATAATAGGCCAGGCTTGCGAGTTTGATTACAGTGGTTCACAGGCTGCACGCAGCTTGCGCGAAGAAGGTATTAATGTAGTGCTTATCAACAGTAACCCGGCAACAATAATGACTGACCCCATGATGGCAGACAAAGTATACCTTTTGCCATTGACGGTTGAAAGCATTGAGCAGATATTGGAAGAAAACCAGATTGATGCAGTACTGCCAACAATGGGTGGACAAACTGCATTGAACCTTTGCATTGAAGCGGATGAATTAGGCGTTTGGGAAAAATATAATGTGCGTTTGATCGGTGTTGATATTGCTGCTATTAAATTGGCTGAAGACCGTGAAAAGTTCAGGCAGTTAATGATTGATATAAATATTAAAGTTGCGCCAAGCCGTGTAGCAAATAGCTGGCTGGAAGGAAAAGAATTTGCGCAGGATATAGGATTCCCGTTAGTAATTCGTCCTTCTTTTACTTTAGGTGGAACAGGCGGCGGATTTGTACATGATAAATCTGAACTCGATGAAGCATTGCAGCGCGGTTTACAGGCTTCACCTATTCATGAAGTGCTGGTAGAAAAAGCAGTATTGGGTTGGAAAGAATTTGAATTAGAATTATTGCGCGATAAAAATGACAATGTTGTTATTATTTGTACTGTTGAGAATGTGGATCCGATGGGCATTCATACCGGTGATTCAATAACTGTTGCTCCTGCAATGACCTTGAGTGATGTTGCTTACCAGGAAATGCGCAACCAGGCAATGAAGATGATGCGCAGCCTTGGCAATTTCGCAGGTGGTTGTAATGTTCAGTTTGCATTAAATCCTGAAACAGAAGATATCATTGCAGTTGAAATTAATCCGCGTGTTAGCCGTTCATCTGCATTGGCAAGTAAAGCAACAGGTTATCCTATTGCAAAAATTGCTGCAAAACTTGCTATTGGTTATACACTGGATGAATTGAAAAACCAGATCACCAAAACAACATCTGCATATTTTGAACCCGCATTGGATTATGTTATTGTAAAAGTGCCACGCTGGAATTTTGATAAGTTTAAAGGCGCAAACGATACCTTGGGTTTACAAATGAAAAGTGTTGGTGAAGTAATGGCAATTGGCAGAAGCTTTAATGAAGCAATTCAAAAAGCTTGTCAGAGTTTGGAAAACGAAGCGGTTGGTTTGGGTTATTATGGCAAAAGCTTAATGAAGAGTGATGAAATAGTTGAATACATCAAAACACCAAAATGGGATCGCATCTTCCGCATTAAAGATGCATTGATGCAGGGCGTTACCATAAAAACAATTGTTCAGGCTACATTAATTGATCGCTGGTTCATTTACCAGATACAGGAAATAGTTAGAATTGAAAAAGAGCTTGCACATCATACTTTGGATAATTTACCTGAGGCATTGTTGAAAGAAGCTAAGCAAAATGGTTTTAGTGATGAGCAAATCGCACGCATATTAATTGATCGCTGTACTGCGGAACAGGTATATGAAAAACGTAAAGCGCTTGGCATTATGCGCGTGTATAAAATGGTTGACACCTGCAGCGCAGAGTTTGAAGCAAAGACGCCTTATTTCTATAGCACTTTTGAAGGATAAAATCCCCGGCCCTAAAGGGAGAAGAGAGATTTTTTCTTTGAAAAGTATTCTTGAAAATTTCAAATCAGGCTCCCGCTTTTCGTAGGAGTAACATATGAAAAGTTTATTGGATTTTACATGTTTTTAATGCAGGAACATTACACAACCGCTTATACGTCATGCTCAGCTTGACTGGGCATCTGTTTTTACTAAATAACAAATTCTTGTTTTTAAAAAACTCCTTTAATTTTATCGCATTAAAATCACCGAATGAACACATCTATCCGCTTGCGCTTGTCTGCCCTTATGTTCCTTGAGTTTTTTATCTGGGGTGCATGGTATGTAACCATGGGCACTTATCTTGATAAAGTATTAGGCGCAAGCGGTGTTGAAATTGGGGCTGCTTACAGTGCAATGGCAATCGCCACTATCATCTCTCCATTTTTTGTAGGCATGATTGCCGACCGCTATTTTTCAGCGCAAAAATTATTGGGTGTATTACATCTTGTGGGCGCCGTATTATTGTTTTACATCACAACAATAAAATCGCCTTCTTCATTTTACTGGATATTATTATTGTATTCATTGATGTATGCGCCAACACTGGCATTGGCGAATTCTGTTGCATTCCGCCAAATGAAAGACCCGGGAAAAGAATTTGCTTCCATAAGGGTATTAGGCACGATCGGCTGGATCGCAACCGGCTGGCTGATTGACAAAGTTTTTAAAGTAAGCACAGCAGATTTAGCATTTACATTTAAGATGGCAGCAGTTGCATCCGTTGCATTAGGGTTATTAAGTTTTGCTTTGCCTGGCACGCCGCCAAAAGCCAAAGGCACTACTGCAACTTTCAAACAGATCTTGGGTGCAGATGCTTTTGTATTATTTAAGAACAGTTCATTCACCGTATTCTTTATTGCATCGGTTTTAATATGCATTCCACTTTCGTTTTATTATAGTCTTACCAATTTATATCTTACCGATGCAGGCATGAAAAATGTTACCAGCAATATGACGTTCGGTCAATTTTCTGAAGCTTTTTTTATTTTATTAATACCATTTTTCTTCAGGAGACTTGGTGTTAAATGGATGATTGCTTTAGGCATGATCGCATGGACGTTACGTTTTCTTTGTTTTGGTTATGGTGATGCCGGCGCAAACTTATGGATGCTTTTCGCGGGTATCATTTTGCATGGTGTGTGCTTTGATTTCTTTTTTGTTACAGGTCAAATTTATACTGACAGTAAAGCAAGCCTTAGTATTCAAAGTCAGGCGCAGGGCATGATCACCATGGCAACTTATGGAATTGGAATGTGGATAGGAACGCTGTTATCAGGCTATGTTAAAGATAAATACACCATAAATAATATTGTTGAATGGAGGAGCATCTGGCTCGTTCCTGCAGGCATTGCTGCCATTGTTCTTATATTATTTACATTGTTCTTTAAAGATAATGCAAAAAGCGCGGCTCATGCAGAACCTGTTGCAATGGTTTAGCAATGAGGAAATATTGGAAACACGATTTTGAATTTTTATTTTTGATTTTTAACTTTTGAATTTATACTATGATAGTTCGTCTGTGGCATGGTAAAACCTCAACCGAAAATGCAGAAGCTTACATGAATTATGTTTTACAAACCGGTGTTAAAGATTACAGGTCAACACCCGGAAATTTAAATGCACAGGTTTGGCAAAAACAGGAAGGAGATGTAACGCATATCTGGACTGTTTCGTGGTGGGTAAATATTGAAAGCGTTAAAGCTTTTGCAGGTAAGAACTATGAGAAAGCAAAGTATTATGCTGAGGATAAAAAATACTTATTGGAACTTGAACCAACTGTTCAGCATTATGATTGTTTTGGTGAAATAAGATGATCTCAATCAATAAACCTAATAAGCAAAATTTAAAAGACCTGCCGGAATTGATTTAAAATGTATGAATAAAGAAGGCGGTCTTTCACATAAACTCCACGGGCTTGATCATCTTCGTGCTTTTGCAATACTATTTGTTTTTTTATATCATTACGGAAGATTGTTTCCGCATCCTGGTTGGGTGAATAATATCAGCGAATTTGGCTGGACAGGCGTTGATCTCTTCTTTGTTTTAAGCGGATACCTTATTGCTTCGCAGCTTTTTTTAAAAATCGCCAGGCAGAATAAAATCTCTCTAAAAGAATTTTTCACTAAAAGGTTTTTCAGGATCATACCAATATATCTTGTTGTAGTTGCTGTTTATTTTTTATTTCCTTTTACGCATGAAAGGGAAGCCTTGGCGCCATTATGGAAATATTTAACCTTCACACAAAATATCGGGCTTGATGTTCAATCAAACGGAACATTTTCACATGCATGGTCTTTATGCATCGAAGAACAATTTTATTTACTGTTCCCGCTTATTCTTATCTTATTAATACGCTTCAAAATTCTGCATAAAGGGTTTTGGTTATTGATCATAATGTTCCTTGCGGGATTTGTGATCAGAACTTATTGTTATAAAAATTTAGTCGAAGTTGCCGGGCAGGATATTGATTGGATCAATTGGTCAAAGTGGATCTATTATCCAACATGGAGCAGGCTTGATGGTTTGCTTGTTGGTGTAACTATTGCCGCGTTGTTGCAGTTCAAAGCAAACTTCAGTAAGAAAATATTACAGCATGAAAACATGCTGTTGATAACAGGTCTTTTAATCTTTGCAGTAACATATTTTGTCTGTTCTGATGCAGAAAGCTTTACTGCTTCTGTATTTGGATTTCCGTTGGTTGATATTGGCTATGGCTTTATCGTTTTAGCTGCATTAAGTCCCGGTAGTTTTTTATACAGGCGCAAATCATTTATTACAGCTAAGATCGCTGCATTATCTTATGGTATATATCTTATTCATAAGATCGTAATTCACGTTACGCAAAATCAGCTTGCAAAATTTAAAGTTGAAGACAAAAGCAATAGTATGTTTTTGATCTGCGTGGTAATTGTTTTTATCACGTCATTGTTATTAAATGAAATAATAGAAAAACCTTTTTTAAAACTGAGAAGCAAAATATTGTTACGTAAAAAGAATATTCAATAGATATTTTTCTATTCTTTAAATTGTTTGGTTTCTTATTTCAAAACAGGCAAAATAATTTGAGAAGTATTTACAGCATCATGCCATATCTGGATATTGCTCTTGATAAAATCTTTTTTATCACAATGATAGATATCAATGAACTGTTGCGGATTCCTGTCAACCAGCGGAAACCAGCTGCTTTGTACCTGCACCATTATCCTGTGTCCTTTTTTAAAGCAATGCGCAATATCAGGCAATGCAAATTTTACCGTATCAATTTTACCGGGAGTAAATGCTGAAGGATGTTCATAGCTTTTCCTGTAACGGCCACGAAATACTTCAGCACGCACCAACATTTCATATCCGCCCATCGGGTATGGATTCACTGGATCGTTCTCTGCATAAATATCTACATCATTATAACCTGCATAATCAGGAAACACATCAATTATTTTCACCACAAAATCTGCGTCTGTTGTTGAAATACTTGTTACAAGATCCGCAAGTACACTTCCGGTTACTGTAACATCCTGCGTTAAAATATCTGTCTTGAAACTTATTACATCAGGCCTGCGTTCAGCAAAGCGCTGGTCAGCATCCATGTAAGTACGCGACCTGTTGAACTGAATACCATCTTCATACGGCACAGGCTTGGAAGGGTCACTGGTATATTCAGTAAAGCTATTTTGTACAGAAGGCTTGCTCCAGTCAAGTTTATTGTTGGGTTGAAGATATAAAACTTCATTCTTAACACCTTCCGGAGGCCATTGCGAAAATGAATACCATTTATTTTCGCCGGTTACAAAAATGTTGGCTTCTGCAATGCTGTCAATGCTGCCTTCTCCTTTCAAATAATAATTAAAGAAAGGAATTTCAAGATGCTGTTGAAAATACTCAGCCGTGTTAGAACCAAATTCAATATTACCTAAATTAAACCCGTTATAATGTGCCCACTGGTCGTGCGACCACGGGCCTTCTACAATTCTGTTGAAAGTTTTATTTGGATTATTTTTTTCTGCAGCCTTGTAACTATTCCATGCACCCCAGCAATCTTCTGCATCAAACAATCCCCCCACCCAAAGCATTGCAGGCTGTAGGTTCTTTGTCGCATTCCGTGCATCACGCGCCTGCCACCAGGCATCATAATCCGGATGATTCATCAGGTCTTTCCAGAAAGCAATAGAATCACCCATCAGTTTTGTAAGATTTTCTAAACTACCCTGTTCAAGAAAAAATTTATAATTATCATGATCAGGATAACCTGTTGAACGTGCAGGTATATTCGTAGGATGCAGATGTGGCTGACCAAATCCAAAACCAAGCGCGGAATAAAAATCAAATGCATCCATTTGCATAAAAGCGCCGTTATGATGAAAGTCATCGCCAATAAACCAATTGGTAACAGGCGCCTGCGGACTAACTGCTTTTAATGCAGGATGATTACTGGCAGCAGCCATCGTTGAATAAAAACCGGGATAAGAAATTCCATGCACACCCACCTTGCCGTTATTATGCGGAATATTTTTTACAAGCCAGTCAATTGCATCATAAGTATCGCTTGCTTCATCAATTTCCTTTCCTTTTTTATTTGAATTAAATGGCCGCACATTTACAAATTCATCTTCGCTCATCCAGCGGCCACGCACATCCTGCTTCACCATTATATAACCTTCTTTAAAATATTCCCGGTTATACGATTGCCACCAGTAAGGATCAAAATTATTCTCGCCATACGGTGCGCATGAGTAGGGTGTTCTTGTCATGAGGATCGGGTGCGCTTCAGTAGTATCTTTCGGAATGTAAATAGCCGTAAAAAGCTTTTTCCCGTCTCTCATGGAGATGTACACTTCTTTTTTGATATAGTTATTTACTATCCATGTTGAGTCAATGTTTTGCGCAGAAGCTTTTAAAATAATCACGCACAATAAGAAAATCAGGATTTTTCTCATAAAAAGTTTTTGGATGACAGGTACAAATTTATGTTATGCAAAAGCATATGATAGTAGCTTGTTTTGCATAAAGATTGTAATAAAGTAAGATAATGCTGAGGAGAAAGCGTGGGAGATATATAAAATAAAAAAGCAACAGAAATTACTTACTAACCCTGTTGCTCTCTTTATACAAAACCGAAGTTTTGTATATTTTGATCTCTGCCGGAGCTTCGATCGTAGTCTTTAAGTTTGCTTTCTATTTTCAATCTCCGGCCGAAGCTTTCGATCTCTTATTTCCTGTCAAACTTATTAACCTTAAGATTTTCAATTTCCGCTTCCGTCTTGCTGCAACCACCGCCGAGGCGCTGGTCAGTACAATCAGTAGCATTAAAATCAATCTTGTTATGTAAATATACTATTCAATAAAAGCGGCTTCCAAATTTTTTTTCGCTTTTTTATTAACGCGTTTTATACGATTACAGGCAGGTAAAACATAGGTTTATAAACATATTTTTAGGGATATGAACATTATAAAATAAATTGCTGCTCCTTCAAAAATTAAAAACATTTGTATATGCTACGAATTGCTATGCTTGGTTCAGGCTTTATCGGTCGTTTTTATGCCGAGTCAATACAGGGGCAACGCAGTAAAGATAAGATCATAAGCATCTATGCGCGCAAAGAAATCAATGCAAAAAAATTCGCAGAAGATTATGGTTGCGAACATTATACTACTAACATGGAAGAAGCCATCGCACATCCTGATGTAGATGTAGTTTGTGTTGCACTTCCAAATAATGTACATGAAGAAG
The DNA here is from genome assembly GCA_013289015.1 of Bacteroidota bacterium. GTDB lineage: Bacteria > Bacteroidota > Bacteroidia > Chitinophagales > Chitinophagaceae > Parafilimonas. The sequence goes on along the minus strand of JABDAV010000069.1, from coordinate 3,906 downwards.
CGGTAATGCTTTGCTGCAAACACAAAAAGCCCGTTGTTACAACAAAACCTTTAGGTCGCAACAGCGCAGAAGCTTTGCGTATGTTGAAAGCTGTTGAACAAGCCGGCGTCTTTAATGGCTATCTTGAAGATCTTGTTTACTCGCCAAAATTTTTAAAAGCTTATGAAAGCGTGAAGAATGGTGCATTGGGAAGAATATTATGGGCAAAGTCAAGAGAAACACATCCTGGCCCGCACAGCGACTGGTTCTGGAATATTGAGCTTGCCGGTGGTGGCTGTATTTTAGATTTAGGATGCCATTGCATTGAAATCACAAGAAGTTTTATTGGAAAAGATATTAAGCCTGTTGAGGTAATGTGCTGGGCTGATACACAGGTAAAGCCGATCGAAGCAGAAGATCATGCTATTGGTTTGATAAAATATGAGAATGGTGCGATAGGGCAATTTGAAGTAAGCTGGACGTTTCGCGGAGGCATGGATCTGCGGGATGAAGTAATGGGAACAGAAGGCACTATATGGATCAATAATTTTTTGCGTACAGGAATGGATATGTTCACAACAGGTAAGGGCGCTGATTATGTTGCAGAGAAAGCAGAAAGCAACACGGGCTGGCTGTTTCCTGTTGGTGATGAAGTAAATGATCTTGGGTATAATCATATGTTTACCGACATGTTTCGCAGTATTGAAAATGAAACACAGCCACAGGAAACTTTTTATGATGGTTATGTGGTGAATGCAATTATTGATGCAGCATATAAATCAGCCAAAACAAAATTATGGGAACCTGTTGATCTTAAAGTATGGCGTGGACAGGAAGGTGTTTCAAAAGCAAGTAACCTTATTGATTATGATGCAGACAATTACCTGGTGAAAGAAGAAGTAACGCATTACGGCGCCAAAAAACTCATCTTAAAAAATAAGAAAACAGGAAAATTTGAAGAAAGAATTTTAGAGTAGAATAAACCTATACGCTTTTGTAATCGTATTGTTGATTTAAATTTTAATTGCAAAAGTTATTGCTACGCATAACTTTGAAGCATTACCAAATTTATCAACAAAATCTATGAACAAAATTGTACTCCTCTCCTCAATGTTATTATTGAGCGTATCTGTTTTTGCTCAGAACAATTATTGGAAACCAGTTCATTCAAATGAAGTGGCATCTTTTACAAATGGTAAAGATGTGTTTCCCGGAAAATTCAAACCGGTAACTTTTAAGCTATTCAGTTTACAGGAAGATGTTTTTGGCAATTTGCTTAAACAGGCACAGTTATCAAAAAATATTTCTTTACAATCTGGTTTGCTTATTTCTGTTCCTGTTGCCGATGGCAGCATTGAACGTTTTCGCATTGCAGAATCTCCTGTAATGAGTGAAAAACTACAGGCTAAATTTCCTGACATCAGAAGTTATGTTGGTCAGGGTATTGATGATCCTTATGCCATCATTAACGTTATTTTAATTGTTGCAGGTTATACGTACGGACCTTTACTCGGCTTATTCTTATTCGGGATTTTTACGAAAAGAATATTGCCTCAAAATGCAATCATGGTGTTAATATGTATTGCAGCACCTGTTATTTCTTATGTACTCAGCACGCATGCAACACAGTGGTTTAACGGTTATACAATCGGAATTGAGTTGTTACTTATAAACGGCTTGCTTACATTTGCGGGGCTTTTGCTTGTATCAAAATCAGCTCAGCCGAATGCAATGGATTGACAAACTTGCTGAAGACTATTCATCAACATATACATCTCCGTTAGATGATGTGTTGAAGAAGATATATGATGATACAATGGCAAATCATCCCGAGGCACATATGATAAGCGGGCCGGTACAGGGAAAGCTCCTTGAATTTATAAGTTCTTTACTTCAGCCAAAATATATTTTAGAGATAGGAACCTTTACAGGCTTCAGTGCAATTTGTTTAGCCAATGGATTGCAACCCGGCGGTGAATTGCATACAATAGAGTTGCGTGAAGAGGATGCGAACACAGCGTGGAAAAATATTGTGGCTGCCGGGATGAAGGAGAAGATACATTTACACGCAGGTGATGCAAGAGAAATTATAAAAACATTGCCCTTTAAATGGGATCTTGTTTTTATAGATGCCGATAAAACCTCTTACATAACATACTATGAAGAAGCTTTGCAGCGTTTAAGTAACCGGGGGTTTATACTGGCCGACAACGTTCTGTTTCATGGCCAGGTGCTTGAAGAAAAAATTGAAGGAAAAAGTGCAAAAGCCATTGCACAATTTAATAATCATGTTTTGAATGATCAGCGAACCGAACAGGTGTTTTTAACCGTGAGAGATGGTTTGCTGCTAATAAAAAATAAATACTGATGAAGAAACTTCTTGTTTTCTTTTTTGCAGCTGTTGCTTGCTTCAGCGCAAAAGCTCAAAACAACGAAGCCGTAAACGCTTATATAACACAGTATAAGCAATTGGCTGTAGATGAAATGATCCGTACAGGTATTCCTGCCTCCATTATATTGGCGCAAGGAATATTGGAATCCAATGCAGGTCAATGCGAGCTTACACAACAATCCAATAATCATTTCGGAATTAAATGCAAAACTGATTGGACGGGTGATATAGTGTATCATGATGATGATACCAGGCATGAATGTTTCAGGCGTTATAACAGTGCAGAAGATTCTTATCGCGACCATTCAGATTTTTTAAAGAACAGGCCTAATTATGCATCACTGTTTGGTCTTGATATAACCGATTACAAAAGCTGGGCATACGGTTTAAAGGCTGCGGGTTATGCAACCAATCCTTCTTATGCAACCATGCTTATCACAACAATAGAAAAATTTGACCTGGAAGACATAACTGTTGCAGGTTTGCAGCAAACCAACCAGGTTATTATTGCAGCAGCGCCGGTAAAGTTGCAGGATGAATATGCATTTGAAAAAATTGATAGCGCGGCATCTAAAAATAATACGGTATCAAACAATATCACTAATACCGTTGTAGAGCAAGCCGTTTATCCTGATGGTGTTTTCACTATCAATCAAACAAAAGTTGTGTATGCAAAAGCCGGCACTTCAATTCTTGCATTAGCCAATAAGTATAACCTTGCTTACGGGCAACTGCTTGCTTATAATGATCTTAAAGATGGAGATATCTTAAGAACATCAACCTTACTTTATATTGAAAAGAAACCAAAGCGCGGTGCTAAAGATTATCATATAGTGACGCCAAATGAAGATCTTTATGAGATAGCACAAACAGAAGGAGTGCAATTACAAAGCCTCGTTGCATACAATAACCTTCCTGGAAATGCGCAGCCAAAAGCTGGCGATAAAATTATATTACGCACTGCAGGCAAAAAACTGTTTTGATTGTATTTAGTTTGCATTTAAATTAAGCTGCATGCAACAAATACAGATTCACGGCAAAATCTTTGTTCCGTATCTTTCTCAGACTGAAATTGAACAAGCAATAACAAAGCTTGCAGAAAAAATATCTGAAGATTATGCAGGAAAATCTCCGTTGTTTATACCTATACTGAATGGCGCTTTCATGTTCGCCGCCGAGTTGTTTAAACGCATTACCATTCCCGCAGAAATATGTTTTATAAAGCTTGCATCTTATAAAGGCACAACATCATCGGGACATGTAATTACTTCTATTGGATTGGATACGGAGGTAAAAAACAAGGATATCATTGTTGTTGAAGATATAGTTGATACTGGCAAGACTCTAAACCAATTTCTTCCGCAATTGGAAAATATGCAACCGGCTTCTTTAAAAATAGCTGCATTATTGCATAAACCAGAAGCAACAACCCATGAAATAAAACTGGATTATAATTGCTTTAAAATTCCAAACAAATTTGTTGTTGGTTTCGGATTGGATTATGATGGCCTTGGTAGAAATATTGCTTCGTTATA
>JABDAV010000068.1 GCA_013289015.1 Bacteroidota bacterium | reverse complement strand
TAAGAGGATCACAGGCACACAGGGAACACATAGACTCTCTATCTGTGTATTTTCTGTGTATCTATTGTGGTAAAAAAACTGCATACGAAATATTTGAAATCATTTTTAAACGGCTTCTAAGAGTTTAAACCTGCAATTGTAAATTTCAACTACACTCCTGCTCCCGCATCTTCTTTTGCCTTCAGCTCTTTTATAAAGTCAAGCGCTTCGGTAACCACATCACACATGATCGTAATTAAGGTGCCCGGTGTTGCGCTATTGTATGCATGTAATATGGCGTCTTCTTCTTTGTAAATTATTGTAACAGGAATATCTTTTGTTTTGGCTTCATTGATTCCTTCCAGTAGCAGGCCTACAATTTCTTCTGCGGTGCGGCCACGTAAATTTTTGTCGCAGCGGATAATGATCTCATCAAAGTATTTTGTTGATAAACTTCCCAGTTTTCTGATATCTTCATCTCTCCTGTCGCCCGTGCCGCTGATAATTCCAACCTTTGGCGAACCGTCCATTTTATTTACAAAATTTCCAAGCAGTTCAAGGCCCGCGGGGTTATGCGCGAAGTCAGCAAGAAATTTACACTTTTTAAATTCAAAAATATTCAGCCTGCCCGGTGTTAAAGCAGGGGAAGGTACAAACGTGCAAAGGCCTGTGCGTATATCTTCAATAGAAATATCCCTGAACAAATAAGTTGCCAAAACAGCAGGTAAAGTATTCATAATATTATGAATTGCCCTGCCTTCAAAAGTTATGGGAATATCTCTTACTTTAAGCACGCGTATCTTCCATGTTCCTTTTAATATAGTTACATAACCATTTTCGTGCACTACAGCATAACCGCCGTTTTTCGAGTGGCGTTTTATACGCGGATTATTTTCATCCATACTAAAGAATGCCACGTTGCAATCAAGATCATCTTTCATTTTGTATACAAGATCATCATCTGCATTTAAAATGGCAAAGCCATCTTTACGCACTGTTTCAGGCACAACACTTTTTACACGCGCCATTTGTTCAAGTGTGTTGATACCTGCCAACCCCATATGATCTGCAGTAACATTAGTTACAATGGCAACATCACATTTATCAAACGCCAAGCCTGCTTTCAACAAGCCGCCGCGTGCACATTCCAGTACGGCAAAATCAACAGTAGGATCACTTAAAACAAATTTGGCGCTTACAGGCCCTGTACAATCACCTTTCATCATCATTTGATTCTGTATATACACACCATCGCTTGTTGTGTAACCAACTTTTTTACCGGCGGTTTTACAGAGGTGTGCTGTTAATCTTGTTGTGGTTGTTTTGCCATTGGTTCCTGTGATGGCAATGATAGGAATACGGCCGGTGCTGCCTTTTGGAAACAACATATCAATAACAGGTTCTGCAGCATTTCTTGCAATACCTTCCGCAGGTTCAACATGCATGCGAAAGCCCGGCGCTGCATTTACTTCCAGGATAGCGCCGCCATTTTCTGCGATGGGCTTTTTAAGATCAGGCGCCATAATGTCAATACCGCATATATCAAGACCGATAATACGTGCTATTCTTTCAGCCATAAAAATATTTACAGGATGCACTTCATCTGTAACATCTGTTGAAGTGCCACCTGTTGAAAGATTTGCTGTGGGCTTTAATAAAACCAATTCATCTTTTGCAGGAATAGTTTCTAAAGTATAATTTTTTTCATCCAGCATTTTTTGGGTGAACTGGTCAATGGTTATCTGCGTTAAAACTTTTTCATGGCCATACCCGCGGCGGGAATCTTTATTGGTTTCATCGATCAGCCATTGAATGGCATGTTCGCCATCGCCAATAACACTTGCAGGAGTTCTTAATGCGGCACAAATAAATTTATAATTAATGACAAGCACGCGGAAATCATAACCGGTTATAAATTTTTCAACAATAGCACTGCGGCCATATTTCTGCGCAGCTTCCAATGCTTTGGTTGCCTGTTCCCATGTAGTGATATTGGTAGTATTTCCTTTACCATGATTGCCATCTATTGGTTTTATCACTAATGGATAGCCATACCGGTCAATGGCATCTTTCAAACCTTCTTCGCTGCGCACAACCGTACCTCTTGGCACAGGAATTTGTGCAGCATCCAATAAATTTTTTGTTTCTTCCTTATCGCCTGCAATGTCAACAGCAATCGTTGATGTAGTGCTCGCAATGGTTGCCCTTATTCTTTTCTGATGCACACCGTAACCCAACTGCACAAGGCTTTGTTTATTCAGGCGTATAAAAGGAATGCCGCGCTTTACCGCTTCATCAACAATAGATCCTGTTGAAGGGCCCAGCCTTGTGTCTTCCCTTATCTCGCGCATGGTTTGAATATCTTCTGTAAGATCATACTCCTTTGCATCTATCAATGCCTGCGCAACACGCACTGCTGCTTTTGCTGCATATACACCTGCATCTTCTTCCATATAATCAAACACTACAAAATATTCGCCGTCTTTACCAGTACTTCTTGTGCGGCCAAAACCGCAATCCATACCAGCCAATGTTTGCAATTCCAAAGCAATATGTTCTATTACATGGCCCATCCACGTACCTTCCTGCACTCTTGTAAAAAAACCACCGGGACCATCTTCGCTGCAACGGTGTTCATATAATGAAGGCAATAATGATTGCATCCTATCCAAAAAACCATCAATAGTATTGGTTGGCCGTTGCTCCATTTCTTCAAGATCAAGTTTCATCTGTATTAATTTCGCGCGACGTACACTCCAGTAATTAGGGCCTCTCAATATTTTTATTTCTTCAATCTTCATAAGTTTATTTTAGATTATTGCTTTATTAAAGTTGCATTATTATTGCCAAAAGCTCTAAATTAAGAAAGCGTATACAAAAATCAAATACTATATAAAGCCTGCGCTATTTGTGTTTACGTATCTTTGATACATGCATCACCCATGCGTTCAATATGAATTTTAATTCTTTTTTCCTTCGTTCGTTCCGCATTTTACTGTTCCCTTTTTCATTATTGTATGGATTAATCGTAATAGTCCGCAACTTTTTATACAACAGGAATATTTTTAAATCTGCAGAATTCAACCTGCCCATTATATGCGTTGGCAATCTTGTAATGGGTGGAACAGGCAAGTCGCCAATGGTTGAATATTTAATAATATTATTGCATAATCAATTTCATATTGCTACGCTCAGCCGCGGATATAAACGCAAGACCAAAGGCTACGCGCTTGCAAATGAAAACACAACGGCTTTGGATATCGGAGATGAGCCGATGCAGTTTTATTCAAAATTTCCACAGGTGCCTGTTGCCGTTGGCGAAGAACGCATTGTAGCTATTCCACAATTATTGCATGATAAGCCGGATACTGAAGCGATAATCCTGGATGATGCTTTCCAGCATCGCGCCATTAAAGCAGGACTCAACATATTGCTTACCGTGTATAATAATTTATATACTGATGATTTCTTTTTTCCTACCGGAGATTTGCGCGATCAGCAATATTCAGCAAAAAGAGCGCAGGTAATTGTTGTAACCAAATGCACTCCTGATCTTTCGCAGGAAGAAAAAGACAAGATCATACAACAGGTAAAGCAGTTTGACGAGCAGCAGATATTTTTTACATCTATAGAATATGAAACACCTTATCACATCGTTACCAAAACCTGCAAACCTGTTTCTTTAAATGATGAAGTGCTATTGGTGTATGGCATTGCGAATGCACAAACTTTAAAAGATCATGTATCAGATAACTCCGCGGCGTATGATGAGATAAGTTATAAAGATCATCATATTTTTTCTATTGATGATCTTAAAGACATTCATAAGAAATTCGATAAAATTCAATCACCTAATAAGCTCATTCTTACTACGGAAAAAGATGCAGTTCGGTTTTTAAAATTCAAGGAGCAACTCATCAACCTGCCTTTATATGTATTGCCGGTTAAATCCGCTTTTTTGTTTAATGAGGCAGATAACTTTAACCGTTTGGTTATTGATTTCATAGCCGGATTTAAGAAAGAAATTATTGAATGAAATTCACCAGGTATTTATGAAACATAAGAAATCAAAATCAAAGCATGAATCTTCTCAGTCCTTTATCTTAAAAGGCAATCTTGATATTGCACGCAATGGCTTGGGATATGTTGTAATTGCAGAAGGTACAGGCGATGTACTTGTACGGCCCGGAAATTTTCATAATGCTTTACATGGAGATACTGTTCGTGTAAAAGTGTTCAAGGAAAACATTACCACCGGTAAAAAAGAAGGTAAGATCACTGAAGTAGTTTCAAGACAACGAACAGAGTTTATCGGCACTATTCAGCTTTCAACCAACTATGCTTTTTTTATTCCGGATACGGATAAACCGATGCCTGATATTTATGTTCCTTTAGATAAAATAAACGGCGCAAAGAATAAAGAACGTGTTGCGGTGCGTTTGGTGCGCTGGGATAAAGATGATAAAAAGCCTATCGGCGAATTAATAAGCATTCTGGAAAATGAAAATGATAATGATAGTGCAATGAAAGAAATTATTGCAGAGAGCGGATTCTCATTATCGTTTTCTGAAGAGGCCATTAAAGAAAGTGAAAAACTGAATGATTATGTGAATGAGAGGGAAATAAAGAAGCGTAAAGATTTCAGGAATGTGCTCACGTTTACAATTGATCCTGTTGACGCAAAAGATTTTGATGATGCCTTATCCATAAAAAAAATCAGAAAAGATTATTATGAGGTTGGTGTGCATATAGCTGATGTAAGTCACTTTGTTGAACCGGAAACAGTATTGGATGATGAAGCATATAAACGCGCGACTTCTGTATATCTTCCTGATCGTGTAAACCCGATGTTGCCCGAAAATATTTCAAATGTGTTGTGTTCTTTAAGGCCGCATGAAGATAAGTTTACTTTTTCTGCAGTGTTTGAAATGAATACCAAATGCGAGGTAAAAAAAGTGTGGATCGGGAAAACTATTATTCATTCAGATCATCGCTTTACGTATGAAGATGTACAGCAAATAATTGAAAGTAATGGAGGGAAATATTTAGAGGAAATTTTACTGTTGAACAATATGGCGCAGAAAATGCGCAAAGAAAGATTTAACAATGGCGCTATAAATTTTTCTTCGCAGGAAGTACGTTTTAAATTAGATGAAGAAGGCAAACCTGTTGGCATTGTTGTAAAGGAAAGTAAAGAAGCGCACCAGTTAATTGAAGAGTTTATGCTGCTTGCAAATAAAAAAGTTGCAGAGTATGTAAGCAATATAGAAGTTGATAACAAGCATGTTCCTTTTCCTTACCGTATTCACGACGAACCTGACAAAGACAAGCTGGTTCCGTTTGTTGAATTCTCAAGAAAGTTCGGGCATAAATTCAATATGAGTTCCCCGGAAAAAATTGCAGCAAGCTTTAATGAATTATTGAAAGATGTGCAGGGCAAACCTGAACAACATGTGCTGGAACAATTAGGCATTCGCACCATGGCAAAAGCAGCTTACAAAACAGTGAACATTGGTCACTATGGGTTGGGTTTTGAAAACTATTGTCATTTTACTTCACCCATCCGTCGTTATCCTGATGTATTGGTGCATCGCGTTGTTGAAAGCTGCCTCAGAAAAAAGCCCATCATCGATAAAAAGATGGATGAAAAATGCAGCCATTGCAGTGAGCGGGAAAGAGCAGCAATGGAAGCAGAGCGTGCTGCTAATAAACACATGCAGGTATTATTTATGATGGATAAATTAGGTGAAGAATTTGAAGCGGTGATAAGCGGTGTTGCACGTTTTGGATTCTGGGCAGAAACAGTTGCACATAAATGTGAAGGTCTGATAAGCATAAATGATCTGAATGATCATGATGAATTCCGTTTGATAGAAAGCGATTACAGTTTAGTAGGCAGAAGAACAGGCAAAGCATTTCGCATGGGCGATAAAGTGAGCATAAAAGTAATCTCGGCTAACCTTGATAAACGTCAATTAGATTATCAATGGGTGAAAGAAGGGAGTAAAAGCAAAGAGCATTCAAACAGGAAAAATAAAAAAGAAAAAAATTAACCAACAAATAGATTCAGTTTTTTAGAAGCTGTTTAAATTTATAATTTGCAAACACCTTATAAGAAAAAGAGCATAATATACATTTGAACTACATAGAATCATAGGCACATAGGGATCACATAGACTTACCTATGTGTACATTTTCTATGTATGTGTCTATTGTAGTAAAATACCTGCATACTAAATATTTGAAATCATTTTTAGACAGCTTCTTAGATTTAATTTTATCTTTCCGCTGGTAATTCAACTTATCTATAACACTTGAACTTTTGTCATGGAGATCATTGCATCAACATTTGCTTCCAACGAAATAAAGTTTTTCAGGAAAAATCTTTTAATCAGTAGTTTAATTCTGCTTAATCTATATTCCTGTAAAAAGGATGCTGCATCGATATCTGCAATTGATAATGACAGGCTTCAAGGTGAATGGGTTCTTCAATCAACTCAATCTCCTGATGGCGATTCGAGTGTTCCAATGAATCAGGAAACTATACTTTTTCAGGAACCCGATCATTATACAGAAACTTTAAACGGTATGACAACCGGGGCTGGTTCATATAGTTTTTCAACCGATATTGTAACAGGCGGCGTTAAAAAGAACGTAATTTTTCTTTCTTCAGGATATGGCGACTTAAATAAAATTGAATATGTAATTGATTTAAAAGATAACACTTTGCTTTTGTCTGATTTTGTAATTTATAATGCACAAACCCTGGTATATACAAGAAAATAAATTCAATTTTTCATTTTGAATTTTTAATTCGTAATTCGCTGCATGCATTCATTCAAGGAGTTGTCAGCAATATTTACACGTGATTTCAATACTTCACATTTTCCCAAAGAGCCACAATCTTTATATAGAGCCAATGATTATTTTCTTGGTCTCGGAGGAAAACGCATCAGGCCTGTAATGTGTTTAATGGGTAATGAATTATTTGATGAGATACATGCCGATGCATGGCAGGTGGCAACAGCAATTGAGTTGTTTCACAATTTTACTCTAATACACGATGATATTATGGATGATGCTGCATTGCGCCGTGGTTTGGAAACAGTGCATCATAAATATGGATCGAACACAGCATTGCTTGCGGGTGATGTTATGTTGGTGGTTGCTTATGAATACCTGAATAAAATAAGCAGCAGTTATCTTAAGCATATCATTGCTATTTTCAGCAAGGCGGCAAAAGAAGTTTGTGAAGGGCAGCAAATGGATATGGATTTTGAAAAGATGGAAGATGTTTCCCTGAATGATTATTTAAAAATGATAGAATTAAAAACCTCGGTATTGCTGGCAGCAAGTTTGCACATGGGTGCTATCATCGGTGGTGCGGGAGAAGGCAATTGCAATCATTTGTATGCGTTCGGAAAAAATTTAGGTATTGCTTTCCAGGTACAGGATGATTATTTGGATGCATTTGGTGATCCCGAAAAAGTGGGCAAAATAATTGGCGGCGATATTAAACAAAACAAAAAAACTTTCCTGCTGATACATGCATTGGAAACAGCGAACGATGCACAGAAAAAAGAATTGAAAGCACTTTTACATGAGAACAATGAAGATAAAGTGCAGCGTGTTTTACAAATATTCCGCGATTGTAATGCTGATGACTGGGCCAAAGAATTAAAACAACAATACTATAATAAAGCCTTATACCATCTTGACGAAATAGCTGTTTTATCTGCGAGAAAACAACCTTTAATTGAGATTGCGGATTTTTTAATTCAGAGGGATTATTAAATTTAAAAAGTATTTTATGGTTGGCCACGTGAATCATAATCAGCTACAAAATTATAATTGCCGATTTTGTCTTTTCCATACACGTTATACAGATATATATTTGGCATTTTTGTATAGAATCATCAATTATCGCCTTGTCTCCTGGAGAAGGCATGAAATATATCATTAACCCGTTTTTCAGATGAAACTCTATATATCTTCCATAATACGAATCAGAACTTACAATAGCCGTTGAAAATTCTTGTGTATAAAATTCATTAAGATTTTTATTTGCATTACCTGTAATAATAGAATTATATTACCATGCGATAGTACAGGCTTACCTATACACGCGGGTACCTTTGCCATGGAACTGACAGAGGGCTGACAGGGGTTTGATATGGGGTAATATCTCTATAAGGTTACTATAAGGTTACTATAAAGTTACTATAAGGTTACTATGAAAGTGAAGCAGAATGGAAAGGATGTATAGCTTTATACAGCTATTTACAAACAGGATATAGTGGTATGTAAAATAAGTATAAACCCCGGAATGGCAAAAAAAACCAGGAAAAATAAACTATTGTGCAGAAAGCCAAATAACGTACCTGCAGTACATGCTGCGAAAACGGAAGCCGCCGCCGCACTTAAATAAAAAAGATGATTTCGACGAAGGAGAACTGCGAAGCAATCGGCAATCTATGTCGAAGAATATTATTGATGAATATCTTCTTCAGCTTCTTTATCCAAAACAGGATCAACAGGCCTGAAAGAATAACTTCTTTGTGTGAGATAACTGAAGATTACAACAACAACGGTTGTAACAAGTTTTGAAACAAGCGGCCACCAGTGAAATTCCTGGATGAAAACATTCAGCAGGATGTAATTCAATCCAACGCAGGCGGCAACAACGATGAAGTAGCGGAAAACCTGTATGCGCTTTTTGGTTTCGGTTTGTTGCCAAACTACATAACGGCTTAAATAAAAACCAACAGGAAAAGTTAAACAAAACGAAAGAACAAAAGCCACCACATAAGACTTAAACGCAAAAGACCCTACATAAACAACCTGCTGCTGCAAAATATAAGTGTTGATATAGGTGAAAACAGCAATGTCAAAAATCATGTTGGCGCCGCCACATGCCGCATACCGAAAAGTCTGCAACGGCATAAATCTTCTGAACAAAGGATAAAAGGCATCTACTATTGCCAAAACAGTTTTACGTATAAATGCGTGCAGCTTTTGCATAGCGGCTGCGAAGGTAGCAGTAAATGCATATTTCAGATTTACAGCAGAAGATTTAAGGAAGATTTTGCAAGCATGCGTTCGTTATTTTTGCGCTTTACATTCTTTATGAGTATTACGAACGATATTAAGTTACTTACAAAAAAAGCAATTGAAAACCTGTACAATGTTTCAGTTGATGAAACTGCAATTACTGTAAATCTTACCAAGCCTGAATTTGAGGGTGATTACACTATTGTGTTGTTTGCATTAGTAAAATCTCTAAAAAAATCGCCGGATACATTGGGCAATGAGTTGGGAAATTATCTTACAGAAAATTATAAAGAACTTTTTCAATCATATAATCTTATAAAAGGGTTTCTCAATCTTGTTATAGCCGACAGCTATTGGATTGATTTTCTTTCAAACAGCTTTAATGACACAGGCTTTGGCAAACAGGATACCAGTCATAAAAAAGTTATGGTTGAGTACTCCTCTCCCAACACCAACAAACCTTTGCATCTTGGCCATTTAAGAAATATTTTTTTAGGATGGAGTACTGCAGAGACCCTGAAAGCAACCGGCAATGAAGTGGTCAAAAGCTGCGTGGTAAATGACCGCGGCATTCATATTTGTAAAAGCATGATCGCATGGCAGCTGTTTGCAAACGGTGCAACACCACAATCAACACATACAAAAGGAGATCATTTTGTTGGAGATTATTATGTAAAGTTTAATGATGAATATAAGATCGAAGTCGAAAGGATGAAGGCAGAAGGATTGTCAAAAGAACAAGCTGAAAAAGAAGCGCCGATTATGAAAGCCGCGCAAGAAATGCTGGTAGATTGGGAAGCCGGGAAGCCTGGTGTGATTGAATTGTGGAGCATGATGAACAGTTGGGTATATGAAGGCTTTGATGAAACATACAAACGTATCGGTGCAGATTTTAATAAAGTTTATTACGAAAGCCAGACCTATATCATGGGTAAGAATTACGTTGACAGAGGTTTACAAAGCGGCGTGTTTTATAAAGAAGATGACGGCAGTGTCTGGATCGATCTTACCAGTGAAGGCCTTGATAAAAAAATAGTGCGTCGTAAAGATGGCACAAGTGTTTACATAACACAGGACATTGGTTTGGCAGTTGATAAATACGATGAGTATAAAATTGATGAAAGCATTTATGTAGTGGGTGATGAACAGAATTATCATTTTAAAGTATTAAGATTCATCTGCGAAAAACTGGGCTTGCCGTATGCGAAAGCCATTTATCATTTAAGCTATGGAATGGTTGAATTGCCAACAGGAAAAATGAAAAGCCGTGAAGGAACTGTTGTTGATGCCGATGATATTGTTGATGAGATGGTGAACATTGCGAAACAGAAAACAGAAGAGTTGGGTAAAGTAAAAGATTTTACTGAAGAAGAACTGTCTGATCTTTATGAAACACTTGGTGTGGGCGCGCTGAAATTTTTCTTATTGCGTGTTGATCCAAAAAAGAAAATGGTTTTTAATCCCGAAGAGAGCATAGACTTTCATGGATTCACAGGACCATTTGTTCAATATACTTATGCGAGAATAAAAAGTATATTGAGGAAAGTCAATGGTCAATGGTCAATGGTCAATGGTCAACAAGAGTCACTTTTTCCGCTTGAAAAAGAGATCATCATTCAACTGGAACAATTTCCATCAACAACAGAAGAAGCTGCAACTTTATTCGATCCCTCAAAAATTGCATTATATGTTTTCGATCTTGCAAAAACATTCAACTCTTTTTATGCAGAGCATTCAATTGCCAATGCAGAAAGTGAAGAGAAAAAACAATTGCGTTTAATGCTTGCACAACTTACGGCACAGGTTATACAAACAGGCATGCATTTATTAGGAATAAAAGTTCCGGAAAGAATGTAAAAAAGATTGCTGATTTTAATTTCATATCAACACTGTATGAAAAAAGTCATGCAGCAGAGACAAGATGAGTTATATACTTTTGAATGTTGCTTCAACTTTCGGCAAACGTATTCACAATCAAAATTGCTTAGCATAAAATGAAACTATTATTAACCATTGGAACAGGTAGTTTTATAGGGGGAGTTTTGCGTTACCTGCTTTCTCAGTTTTTACAAACCAGGCTTCTTTCAACATTTCCCTTTGGCACTTTAAGTGTAAATATCATCGGCTGCCTTGTTATCGGGCTTGTGTTCGGGCTTAGCGAAAGAGGTAATCTTACACAGGAATGGCGGTTGTTTCTTGCAACGGGATTGTGCGGCGGCTTCACAACATTTTCAGCATTCTCCAATGAAACTTTCGGGATGCTGCGCGATGGGCAATATTTTTATGCAATTACTTATATAACGCTAAGCGTAGTGTTCGGTCTCCTGGCAACATTCAGCGGTTATTCAATCATTAAATTATTCTAACGTACCAAAAATTATTTAAGGATTTATTTTACGTCTACTTATTATATTGCACCAATTTTTAAACCTGAATAACTGATCTAAACCCATGTTAAATCGTTGCCTTATCACATCCCTGTTATGTGTAGCATGTGTACACGTTTTTGCGAATAATTACGAAGATGCCTGGAAGGCCTTAAACAGAAACGACCGTAAAGCGGCGCTTCAGTATTATCCTGCGATGAAGAATTTTTTAAACAATATTGTTAAAGCAGAATCTAAATACATTGATTTTAAAGAAGAATAAATATTTTTTAGCGGTCGGAATTTATAATCTTTTAGTTGGTTAGTTGGTCGGGATTTGCAATCCCGACCTTTGAATTTCGGATTTATAATCCGAAAAAAATACATAATCGTTATTTATAAGCTTCAATTTTCTCCCATACAAATTTTGCAAAGTCTTCAAGGCCGGGATCTCTTGCACCCATTAATAAAATTACACAATCAGGTGTTAAATGTGATTGCACCATATCAGGAAAGTCTGTGCGCTGCTCAACAAAAAATGCATTTTTATTCAATGCTTTCAAATCGTTGATAAGATCGTTCGCTGAAATATCTTTTACAGCGGTGCCGCCTGCATAAAATATTTCACTCATCCATATTTCATCCTGTGGGCGCAATGCTGCTGCAATTTCTTTTACATAATCGGCACGCAAAAATCTTGTGGGCGCATACCCGTGCGGCTGAAACCATGCCACCAGTTTTGTTGCAACAGGCTGACAGGCTCTTATACTTGCAGCACATTTTGCCGGGTTATGTGCAAAATCATCGATCAGTGTAATTCCATTCTTAATGCCTATTAATTGATGCCTGCGGTAAATACCTTCATATTGCCGCAATGCTTCAGCACATGTGTTGAGATCAACTCCAATAAAATTGGCAGCAGCTATTGCCGCCAAAGCATTTTCGGCATTATGTTTTCCAGGTGCATGTAAAGTAAAAGCTGTTTGCTTTACATTGAATGAAATAACAAAGCCATCCTGTTTAAAATTATTTGCATAATAACCGGCATCGTTGTTTTCATCAATTGAAAAATCAAGTTGCTTATTCGTTGAAAGTGTTGCTGCAAGTTTATTGTCGCAGTTAACAATAAAAGTTTTGCTGTTTTGTTTGAACTGTATGAACAGCTTCATCAATTCATCAATGTCTTTATGATCTTTATCAACATTCAACAAAATACCTATCTCAGGTTTGTATTGAACAATACTGCCATCGCTTTCATCCGCTTCAATTATCAGCCACTCTCCCATACCCACCTGTGCATTCCCGATCTTATTGTGTTTTATCAAACGCGTTAAACCCGCTCCGCTGATCAATCCCGGCTGTAATGCTGCGTGATCAAGTATTTCAAAGAGCATGGCGACAGTTGTGCTTTTGCCGGATGTGCCGCCAACCGCAATTGTTTTTTTGCTTTGTGATATCAGTGCAAGCAATTCACTTCTCATAATAATCAGAATGTTCAACCGCTTTGCTTTTTGCACTTCCGAAACAGTATCTTCAATAGCTGTTGAAACAATAACAAGCTGTGTTGATGCTGTGATTCCTTCGCCGTCCTGTTCAAAACAAACAATGCCTTCTGCTTCTAATTTATTTTTTGTTTCATTAAATTCATCCTGCTTAAAATAACGGTCGCTGCCGCTAACATGTTTGCCGGTACCCTTTAAATATTGTGCAAGTGCGCTCATGCCCGTGCCCGCAATACCGATAAAAAAAACGTTTTGAAAATCTTTAAGTGTAATCATACAATTTAATGCAGGCAATATAGTAAACAGCTTGAGGATTTTAAAAGTTGTTTGAGAAGAAAACCGGAGCTGCTTAATATTATTCAGTACAAGTGTTGCGACGCAAGGGACGATGCCAGGTGTTCATTTGTTGGTCACAAAAAAAAGTAACAGCTAATTATAAACGAGAGTATGTTATTAAAGCATCTTACTGAACTCCCTTTAGGGGATGGGGGCTTAACTTACCAATGGCAACTTTACATAAAATGTACTGCCTTTTTCTTCGGCAGTAGTAAACCATATTTCACCTCCCGCATTTTCCACAATGGCTTTGCAAATAGCAAGGCCAAGACCTGTACCGGATGACTTGGTTGTAAAGTTTGGATTGAAAATCTTTGATTGAAGTGATGATGGTATGCCACTTCCGTTATCAGATACCGAAACAGTTATAAACTGTCGCCCTGTAAAAGATCCTATTTTAATTTTAACGACTTCTGATTCATCGGATGCTTCTATAGCATTTTTTATAAGATTGGTAAAAAGACGGTTTATCTGCGCTTTGTCTAAAAGTACTTCTGTACGGCTACCCGTTGCAGTATAACTGATAGAAAGATGTTCATCTGTTCTGTACAAATCGACCAGGCTTGCGATAACCGCATTAATATCGAACAGTTCGGGCGCTGTATTTTGAATATTGGCGAACTGTGAAAAATCTCCTGCGATCTTTGAAAGCTGATCTATCTGTTCAACTAAAGATGAAGCAAGTTTTTTAGAAAGCTCCACTGCATTAGGCGTATTTTCTTCCATAGAACGCTGCAGGTATTGAAGGCTCAGCTTCATCGGCGTTAATGGATTTTTTATTTCATGCGCCACTTGTCTCGCCATTTCGCGCCATGCACCTTCACGTTCACTTTTGGCAAGTGTCTCCGCACTTTTTCCCAATTGCATCACCATTTTATTGTATTCATCTATCAGCATACCTATTTCATCGTTGCGGCTCCATTTTATCTCTTCATTGGCACGACCTATTTTTATTTCTTTCATTTTACCACCTATCAGCTCAAGCGAAGAAGTGATGCGTCCTGTTAAAGCAACGGCGATAGCGCCCGCGAAAATGAAACTAAGTGCATTTAAAATGATGAGTGTAACCAAAAAGCCGGATATCTCTTCATGCAATTCATTCTGTGCACTCAGCGAAGGAATATTAAGATACGCAACTGTTTCATCTCTTTCATCTTTGACCGGCGTATAAATACTTTGAAATGAGTAATTGCCTATTTTTTCTGTATGCACAAAGCGTGTGCTTTTATTATAACGCAATTCGTAATAGGCTTCGGGATCTATGCGGCTGCTGAGTACACCACGGGTATATAAATAAGGCTGCGAAGTAGCAAGCAGGTCGCCGCTCCTTGAATAAAAATTAATATCAACATTATGCATGGTTGCAATACCTGTTATCTTCTTTTGAAAATCTCCTTCGGCATCTGTATCTCCTATGTCGGCAATATCTACAGGTATTATTTCAGATGCAAGCGCCTGTTCAATTTCGCTGGAGATTATCTGCGAATTATTGATAAGCTGTGTAGTGGTATTCTTTCCAAACCTGAGTATAAAAAAAGAAATCGTTGCTATGCCAATGATCAAAAAAGATAAGATACTTACGCCAATGATAGTTGCCTGTATCTGCGATCGTATATTAACCCTGAATAAATTTCTGAAGCTGAACTTAGCGTCTTTATTGCCTAATAAACGACGCCCCTGGTGTACTGTAAAAGCAAGCACTATAAATAAAACAAAGAGATAGGAAAACAGTGTAATGAAATTAGAGAAACTATCATTTTTTTTGGCGATGATAAATAGCTTATTGTTGCCTGCATTATACCAAAGCTGGCTATACCCTAGAGAGTCGCGGAAATAATAACCTGTTTTGGGAACCTGGCTTAAGCTTACCGAATCTGAAAAATTAAACCCGCTGAAACTGCTCGCCAGCTTCCTGTTATCGTACATACCCAACACATAGCCACTGCCGGCAAGAAATGAAATATCGTTATCCTGTTTAAATAATTCCGGAACAAGCGCTGCATTCTCATACAATCTTGGTTGTATTAATACGAACACCGAGCCGACATACACACCATTGCTCTCAACTTTTTTTGCATAGATATAATTATAATTACCGGGGCCGCTGCGATAAAAATATAAACCGGGCATGGCGGCTGGCTTGCTTTTGTTCACAATAACAGAATTGATAACATCATAGCTTGTAGAATCTATATTATATAAACCTGAATTTGTGCCGTCATATACGTATATCTTAGTAATGTATTTATTGAGGTATGCGCCCAGGTTGTTTTTGATAAGGCTGTCTTTGATAATGCTGTTATCTTCGGGATCACTGAAGCGATAAAAATTATTTTTTAAAAACTCATCTGAAAAATTATTTACAGCCATACGTACAAGATAGGTTCCTGTAGAATCTGCCTGTTCCTGTATGTTTCTTGCTTTTTCAAGCCTTGATTGTTTTTCTTTGGTATTATACTGATAAGTAACCAGCAGCGAAGCAAGTGCTGTTGCCCATACCGACCAAAAAATAAAATAAGGGGAATTTACCAGCGAACCTTTTGAAGGATTATCACGACGTTTGATAAAAGCTGTCACAAAAACAAGCAATGCAACAATAACAAGTAACGCAACTGAATCAACCAAAAAAAGGCGCAGTGAGATTAAAAGCAGGCTTGCCACCATCATTAAGATCGCCTGCCAGAAAAAAGAAATTTGTGTTCCGCGCATAAGCTGTACAAAGAGGCCTGTTAAATAAATCCACATGTACAGCAATACGCAAATGATAATAAATCCTGTAATGGAAAAACCGGAGAGTGAAAAAAAATCGGCAGCATTAAAGCTTATTGCTGAGCGCAATACGAGCCCGCTTATAACATCAGTTACATAAAAACTGATAAACGGAATAATTATAAGCGATGCATATGCCGTAAACCTGTATAAAATTTTATGCTTGCGCAACACATCTGATAACTGCTTATTGATCCTTCTTCTAAAAAACAATAATACCCACAAAGCAAGCAATGTATTAATAAGAAGATCACCTAAAGAATGGTTGATGATGCCGCCATAATAGATCTTGGGATCAAATAAAGCTGAATTGCTTCTGTAATTGAAAGGGAAAGGAAGAAAAAAAACTACCAGTCTTAAAATTAAAAAAGATGTTATCAGCAATGAAAAACCACTTCTGAATTTTTTTTCCTTCACTACTGCGGATGCAACCCTGTTTAAAAAAATAAGCAAACACAGCAATGCAACAATACGTAAAAAAACAGAAAAACCAACCGGCGTATCACTATAAGAAAGGCTTGTTTCCTTAATGCTGAACAAAGTATCGCCACCGGAATTAATTACGGGTGCACCTTCGGCGGCAAGAGAAATTTCATAGTTGTCGGTTATGGCTTCAGTAACGGCAAAATGAGAGTTTAAATATTCATTGCTCATGAAGTATTGCCACCGCACAGGGATAAGCGTAACAAAAAAATACTTTACCTGTTTTCGGGTAAACGATTTTTTCACCAGTTCAAAAACACCATTTTCATAGTTGACAAGATAATTGCCATCTGGATTTTGAAGATCATCTGCAGCGGGCGACATTTTATTGGTATTCCAGAATAGTTCAACCGGGTTTCCGAGATCGTTTACCTGGTAAGCAAAAATTCCCTGAGCATCGCTGACAAGTTGTTCTTTCACAAGAGAAGGCCCATCGCTGATGATGGCATTAACAGAAGCTGAATCGTTTAATAAATTTTTAAAAGACTTCTCCTGTCCGCGAATGTATTCACTTAAAATACCGGCAACTTTTTGCGGTGAAGAACTATAAGAAAAATAATTGGTAAAGATGAATGAGAGCGTATAAACCCAAGCCGCAGCAAGAAAAAGCCAGGCATTTTTATTTACCGCATGTTTAATTATTTTGATCAAGCAATCCTGTTTTCTTTTTTTACAATGTTCCAGATAGCATCCATTTCTTCAAGACTCATTTCATATAAATTTTTACCATTAGTTTTTGCTATCGCTTCCATACGTGTAAAACGGTGAACAAATTTTTTATTGGTTTTTTCCAATGCATTTTCCGCATCAACATTCAAAAAGCGTGCGTAATTAACAAGGCTGAAAAGCAGGTCCCCAAACTCTTCTTCTATTTCTTTTTGATTGCCGGCTTCAATAGCAGTATGCAGTTCATTCATTTCTTCTTCTACCTTAACCCATACATCTTCTTTATATTTCCACTCAAATCCAACCTGCTTCGCTTTTTCCTGTATACGCGTTGCTTTTACAACTGCCGGTAACGAAACAGGCACGCCACTTAACACTGATGATTTTCCCTCTTTCAATTTGATCTTCTCCCAATTCTTTTTTACATCTTCATCATCATTTACTTTAATATCACTATAAATATGCGGATGGCGTACAATCAACTTATTGCAAATTGCTTCAAGCACATCATTTAAAGTAAACCTGTTTTGTTCTTTTGCAATGCGTGCGTAAAAAACCATGTGAAGCAAAATATCGCCCATCTCTTCTTTCAACCCATTCCAGTCCTCTTCTGTTATTGCATCGGCAAGTTCATACGTTTCTTCAATGGTCATTTGCCGTAAAGTATGAATGGTTTGTTTTTTATCCCAGGGACATTTTTCCCTTAGCTCATCCATAATATTTATCAGCCTTTCAAAACTTTCTTTGTATTCCATTATAAAATTTATTAATAAAGCAGGCGTATTGACTTTATAAGCTCCTTAAAATTTTCACTAAAAATACACAAGGCATTTTACGCAGCAATATATACCTTGCCGCACTTTTTACGTTACAGGTAAACCAGGAGACCATTATGCGAAAAAATTTGTTGCTGTTAACAGTTCTTTTTGTTTGTTATTATTCAAACGCTCAATTTTATTACAACGATGTAATTGGATTAAAAACTTCTAACAACAATTATTCTGCACTTATAAAAAATAATATAACAGAAGTTTCTGCAACCAGTGCCGAAGCCGACGGCACACCTACCAAGGGTTTTGCTTATTCAAAAATTATAAAAGATAACGGCAGCACAATAGTTACACACACTGAACTCGAAACCGGTGGTATTTCTGATGATTTTGATACGTATGCTAATGGCATGTTGGTTAAATCTGAAGACAGCGCTGATAATGTGCTTACCACTGTTACATACACTTATGCTAACGACGGTAAAATTCTTCTTTTACAAACACAAACAGACGATACGGCCATGGGTACGCATAGCACTGAGCTACATAAATGGTTTTATACCGATAATAGTCCTGATTCAATGATCAGGATAAAAGATAAAACTGACAGCACGGTTATTTATTTTAAAAAAGATGAACAAAACAATATTGCCGAAGAGATATGGATGAAACAACGAAGAACGGCAGAACATTATTTTTATTATTACAACGACAGGAAACAGCTTACTGATATTGTTCGCTTTAATAAAAAAGCACAGCAAATGTTGCCTGATTTTTTATTTGATTATGATGATAGCGGCCGCGTTGTGCAACTTACTCCAATACCGCAGGGATCATCAGAATATGTAATATGGAAATATATGTACGATGAACGCGGTTTAAAAACACAGGATGTTTTATTTGATAAACACCAGGAATTATTAGTTACTGTTGCATACACTTACAAATAAGCGTCAGTTAAAACGGTGATGAATGCATTGAAACACGCGCAATACTTTTGCATGAGTGATTTTTTTTGTTGCTGGTAATTTATTTATCATTTTAATCTCACAGATCAACAACGAAAACATTCAATAATTAATATTCTCGCGCCTCATCATTGCGTTTCTTTACAGTGCTGAATCTTTGTAAACACCAGCTTTAGAATGATACATCACAGCACTTCTTCAAAATTTAATCGAAAGAATTCCTCGCAGCTTTCTGGGGGTTGTTCATTTTCCTTAAAAAAAATTAAAAATTAAAAAAAGTTAATTAAACGTTTGTTTAAAATTAAACAATTGTTTAATTTTGTGGCGTGAAATTTTTTAAGTCATGAAAGATAAACGTCAGCAAATTATTGATATTGCTCTTGGCCTGTTTGCGGAGAAAGGCTTTGAAGGCACGTCAATAAGAGACATTGCAGAAAAAGCCGCAGTGAATGTGGCAATGGTAAATTATTATTTTGGTACCAAGGAAAAGCTCTTTGAACAGATTGTCGAATATAAATCTTTGGCAACAAGAGGTATATTGGATGAAATTTTAAAAAACGAATCTCTTAGTCCCATTCAAAAAATAGAGGCAGTTATTGATTCTTATATCGAAAAACTTTTTACGCACAGAATGTTCCATCGTCTGATACAACAGGAGCTTATTCTTAACCAGCGTGAAAGTTTGCAGAATTCTATTGTTAATAATTTTATTCCGAATGCGCTCATCATAAAAAGTATCATTGAAACAGGTATTAAGAAAGGCGACTTTAGAAAGGTTGACATTGAACTTACGATTGCATCACTTAATGGAACGATCAACCACATCCTGCTTTCAAAAAAGTTTTGCAACAGGCTCATGAACAAGAGCGACGATTATATTCCCTATGAAGATATAAAATTTAAAAAGCGCGTATCAACTCATTTAAAACAGTTAATGCACGCTCATCTTTTAAACTACTAAAACAGTAAAATTATTTATGGAGCAAGAAACCATTCAAACACAGAAAAAGAAGAAATCACCAATCCGCTATGTTATTATTGGCGCTGTTGTAATTGCAGCCGGCATATTTGGCTGGACGAAGATTTCTTATGCAATTTCCCATGAAACTACCGATGATGCACAGGTTGAAACACAAATATCACCTGTGTTGCCAAGAGTAAGTGGCTATGTAAAAATGATTGATGTAAAAGACTACGATTCAGTTAAGGCTGGTCAGTTAATAGTAGAAATTGATGATGCAGAATTACAATCACAGTTAACCCAGATGCAGGCAGATTATGAATCAGCACAGGCTGATATTCTTAATGCGCAGGCTGCCTTGAAAAATGCAGACAT
>JABDAV010000067.1 GCA_013289015.1 Bacteroidota bacterium | reverse complement strand
GCTTGCAAAGAAGCTGAATGATAAAGGCATTAAGATCATCGGGACTTCTTTTGACAGTATGGATATTGCAGAAGACCGTGGCCGTTTTAGTGACTTGCTGAAAGAGCTTAATATTCCTTATCCTGAATATGGCACCGCTTATACTGCTGATGAAGCGATTGAAGTTGCCAACAAAGTTGGTTACCCGGTTTTGGTGCGTCCCAGCTATGTTTTGGGCGGTCAGCGCATGCGCATTGTAATTAATGATGAAGAAGTAGAAAAAGCGGTGATCAGTTTGCTGAAACATATTCCTGAGAATAAAATTCTGATCGATCATTTTCTTGACCGTTGCCAGGAAGCTGAGATTGATGGCATATTTGACGGCGAAACATTTCACGTAATGGGTGTAATGGAACATATTGAGCCTGCCGGCATTCACAGTGGTGACAGCAATGCTGTACTGCCTGCGTTCAATCTCACGCCGCTGGTAGTAACTACAATGGAATACTATGCTGAAAAAATTGCAAGATCATTAAATATTTTAGGGTTGATCAACATACAATTTGCCATAAAAGACAATAAAGTATTTGTGATCGAAGCGAATCCGAGAGCCAGCCGCACCACGCCATTCATCGCAAAAGCTTACCAGATTCCTTATTTAAATATTGCTACTAAAGTTATGTTGGGTGAACTTAAACTGAAAGGCATGACCTTTGAAAAAAAACTTACCGGCTTTGCAATTAAAGAACCTGTTTTCAGCTTTAATAAATTCCCCAATGTTAATAAAGAGCTTGGCCCTGAAATGAAAAGTACGGGCGAGGCAATACGTTTTATAAAAGACCTGCGCGATCCTTATTTCAGGCAGTTGTTCAAAGAGAAAAGCATGTACCTGAGCAAGTAGTTTTTCTGCTTGGTTCATGAATTTTTTTTCAAAGGCATTGTTCTTAAACAAAAATTTCTTCAGCATGAAGAACATTATTTTGATATTGCTGGTAGTATTCATTTCTTCTTCAATCTATGCGCAAAAAACAACTGATGTAAATACCATTATTAAAGAGGCATGTGCTGAAGCAGGCAAAGAACATAAAAATGCCCTGATAATTTTTCATGCATCCTGGTGTATATGGTGCCATAAATTAGACAGCAGTATCAATGATGCCAGCTGCAAAGATTTCTTCAACAACAATTTTGTAATACAACATATAACTGCTTTTGAAGTTGATAAAAATGAAAAATTAAATACACCGGGTGCGATTGAATTTTTAAAAGCGCATCACGCAGACGGACAGGGCATTCCCGCCTGGTTTATTTTTGACAAAGAGGGAAACCTGCTCGCCGATTCTCAATTACACCATAACGGGCAATCCAAAGATGAAGAAGGTATAAATGTGGGCTGCCCTTCCAACGAAACAGAAATAAATTATTTTATAAGCGTGCTTAAAAAAACTTCAACCATCAGTAATGATGAAGAAGCTGCCATTAAAAAACGATTCGCTGCAAACGGATTAACGCAATAATGTAGACCCGCTTTCCCAATTTCAACTAAATACCCGGGCTTAAGTTTTATCATGCACCTCATTATTATCGGGCACAGAATTTTCTATACATATAACAGGCAAAAAAATTAATTTTATGATACTGATGCTAGGCGGATTGGCTTGTTTAAGTGTAAGCACATCCATCTTTGTTTTTGTTGTAAAGCGTCCGATCGCCCATAGCGATGGAACCGATTATTAAAAAATTTAAAATTTATTGTATGCATTTCAAAACTTTTGTAAATGGGGTTTTAGTTGGTATTCTTCTTGGCGTGTTGTTTGCGCCGGATAGTGGAGAAGCAACACGCAGAAAAATTTCACAGCGCGCGCGGAATATTAAAGATAACTACGATGATATTGCAGATAATGTTGCAGATACCTATCAAAAAGTAAAAAGTAAAGCTGCTGATGCTGTTAATAAAGCAAAGAGCAAGCTGAATGATATACGGAATGAAGCAGAATCGATGTACGACGCGTAACTTATTTTTCTGTGAAAGACCCCGTACCTGTTGAATCCCGCAGCAAGCGGGATTTTTTATTTTTACTTTCGCATACTTGTGACGAAAAAAATTTCCCTCAGAAAATTACCTGCTAAAAAATTCATTTCAATTAGTGTATTACTATGTTTAATGATATGGTTTGTTTTTTGTTTGCCTTCACGTTTATTTCCAAAACCTGCCAGTTATATTCTCGAAGACAAAGATGGGAATCTTTTAAGCGCTTCTATTGCAGAAGATGGACAATGGCATTTTCCTTACGATGCAAATGTGCCGGATAAGTTTTCAAAATGCATAACCGGGTTTGAGGACAAAAGATTTTATTATCATCCGGCGTTGACCCGATTGCTTTGTGCCGTGCATTGATACAGAATGTAAAAACAAAAGATGCTGTAAGCAGCGGCAGTACATTAACCACTTTGAAGCCCTTATTGTATGCTTCATTGTTGGGGCCCGATTGCACTGATGTGGATACAATGCTTGTTTCTGTTCATGCACAACAGGCGCCTGTTTGTCCTTACCATAAAATCATTCATCTTGATAAAACAAAAAACATACCGCGTAACATCGGCCTGCGAATCTCCTTCAGACATGATACATCAATCATGGTTTGTATTGCCGCCAACAATGGAATATTATTATAAGCAACGCCATGCAGATTATAAATCACTGCCTCCATTCATGAGTGGTTGTGTAAATGAATCGCAGCCAGCATTTGAGATAATTTATCCTGAAGAGGGTGCACAAATTTCTATTCCGGAAGAAATAACCGGTGAAAAAGGAAGAACAGTTTTTACTGTAACCGCACGCAACAATCAAACAAAGTTGTTCTGGCATCTGGATGATGAGTTTATTGGAACAACTGAAAATATTCACCAGATGGCTGTTGATCCTTTGCCCGGAAAACACACACTGACCGTTGTTGATGAGAAGGGAGAATCTGTAACAATAAATTTTGAGATTATAGAGAAAGAAAACTAATACTGAAAATAAATTTCTGTTGCGCCATAACCGTATTTGGGATGATACTGGTTGATGAAAGTTTTTACTTCTCTTTTTGTTTTAAGCAGATCGTGAATCTCATCGCGCAATTTACCTGAACCAACACCATGTATTATTGTAAATTGGGGAAGATGATGCGCCACGGCAAGCTCATACCATTTTTCAAATTCTTTTAATTGCAGTGTAAGTATTTCAAAGTTGTTTAAATGTTTCCAATCGTTTGATAGTTTTTCTATATGCAGGTCAACAACACTTCTTGCAGGTTCTAAATGTTCACGAATGCGCTCAGCTTTATATACATTGTTTTGCTTTTTTATTTTTTCTGAAAGCTCAACTGCCTCTTCGATCTGTTTATCAGGATATACATCGAACAATTTAAAAACCATTGACGGTTCATTCTTTTCCTTCATTTCTTCAATGCGCTGAAACAATTGTTTGGGTTTCAGTTTAACAGAAGCTTCATAATAATCAACTTTCATTTTATCAGGTGTTATTAAACTGAACTCAAATAAGAACGAAGGACTATCGTTAAAATCGCTGAAAGCAATGTCATGCAGGTAAAAATCATGACGCATTAAAATTTCTCCCTTCAGTTCAAATTCATTTTCACCAAAAAATTGCTGGTTGTAATGAAACCTGTAGCCAATACTATTTTTGTTGATGAGATACAATTTAAAAAGTTCAACAACTTCATCGCCAAATTCATCTAATGTAAATTTCGGAATGAAAGAAAGCCACAGACCTTCTTCTTTTGTTTGAGTTGATGCGGAAGCTTTTTCTTTAGGAACATCATCAATGTATTTCTTTGCTGGCTTTCCTGTAGTTATTTCTTTCTTTTTTGTAAAGCGCCTGAAATAGGGAAAATCAACCTGGTCTGTGTAAACAGGAAACCGAACGCCACGCACTTCTACCAGCAACATTTTATTGTTGATGATCTCCACAATTTTGCCTTCTTCATTGGTGTGTAAAATAATAATATCGTCGCCGGGTTGGTACTTCACAGTAATTATTTTTGTTCGCACAGAGTTAACTGAGATCGCAGAGAGAAAACGAATAACTGACTCTTTTCACTCATCCTCTCCGTGCAATAAATATAGATCGAAAATTAAAACTTACGTGAGTACGTTTTAAGCCTGAAAAGCTTTAATATAAATAGCCTTCGATGTAAGCGGAAGATAAAATCGTGATTAATCATTGAACTCTTGCAGGGTTCAATGTTGTTTATCCATTTTTTACCCCGCAATCCTTGCGGGGTTATTCAGATTAAATCCTTTCAGAATTACTTTATGCTTAAACCGAACTCACATTAAAAATTAGCCAGTACATCTGCAAGATGCAAAACTTTTAAATCAGCGCCTTTGTATTTTATAACACCATCAATATGCATTAAACAACTCATGTCTGTGCTGATGATATATTCGGCCTTTGTTTCAGCAGCATTGTTTACTTTCTGATCTGCCATTGCTATGCTGATTGGTTCAAATTTTACTGCAAAAGTTCCGCCGAAACCGCAACAGGTTTCAACATCATTCATCTCGATCAACTGCAAACCTTTTACATTGCTTAAAAGAATACGTGGCTCTTGTTTCAGGTTGCATTCACGCAGCGCAGCACAACTGTCGTGATAAGTTGCTGTTGCATTTAAGCTTGCATTAAAATCTGTATAATGAAGTACATTCACTAAAAAATCACTCAGCTCATAAATACGCGTTCTTATTGCTTTAACTTCTTCTGCCTGTACTGAATTATCGAAAAGTTTTTCATAATAATTTCTTACAAAACCTACACAACTTGCGCTTGGCGCAATTATGTAATCTTCTCCGCTGAAATCTTTTAAAAATTTTTTGCAAACATCTTTTGCTTCACCCCAAAAGCCGGCATTAAAAGCCGGTTGCCCGCAACAGGTTTGATTGGTATTGTATGAAACCATGCAGCCTGCTTTTTGCAGAACCTTAACCATGTTAAATGCAACAGATGGATATAGCTGATCAACAAAACATGGTATAAAAATTTGAACATTCATGCCTCTATCCCCTAAAGGGGGAATTATTTTTTTAGTTTCCTGTTTAAAGCAATCATTTTGATTGCGGTTATGGCAGCTTCTTCTCCTTTATTTCCATGAATTCCGCCGGTACGATCCAAGGCCTGCTGTTCATCATTTACGGTGAGTACACCAAATATTACAGGCACATCAAGCACCATATTTAATGAGAGAATTCCATCGGTTACTGATTTGCACACATAATCAAAATGCGGTGTATCTCCTTTTATAACACAACCCAACGCAATAAATGCATCCGCATTTTTTTGATTGCTTTCTGCATATGCTTTTATAGCAAAAGGTATTTCAACAGCACCCGGAACTGTGAGTGTTTTACATTTAATTCCTTCCTGCTTTAAAATTTTTAAAGCGCCTTTTTCAAGCTTATCAACAATGGTGTTATTCCATTCGGTTTTCACTATAACAACAAAGGCATCCTTTACTGTAGGGATGCCTTTGTTGAATGTTTTATTACCTTTTGATGCCATTATTTTGCACTGAAATCGTTTGGAACAATGCTTAAACGATAAATATACTTATCTGCAGAAAAACCTCTTTGTGTATTCGGATATTTTTCTTTCAGCTGTTTGTATAAATCCAAAGCATCACTGTTCTTGCCGAGCGTTTCTAATTTTAATGCAGCACGAAACAGGTATTCACTGCTCATGTTTTCATCTGAAGTGAATTCCTCCGCAGCTTTTTTATAATAAGCCACTGCATCATCATTCTTGTTCAATTCGCTGTAAGCATCCCCCAAAGCGCCGTAAGCCATCATTTGAATCTGTTGTGCAGGTGTGCTGAAATCTTTAAGATTGTCAACTGCTTTATTAAAATTACCGGTTCTTAAATAAGAAACACCGGCATAATACCTTGCCAGGTTACCAGCTTTTGTTGAGCCGTAATTATCAATAATGTAAACAAAGCCACGGTTATATTTATCTCCGTTCAATGCAAGGTTCAGCGAATCTGCCCTGAAGTATTGCTCTGCTTTCCACATCGCGTTTTGCGCCTCTTCTTCTTTAGGAGCAACAACATAATTTTTGTAAGCGAACCAACCGCCAATTATTGCTACAGCAACAACAAGAATGGTAACTACAGGTTTTTGATATTGTGCCCAGAAAGTTTTTGCTTTTACAACAACATCATCGGGTTTTGCTTCATGCACATGAGTATCAGCCATAAAAAAAGAATATTAAAATTTAAAATTGCAAATCGTTAATCAACAATGAAAGGATAATTTTTATCAGTATAAACATCTTTGAGAACTTCGCTGTCCCCTGGCCATGGACTTTCTTCAGCAAATTTTACTGATGCTTCCACTATTCCGGTAATACGGTCATCAATAGCTTTTATATCTTCTTCCGTAGCGAAATTGTTGTCTTTGATTGTTTTCAAAACAACAAGTATAGGGTCTTTGCCTTTATAATCTTCAAGCTCTTCTTTCGTTCTGTATTTACCGGGATCAGATATAGAATGACCTTTGTAACGGTATGTTTTCATTTCAAGTAAAGTAGGGCCGCCTTTTTCCCTTGCTCTTTTTACCGCTCTTGTAATAGCATCATGCACTGCTTCAGGAGCCATTCCATCTACTTTATCGCCAGGCATTTCATAAGCATCTGCAAGTTTGTAAATATCAACCACGTTGGATGTACGTTCAACTGAAGTACCCATTGCATAATTGTTATTTTCGCAGATAAATACAACCGGTATCTTCCACAACATTGCAAGATTAAATGTTTCGTGCAAAACACCTTGCCTCGCTGCGCCATCGCCAAAAAAACAAAGCACTACATTATCTGTTCCTTTATAATCTTCTGCAAATGCAATTCCTGCGCCTACACCAATCTGGCCGCCAACAATACCATGACCACCATAAAAGAAATGTTCTTTGCTGAAGAAGTGCATGCTGCCCCCTTTACCTTTTGCGAGGCCTGTTGCTTTGCCATACAATTCAGCCATGCAGGCATTTGCGCTGGCGCCTTTTGCCAATGCAAGGCCGTGGTCGCGATACGCTGTAATGAAAATATCTTCCTGTCGGGTAGCAGTCATACATCCTGCGGCAATTGCTTCCTGGCCTATATATGCATGGAAAAATCCGCGGATCTTTCCTGCCATTTTATACATTTCTTCTGCCCTAAGTTCAAACTGTCTGATGAGTTGCATTAACTCATACCAGTATAAATAAGTTTCTTTAGTAAATTTTGTAGGCACAGCGAAAATTTGAGCCGCAAATATAAGTGCAAAGCTTAAATAAGCCAACTGGTAAACCTACCTTGTACAAACATTTGCAGAATATATTTGCAATACATGAAGAAAGATTCCTTTCGGCAGATATTGGAACTGGTTAAAAAAGATGTATTGCTTGAAACACGCCAACAGTATACCTTTTATGGTGTAGTGCTGTATGTGGCTTCAACGGTATTTATAATTTACCTGGCAATGGGCAAACCCGGACAGGAAACCTGGAATGCTTTATTCTGGATAGTACAGTTATTCGTTTCAGTAAATGCGGTAGCCAAAAGTTTTTTACAGGACAGCAGGGCCCGCATGTTGTATTATTATACCATTTCAGGGCCTGTAAATTTCATCCTGTCTAAAGTGATCTTTAATGTCTTGCTGATGCTGGTGATGAGTGTATTGACCCTGCTGATATTTGCCTTGTTACTCGGCAACCCGGTTATTTATTTTTCTGAATTTTTACTGATCAGTTTCCTGGGTGGAACAGGATTAAGCCTGGTGTTTACTTTTCTAGCAGCCATTGCAGCCAAAGCCCAGCAACAATCTGCCCTGATGGCGATCATGGGTTTTCCTGTTGTAGTTCCCCAATTATTATTGTTAGGAAAAATTTCTTCCAAAGCTTTCAGTGATGCGTTGCAAACAGGGTGGTGGCAAATGATACTATTACTGGTTTGCCTTGATATTCTTATCCTGTTGCTTTCTCTTATCCTTTTTCCGTTTTTATGGAAGGATTAGATAAGAGAAAGCAACAAAAGATTTTATTGTTTTATAAACTTTTTGGTAACTGAACCTGCACCATTTTGTAATAAAGCATAGTAAACACCTGCTGCTTCAGATGAAATGTCAAGGGTAAATGTACCTGAAGATTCAGTTAATACTTTTTTTGCAAGCAGCTTGCCGTTGTTCGAATAAACTGTAATGGTTGTGCTATTACTTACGGCTGCATTATAATAATTTAATTTAAGCAAATCCTTAACCGGGTTGGGAAATATCTCCAGGGATAACTGGCTTTTCAAATTATCTGTACTTGCATTCGCTGCAATAAGTGGTGCGGTTCCTTCCAGTTTTTGTGTGTTATTTTTCTTCTTTTTGTTACCTGTTTTAAAGACCCAGTAATCAAATAAACCGGTATTGCCGACTACACTATATTTTTTATCACCACCTACGGGAGAATTTGAATACCCGGCGTATACTAAATCCGTATCACTTGAAGGGAAAAAATCAGTCATATAATCGTCTCCTGAATTACCCCATGAATACTGGTTCACAATACTTCCATATTTATCAAGCGTTAAAGTCCAAAAATCCATACCACCCATGTTGGCAGAAGTTTTATCGCCGGAAATACCGGAATTAGAATAACCGCCTACATAAATCTGGCTGTTGTAGAATTTAACAGTAGTTGCATAATCCGCGCCTGAACCACCATAAGTTTTATTCCAAAGCGGATTGCCAAATTTATCAGTACGTACTATCCAGTAATCCGTTTGCCCTCTGCAACTATCAGATTTATTAAAAGATGCCGGGGAGTTTGAATAACCTGCCAGCACATAGCCAATATTGCTAACTGTATCAATAGCAGTAAGGTAATCTGATAAAGCTCCACCTATTGTTCTGTCCCATTGATATTTGCCGGAAGAATCAATTTTCAGCAACCAATAATCGCCATTTCCTAAAAAATCCTGGCTTTTTTCTGTTAGTGCAGCTCTTTGTGAATAGGAAGTTCCTGCAAGTAAAATTCCTCCGTCGGCAGTTAACGTTGTTGCCGATAATTCATCCCTGTTTTTACCGCCATAAGTACTATCCCACAGGATTGCTCCCGATTTATTTAACTTAACCACCCAGTAGTCGGGCCATAAACTTGTACCAACATTTGGAGCGGATTTATCCACACTATCATTGGAGTTTGAAGATCCACAAATATAGTAGCCGCCTTTAGTTTCAATAAGGCTGTTTAATTTCTCAAATTGAATGCCGCCGATAGTATTATTCCACAGAACATTGCCGGCTTTATCTAATTTAAGCACCCAATAATCAAAGCTCTGGTTAATAGCATTTTCGCTTTTAGATCCGGATGCAGGGGATATGGAGGTTCCGCCCAATAAATAGCCGCTGTCAGCAGTTTGAATAATAGTAGGATGAAGGTCACGATCAGTTCCTCCGTAAGTTTTAGCCCATTGCGTAAGTCCGGCTTTACTTAATTTTAAAACCCAAAAATCATAACTGCCGTTTAAAGACTTTTGCGTTTTATTACCGGAAACAGGAGAATTAGAATAGCCGCAAAGAACCAGCCCGCTATCAGATGTTGTAATAGTATGGCATAATTTATCTGTGCCATTGCCGCCGTAAACCTGTTGCCATACAATTGCAGGCTTTTGGCCAAAGCAAATATTTATAGCACTCAGGAAAATAACAGGGAATATGTATTTCAATTTCATTGTAATTAATTTTGGAAAAGTTTGGTATTAATATTCTCCGGCAAATTGCGGACAGGATGGAACATAATAAGAATATCTTCCTGAATAAGGCGTATTGCTCATAATATTCTTAAAGAAACAGGAGAGATTTGACATGCAAAATTCATCGTCATAAGCAGGGTGGTTTGCCCCTGGCAACTCGTAATATACGCATGGACGTTTTTCAAGAATCATTCTTGCCCAAATACCTGTCCCCGCGTAAACGGGTGGCGCATAATTGGTACAACCATAATAATATCCTACACTATCCGGTAAGCCCGAATCTTCATCGCCTTTAAAAAGCATGGTTGGATAAGCCCTGTAGTTTGTATCTATTACTTTATCGCTGAAAATAGAACCCCACATTGCACAAATTCCTTTAATGGAATAATTATTTGGCAAAGTATTGCCGGATGAGTCTATACTGCCAAGCAAGGCTCTTTCACGGGGAAAATAAATTTTGGCAACGGAATCACTGCAATAAGCAGAATTTAAAGCTACCTCCGCACCTGCACTGGTACCGGCTGTAAATATCCAGTTCGTATCTATGTTGTAGCCTGCGCCATTATTTTTTATAAACCTTAGGCAAGCGGTCCCATCCTGCATGGAACGGTATATAGCATTCCAAAGCGTTGTTGTATCAGCCGTGCACGCATGAGGGTTATTCTGGATATAGCCGGTCCTGTAATTATAGGCCACACATATAAATCCATAATCGGCAAGAATATCACAAAGTGAGGACACATTGGTTTTATCTCCGCCTGTAAATCCCCCGGCGTGGCTTATCAGTACAACAGGATATATTTTGTCTGATGTTGCCCCGGTTGGATAATATATATCCAGGGAAAGGCTGTCCACTTTTCCTCCCTTCCAGTCAACCAAATTCCATGCAAAAGGAATATCTTTAAGATCAGTTAGTTCTTTTACAGTACCATTTACATGTTTAACAACAGGCTTGGGTTTTATTGTATCAGCGTAAACAAAAGAGCATGACAAAACCAGAAAAAGCAGTAGATAAGTATATTTCTTCACTAAGGTCGGTTTAATGAGGGCAAAATTAATATTTAATCCAATCTAAAATAAGCAATTTAACAACATTTACAGAAAACCACTTAAGCGGTTTATAACCATTGCTTTATATTTTTTTATTGCGCTTTTGATGAAGGTTATGCGTAAACTGCCTGGATGAGATTATATGACCAGCGGATATGTCCTTCTTCATGTAAAACATATTGGATACTGTCGGGAACAGTGGAGGGATTGCCGGAAGATGGCGGGGTTTTCTGATACACAAATCCTGCGATGTGATGATAACCGTTTTTTATTTCGGTCAGTACGGATACTACCGGTAGAGAGGTTTTTGCCAGGCTCTCTTATTGGGCTGCTGTCATAATTGAAAATTAATATTGTTACTGTTTTGCTTTCCTGTTCTTTCCATTATCCAAAGCCTGCTTTCGCCGTAATTATTTTTAATCGCTTCTTTTAATAATAATGTAAATATAAAAGCCGCAAGTTCAGCAGCCTTGTTATTTTTATTATTTACATGTCTCATTGCAATGGCAGAAGATACCTGCACTCATTGCTAACATCAATCTTGCGCCAGATTCCTATTTTTTTGAACATGCCTGGACTAATTGGGAATTGCTTGATAACAATGCAATGTTCAAGCCCCAAAGACTATTCTTTTGAGATATTGTAGCAAAAAAAATGTCTCAGTATGAATAATGGGGCTTCATTTATATGCTGAACAATTTATGAGTCTCCGCTCAACTATTTCCAATAAATCCTCAGGTGAAATAGAATCAGAAAGTGTATTGATATCATGATGATATTGCAGGCTGTCTTTTGAATAAAAATTCTTATGCAGGATAATTTTACTTTCATCTATATTGTATAAATACAGGTTTTCGTCCCCTCCTGATAAAATATATTTCCCGGATGCTTCAACATATAAGGGGTTATTTACTTCATTTAAACGCTTTACCAAAAAACCTGTTTGGGTATTGTATAAAAAAATACTATCATAGTTTTGATATGCATCCCTAATAAAGAGTTTTGATGGATCAGAG
This sequence comes from Bacteroidota bacterium, assembly GCA_013289015.1. Taxonomy (GTDB): domain Bacteria; phylum Bacteroidota; class Bacteroidia; order Chitinophagales; family Chitinophagaceae; genus Parafilimonas. Next base: position 8,802 of record JABDAV010000067.1, on the reverse strand, counting down.
GATAAATAAATATCAGAACAATTGCTTTTATTACTCCAGCGCATCATTTGCTTACTTGTTGACCACATAATCACGCCTTCGCGCCCCATAATAAAGGCAGACTCTCCGTCTTTGGAAAACGCTATTTTTTCTATTCGTCCAAACTTCCAGTCATCGATTTTCTTTTTGATTTCTAATTCCGGAAGATTAATAAGTAAAGGAATGGAATCATTTATGATGCCTATTGCAGTAAGCCCGTCATTGGAGGTAAAAAGACCATTAAGACCATGTTTTCCCATTACGGCAGGATATTTTTTAGCCAACGGATCCTCTATCGCCAATCTTAAAGACCAGAGAAATTCGTCAGGGTCACTGCCTTTGAATTGATCAAAACTATTACTCCCGTCAAAAAGTAATTTGTAATTGAAATCCTTTTCAGCAAATTGTAAAGTATCAACAGGTATTCCTTTATTGTTAAGGTCAAATACAATAAAGTAGGCTGAATCTAAAGATGGATTCTCCGGATATGTATGACAGATAAGCCGCGTGTTATGATTTGCGAAAACTACAAAATCGTAAGAAGTATTTTTGCTATCGTACGACCATACCCGCTCTCCGTTTACACAACTACAAATGATAATAGAGGTATCGGAGGTATTTATATCATGCGCCCAGGAAATAAAATAGCTTCCTGATGGATGAAAAAGCAGGTTAAAATCCTTTGTACTTTGTATTTCTTTACCCTGCTTTAAATCCTTGTACTTTCTCAAAAACAGGTTTTCATCAAACTGGCTTGTCAAAAAACCTGAGCCGTCAGGAATAAAATAAACGGCAGGTTCTAGTCCTGTATCATTGTTTTTAAATTGCCCGGATAATTCACCTGTACTACAGTTCCATATTTGCATCATATTGTCTTCCTTGCTGTAAGAAAACAAATATTTCCCATTAGGGCTGAACTTAAACTGAGTGATCGGGAAAAGATTGCCGCACAGGAAGATCGTACGGTGAGTTTGCAAATCTAACAGGTAAGCATTGCCAAATATTGTAGCAACAGCAGCATAATTCCAGCCTGAATCCACGGCAATTACGCTGTGATCATTCATACCGGGCATCCTGTCAAAATAAGCCTTGCAAATTAATTTCAAAACGTCCAGTGATTGCGGGGCAGGTGATATTTTTATAGCTTTAATGGCAAGTTGTGAAGCTTTTTGAATTTCCGAATGATCTGCTTCAAATGTTTTCCTGGCTTCTCCTGCAATCTCAAGAGAACGTTTTACATTTCGTTGTTGTATAAAAAAAACAGTACTGGCAATAATCAATATAGAAAGCAGGGAAATGATGGCAGTATTTTTTATTCTTCTTTTCCTTTCTCTTTGCTCAATTTCAGCCCTGCTGACGCCATAGATGCAGGCAAGCAGGTGATACCATGAATTTTTATTGCGGGAAGGTACCTGGTATTTTTCTTCCCGGAAATCTACCGCCCATGGTTCGGCCGGAAACACCAGTTTGAACAGTTCGGAAAATGAAGTGGAAGGCATACCATGTATAAGAACAGGAATGATATGTTGATGACCGTGCAATTCTGAAAATAGTTTCAATTCTTTATCAACCCACTTACTGTTTTTTGATTCCGGGCTGCATAGAACAATCATTTTTTCAGACACGGTGATAGCATCAATTATACCTTTACCCAGGTCATTTACATTTGCCTCGGCTTCATCTAAAAAAACACTTAACTTCTTTTTCCCATTTAATTTTAATACAGGCCTGTATTTTTTTAAATCGTCGAATAGCTTTTTTGCAAAAAGTTTATTGGAATGAGAATAACTAATAAAAATATTGTACATAATATGATCCTGAAGATAGAAGAAGTTCTTTAAATACTTTCCTTCTCCCCAGAGTGTCCTTCACTAATCATCCGGCAAAAAAAGCATGCAGGCACTCTGCAGAGAGGAGAAAAAATATCAAACACTATTGACCTTAGTTTGGGTTATGGCGTTTGTTTTCATATTGCTTTCTTACTAAACAAGGGCCATACCTCCTCCATACCTCCTCCATACTTCCTTCATACTTCCTTCATACCTGGTTCATGCCTGCCTGCCTTATCACAATCCTGTACAAAACATATTGCACGTTGAAGGCTTATCATCAATATAAACAAAACTTACTGTTGTTGGTTTGGGGATAATATAGTTATCAGCGGCTGCCAGGAATCAGCAATGCATATGATATCAATATTGAATCACTGCATGCAGGTAATTATATATTAAAGATAGAGGCATGTGATGAGACGGTAACAAGACAGCTTATAAAAGGGTAGTAACACAAACCACAATCACTTGCACGTCATGCCCGGCGCCGGCCGGGCATCTCATTATCAGAGGCTTTAAAGGAGATTAATTGTGAGATTCCCGCTTTTCCGAATGGCGGAACGGGTCGCGGGAATGACGGGTAAAGAGTGGGCAGGTCTGCTGCCATCTCTTATACAACATTGAAAAGAACTATCTATCCTCTTCATTCGTGACACACCTGTGCGGAAAAGTAAGGAACGGCGCAGCGCAGGAGGTAAAAGCAAATCCAATCATTCTATAAAAAAAATAAACAGTAACGATTACATTATTTACTTTAGATTATACTAAAATACATGGCCATATATTAGTAAACAAAAATTTTAAAACCATTTAAATCTTGTAATGTGAGAACACATCTTTATTCAGTAATTTTGCTTGCTCTTCCCTTTTTTGGAATTGCACAAACAAAACCTGCCGCTATCAAAAGCAATACGGTTGCACCACGTTCAAATTTCTGGTCGCTGGTTGGTAACAGCAATCTTAATGATTCCATAAATTTTTTAGGAACCACAGATCAGCACCGGCTTACATTCAAAGTCAACAACAGTAAGTCAGGCTTTATAGATTTCGATTCGCTTCAATCCAATACTGCTTTTGGTTACCAGACCCTTGTTTCAATAAGCCAGTTTAGTAGTAATAATGCAGCATTTGGCTACCAGGCGCTTAATCATAATACATTTGGTTTCAACAACGTTGCAATAGGTGCAAGAGCTTTGTATAACAATGATGGCAACTACAATATAGCAATCGGATCAAGTTCACTCAATTCAAACATCGGGGGCGGCGAGAATGTGGGTATAGGTTTTAACGCACTACTGAACAGCCAGTATGGCAGCGATAATGTGGCCATTGGATTGAGCGCATTGCAAAATAATACGGCTTCGTCCAATACCGCCATTGGTCATTCTGCTATGTATAACAATTCCACTGGAACATACAATGTAACCAACGGCTATCTCTCTTCATATAACAATACTATTGGCAGTGATAATACGGCCACCGGTGCTACTGCTTTATTTAATAATACCACCGGCTACTATAACACTGCTTTTGGTATGCAGGCTTTAATAACCAACCAAACAGGTATGCGCAACACGGCAGTGGGTGCCTATGCAGATGTAACTGAATCCAATTTCAAGGACGCTACAGCTATTGGCTTTGACGCACTTGCTGATGCCAGCTTTAAAGTCGTAATAGGGAATGCTTTTGTGAAGAGTATTGGTGGTGCGGTAGGCTGGACAAACTATTCTGATGAAAGAATTAAACAGGATGTAAAAGAAAATGTGCCGGGACTGGTTTTCATTAACCAATTAAGGCCGGTTACCTATCATTTCAATACCAAGAAAGAAGTAGAGTTGCTGGGTAAGAAAGATTCATTAAATGAAGCAGCAGACAGTAAAATAGAAAGTATCCAGTTCACCGGTTTCCTGGCTCAGGATGTTGACAAAGCAGCAAAAAGCATTAACTACGATTTTAGCGGTGTAGATAAATCAGGTAAAATAATGGGGTTACGTTATAGCGAATTTGTTGTTCCGCTTGTAAAAGCAGTACAGGAATTAAATAGTAAAAACGACAGCCTTCAACAGGCAAATAATCAAATGCAGGCTCAACTGGCAACATTACAATCACGTCTTGATAAATTGGAAGCAACAGTGTTTAGCAACCAGTCAGAAAACCTTTCAGCATCATCAGTATCACTAACATCTGCAACACTTGCCCAGAACGTTCCAAATCCTGTAAAAGGCAATACCGTTATTTCTTATTCGCTTGCCTCATATACTAATACGGCCTGCATTAATTTTTACAATGCTTCGGGAGGCATTATAAAATCAATACCACTTGCAAATAAAAATGGTTCTGTTACTCTTAATACTTCAGATTTAGCTGCAGGAAGTTATCAATATACTTTATCGGTTAATAATAAAATTGTTGACAGTAAAAAAATGATTGTGACCAGGTAGCCTGAACAACTTTTTAATACTCCCTTTTCCGCAATGTCTCTTGGAAGGCTTAGTGCCCAGAAAGGACATTGCGGCTTTTCATTTCTATGATCTTGAAATGAAGTAAATAAATAATTGAGCTTTTGTACTAATAACGTCGCAACATCCCTTGCCTTTTCACACATGGCTATTTAGGAGAGGCAGGATAGGTAAGGGCATTTAACGTATGCTGCAGGCCTCCTCTCATCTCCTATACAACATTCAAAAGAACTATTCATCCTTTTCATTCTTCACAACCTTTGCAGAGAAGAGAAAAGATATAAAGCATTATTGATCTTAGTTTGGGTTATGGCGTTTGTTTTCATATTTATTTTTCCGCAATGTCTGTTTGCGCGCTATGTGTGCAGGCAAACGACATTGCGGCCTACGAAGCACAAAGCCCGTTATTTTCCTTCTCCGTGGGCATGCTTCACTAATCATTCGGCAAGAAAAGCATGCAGGCACTTTAGCGGAGAAGAGAAAAGATATAAAGCACTATTGATCTTAGTTTGAGTTATGGCGTTTGTTTTCATATTGCTTTCTTTTTAAATTGTCTTGTTCCGGAAATAGCTTCCTTCATACTTCCTTCATACCTGCTTCATGCCTGCCTGTTTTAAATCTAATATCTCTTTATATTCCCTTGCGCATCTAAAGCACATTCGCAGCTTTATATACATGATCTGCATTGTCCGCTCAACAACGAACCCTGGTGGAGACAAATCGGAAGCAGAACAGGTGAGCAAAAGAGACGCACATAAAAACAAAATGATACGCTTAGGCATGCTGCTTTCCTTCTCCGCAGGTGTCTTTCACTAATCATCCGGCAAGAAAAACATGCAGGCACTCTGCGGCAGCAGGGTGCTTAAGCTGCACATACATTCCTATTGCTTCATAGCGCCGGAATAAGCGTCCCGGAATGCAGAACGGATAAATTTTTAGAACAGAACTGAATTACATACATTGCGAATCCTGCCACCGGCGGTATTGCAAATACAGGATGTATCATCCACTCAAAAACAAAGCTTACAGTTAACATGAGTTCGGGTTAAGCCTGAAAGGCTTTAATATAAATAGCCTTCGATGTAACCGGAGGATAATATCCTGATTAATCAATTGAACCCTTGCAGGGTTCAATGTTGTTTATCCATTTTTTACCCCGCAATCCTTGCGCGGTTATTCAAATTAAATTCTGTAGGCCGCAATGACTCCGCCTAACACATGGCTCTTTAAGGAGTCATTGCGGAAAAGGGAAAAGTTTTGCGATGGCTTTTCCGGAAATAAAACACTACCGGTAAATTATTCAACAATAAACTTTTCGCTATGAACAACACCTTTCGAGTTCCAGGCTTTAATAATATAAAGCCCTTTTGAGAGTCGTGTAATATCAATTGAAGTATTTGTATCTGGAAACTTTTGGCTAATTAAAATTTTCCCTGATAAATCAGAGATTGTAAAAAGTTTTAAATCTGTGCCTTTTAAATAAACTACTGCTTTGGCAGGATTAGGAAATATATTAAACGTAAAACTTCCTGTTTCAAAATTTACGCTTTCAACTTTGCTATACGTTTGTTTACCATCTTTATTATCTATTTGTATCCTGTAAAAAACGGTTTTACTATTGAGCCTGACAGCATTAGTATCTGTGTAATCATAAGTTTTGTTATTTGTTGCATTTACAACCTGGATCGTTTTAAACAATTTCCCATCGGTACTTCTTTGCACAGCAAAATTTTCTATACCTGTTTCATCAATTACTTTCCAGGTCATAAAAGCATTATCGTCTTTTTTTGCAACACTGAAATTAAATGGATTTAAAGCCAATACACCGGTACTTATCTCTCTAATGCGATGATTTACGAAATCTGTAAGAAAGATATTGCCGGAAGCATCAACATTAACGGAATTCGGATCTTGTACCTGTGCATTCAAGGCGGAACCTCCATCACCATAAGTACTTCCACTACCAGCTATAGTTGTTATTATTCCATTTGGATCTACTTTCCTTATACGTCCATTAATGCCATCAGCAATAAAAAAATTTCCAAGAGAATCTACTGCAACATATTGTGCATTTAATCCAGCGGAAATTGCCGGCCCGCCATCACCGCTGTAATTAATATTTCCATTTCCAGCGATTGTAGTTATAATCCCGTTTTTATCAATTTTTCTCACCCTGCTATTACCAAGGTCTGTAATTAAAAGATTTTCACCAGTATCGATCGTTATTGCTATAGGGGTATTTAATTCAGACAAAATAGCGGGTCCGTCATCTCCGGTAAAACCTAAATTTCCATCGCCGGCAATGGTTGTTATTATTCCATCTGTATTAATTTTACGTATCCTGTTATTATCTCTATCTGCAACGTATAGGTTTCCTATTGCATCAACCACAACAGATACCGGTGAATTTAACTGGGCATTTGTTGCCAATCCCCCATCCCCACTAAATCCCCTTGTCCCATTTCCAGCGATTGTAGTTATAATTCCGTTTTTATCAATTTTTCTAATGCGTTGATTTCCGAAATCAGCTATGTAAATATTTCCTGCTTTATCCGGAAATACACTCCAAATAAAAGATAGTTGAGCATTTATTGCCAGCCCCCCATCACCGCTATACCCCGGAGTTCCGTTGCCTGCAATGGTAGAGATAACACCATTCCTATCAATTTTCCTAACTCTGGAATTGTTATCATTAACATACATATTACCGGAAAAATCTGTAGAAACACTATACGGTTGATATAATTGAGATGCTGAAGCCTGAATTCCATCTCCATTATATCCGCCTGTTCCATTCCCGGCTATTGTGTTAATTATATTGGAAGCATTTATTTTCTGAATGCGAAAATTATTTGAAATATAAATAGCGCCTTCTTTATCAAGAGCAATACCGGTAGGGTTAATCATTTCAGCATTGGTTGCCAAAATTCCTTCTCCGTTATAGCCATACGTTCCGTTGCCTGCTATAGTTGTAACAATTCCATTATTATCTACTTTTCGTACCCTGTAATTGTAACTATCCGGAATATACATATTACCTGCCTTATCTAAGGTAACATTACCTCCTATCCAATTAAATAGTGCATTTGTTGCCAAACCTCCGTCTCCACCAAAACCCGCTGTTCCGTATTTGCTTCCGGCTACTGTGCTTATTATCCCATCTGTTGAAACTTTCCTGATATTACTGTGTCCTACATCTGTTATAAAAAGTTCGCCCGCATCATCTACAGCTATGCCAATAGGATATCCAAATGTGGCAAGGGTGGCCGGGCCTCCATCTCCATTGTCATATATAGTTGTGCCTTGCGTTCCGTTACCTGCTACTGTCGTTATAATACCATTATTATCAACTTTGCGTATCCTCTCATTAGAAAGATCTGCGATGAAAATATTTCCCTTGTTGTCAACCGCTACCGCTGTAGGACCACTTAATTCCGATGAAGTTGCCTGAACATTATCGCCGGAATAGCCCCGTATTCCATTGCCTGCTACAGTGGTTATAATTCCATCCACAGATACTTTCCGAATGCGGCAGTCATAGCTGTCGGCTATATATAAATTACCCTGGGTGTCAATAGCAATGTTATAAGGGCTTTTGAGTTGAGCAAATATGGCCGGGCCACCATCGCCGGAATAACCTAATATTCCGTTACCTGCAACCGTACTATAGACACCTGTTTTTGATAGCTTTCTAACAATGTGTTTGTCCGGGTCAGCGATATACAAATTCCCTTTTGCATCGAAAACCTGGTTATTAGGGTGAATGCCAATTGCAGTAGCTGATGCTCCGTCACCAAGGTAGCCGCCGCAAATTGTATTAATAGTTTGTGATCTAACTGTAGAAATAGTGATTGTAAAAAAAATTACAATAGGGTACAAGGATTTCATAAATGCAATATTAATGGTTCGCTTTAAATTTTGCTATGAGCCCAAAATTTTTTACAAATTATTATATAGGCTTTTGAACAAATTCTGGTTTAAATTTTATAGCGCCCCGGTTAGTAATTTGGCATAAAAACCGCATAATGTCTGTACGCAAGGCAATAGCAGAAAAAGATGGTATTTATTTTATAACTGTAACCTGCGCCAGGTGGCTGTCATTCCTTCTCCGAGGGTGTCCTTCACTAATCATCCGGCAAGAAAAACATGCAGGCACTCTGCGGTACCATTTACTGGCCTTCGTTGATCTTATGACCAACGAATTTGATTGTGTAAATTATGTCGATTTCATTCGTGGACTTTCTGGTGATCAACTATATGGCGTTTGTTTTTGAACTCCTTGTTGGTGACAGGTCGGATAGGCAAGGGCATTTCAGCCCAAGCCCTCCACAAAACCGTACTTGCACCTCTTAATGACGCATCGTTGTATTGGTTAGAACAATTGAACAACCTGGACCCTTCGCCCTTTCCTGCTTTCACAGGATGTCATCACTACTACGATTCAGTCAGCCACTCTGCTACGCATCGGCTCCCTGTGGGATGTCTTGAATTAC
>JABDAV010000066.1 GCA_013289015.1 Bacteroidota bacterium | reverse complement strand
ATGATTAAGTGTAACAGCGTATTTGCTTCTTGTCTTCTTAAATTTTTACGTTGTTGATTTTTATAATGAAGATTTGTATTGATGAATCAGGCTAATCCTTTAATCAGATAAATCCCGGTTCAGATAATTGCTGCCATGAAAATATAGTGTACAAGTGTTGCGACGCAAGGAACGATGCCACAACGTATCAACTGTTCGTCACCAAAAAATTTTCTAATAAAACTTTTGCGCCTTGCCATATTTATCTTTCTGGTTGAACTGGCTTTTGCTTTTTGTAACGAACAAGCTTTTTTCAAGCACATGAATAACGCAGGTTACAACGCCCCAAACATTGCTGCGGTCATCGAAAGCAGCAAGTTGTATGCTGCTCATTTTTTTATTTGCTGCAACGAGTTCAACGCTGTTGGAATTTTTTTGTAAACGGCGCACCAGCAATTCGCCATCAAGAATGGCAACAATTATTTTTCCGCTTACCGGCCTTATGCTGCGGTCAACAATTAAAACGTCTCTGCTAAAGATGCCGTCATCTATCATTGCATCACCATGCATGCGAAAGAAAAATGTGGCAGGCTTGTTTAAAATAAGCTGCTCATTAAGGTCGATGCCGCGTTCCATATAATCATCTGCAGCAGCGGCAAAGCCATTGGCATTAGCTGTTTTTACATTGTGCTGTGTAAAATTTTTGCTACCGTTATAAACGGCATTATATGTTTCTTCCTTTTCCATATACAAATATTTTTGGGTTAACTAATTTATTTAGTAAAATTAAACTAAATCAATTAGCTTTGCGTTTTGTAAGTAATAAATTTCCTTAAACTTCAAATTGTATATATATGGTACAGAAAGAAGGTTTTGGGTTCCACCCACCCAAATTTTATGAATACTTGTTAGTGGTGCATCCCAACGAAGAAATTTTTAACCACCTAAAAGCAGAGAAAGAAATTTTTTCTTATGAATACAACGCAGGCATTGCTAAAAAAACACTGCCACATATAACCGTTGCCAACTTCCTGGCCAAAGAAACAATGGAAGAAACATTGATTAAATGGATGCATAAAATTATCAGTAGTCAGCAAAGTTTTGATGTGATGATAAATAATTTCAGCGGCTTTCCATCGTCTAAAACAGTGTATGCCCGCATTCAAAATCATGAGCCGTTTAAACAATTGGCAACATCGTTAAAAACAATCAATTCATACATTAATGATAATGGTTTTCCAAACGTTAAATTGATCAATCATCCACACCTGAGCATTGCAAGAAGTTTGCAGCAAAATGTGTATGATAAAGCTGTTATGGATTATTCACGCAAAACATTCAATGCAAGTTTTATAGTTAATGAACTGGTTTTATTAAGGCGGCAAAACCAGTTTGATAAATGCAAGCAGGTAAGCGTGTTTAAACTGTGTGAACCTGAATTTAAGAATTAAATGATTAACAAGATTATCTCAAGCATATAGTACGCTGTAAAATTTCTCGTTCGTAGTACTTCAACCCTTGCCCTTTTTTAAATACTACAACATGAAGCAGACCTTAATGATACAGGAATATGCAGCAGAAATTGAGCTGAAAGCAGAGAAGCATATTTTACCCGCCGAATATTTATTGGTATTGCAACCACACGAAGCATTATGGAACGAAATAAAATCCATCAAAGAAAAATTTGCTAACGATTATAGCTGTGAACAGGCGAAAAAAGGATTGCCGCACATAACACTTGTACGATTTAAACAATTTCAATCAACAGAGAGGCATATCAGGCATTCATTGCGCAATAATGCAAGAACGATAGCGCCGTTTAAAATTGAGATGAAAGATTTCGGAAGCTTTCCATCACACACTATTTATATAAACATTGTAAGCAAAGTGCCAATTATGAATGCAGTAAAAACATTGCGGCAGCATGCGCAAAAATTTATGAAACTTGATAAAGACAATAAGCCGCATTTTATAACAGAACCGCATTTAACCATTGCAAGAAAATTGCAGCCATGGCAATATGAAAAAGGTTGGTTGCAATATCAACATGTAGATTTTCACGGAAGGTTTGTTGCAGATCATGCATTGTTGTTAAAAAGAAAGGCCGGCGAATATTATAAGCAGGTTGAGAAGTTTGTGTTTCAAGATGAAAAGGAAGAAATAGTGCAAGGTGATTTGTTTGCCTCCCTAAAGCCCCAACCCTAAAGGGAGTTATATAGAAGCCTAAAAAAAATTTATAGCAATATGCAACAACAGGAAGCAATCTTGCAACATCACAATGCCACAAATTCCCCCTTTAGGGGGTCAGGGGGCATGTATGCCGTTGTTGATTGCAATAGCTTTTATTGTTCTTGTGAAAGGGTTTTTCGCCCTGAACTAATACACAAACCTGTAGTGGTTTTGAGTAACAATGATGGTTGCATTGTAAGTCGCAGCGATGAAGTGAAAGCATTAGGTGTTGATATGGCCGTACCTTACTTTAAAGCGAAAGATGTAATAGAAGAAAATGATGTGGCAACATTTTCATCCAACTATAACTTATATGGCGATCTGAGCTGGCGGGTAATGGAAACATTGCGCATGATCATCGGCGCACAAAATGTAGAAGTATATTCTGTTGATGAAGCTTTTTTAAATATGAATGCAGTGCCCTTTGAAAAATTAGACTTCGCTGCATTACAGATAAGGCAAACAGTTGAGCAGTGGACAGGTGTTGCAGTTTCTGTTGGTGTGGCGCCCACAAAAACGTTGAGCAAGGTTGCCAATCATATTGCAAAACTTAATAAGAAAGCAAGCAGTTGTGTTACGGTTTTAAAAACGCAGGATGATATTAATCATGCGCTACTTAATACACCGGTGAAAGATGTTTGGGGAGTTGGAACCCAATACGCTGACAAACTAAGAGCCTTTGGAATTTTTGATGCTTATCATTTAATACAAATGCCGGAAGAATGGGCAAGGAAAAATTTAGGCGGCGTTGTTGGCCTGCGTTTAATAAAAGAATTAAAAGGCGAGCCATTTATTGTAATGGATGAAGAACTGGTGCAGAAAAAAATGATCGCCACTACGCGCATGTTTGGCGCGCCTGTGAAAGACAAACAAAGTGTAAAAGAAGCCGTTGCCACCTATACATCAAGAGCTGCAGAAAAGCTGCGCCGTCAGTTTAGTGCGGCTTCTGTGATAAGTGCATTTATTGTTCCGAAAATACCACGCAGTAATGACGGACATTTCTCACACGGACCAATAGTTAGCGATTGCATTATGTTGCCGCATGCAACCTGTGTTACAAGTGAATTAATAAAAGCTGCTATGCAGATTGTTGATCGTATTTATGAAGAAGGTAAGTTGTATAAAAAAGCAGGTGTTATGTTGAGTGGCATTATACAAGATACATCCGTTCAGGGAGATTTTTTTGTTCCGCGTGAAGAAAATAATAACCGCATGTTGATGAGCATGATGGACAACATCAACTTTAGTATGCGCGATGATATATTAAAATTTGCGGCAAGCGGCACGAAACGTAACTGGAAAATGCGCCAGGAATTCAGAAGCCCGCGTTATACTTCAAGATGGGATGAGTTGTGTGAGGTGCGATAGATCAACCTAAAATCTCTTTTACATTTTTTGTAATTGTTTCAATAATTCTATCCATCGGCAGATCGTTTTCATCTGTGCCGAATGGGTCTTCAATTTCTTCGGCAATCAATTCCAAACTCGCCATTGCATATAAAATAAAAATTACTACTGGTATAACTAAATAGCCAAGTGATATTGAATAACCGATAGGAAGCGTAAGCGTATAAAACAAAATAAATTTTTTAATAAAGCTGCTGTACGAAAATGGAATGGGTGTGTTTTTAATGCGTTCACATGCACCGCAAATATCCATAAGCGATGTAAGCTCAGGGTTAATAAACAATATTTGTTCTGCAGATATTGCTTTATCTCTTTGCATTTGCATAAGCCTTTCTATTATTGTGCCTGTAACCTGTTCGGGAATGTGCCTGGAGCGGTTGAAATCGGGTATTTCAGGATGCCCGAATTGATCTAATGTGTAACGTGTTCCTGCTGACTGTAAATGGTTTTTTAATTCGAGCGCAAAGCGCGGAATCAGTTCTGCAAAAAATGCTTTTGTATTTTTATCATCGCGTGTAATCAGGCTGTTTAATTTAATGGCAAGATTGCGGCTGTTATTAACAAGACTGCCCCAAAGTCTTCTTCCTTCCCACCAACGGTCATATGCTGTATTGGTACGAAATACCAGCAGCATAGAAATTACAAAACTCAGCAGCGTATGTATGATGGTTAAACTTTGTACCTGTGAAAAGCGTTTCGGATCAATAAAATGCTTTTCAACATATGCCACAAAAAAAGCATACACGCCGGTTGCAATTAATACAGGAATAAGTTTGCGTAATGTATCAGACTTATGAAAATCTAAAACAATCTTTTTCCATTCTTTTGGATTGTAGCTTCGCATGCATTGAAAGTTTAAACTTTATAACAGCAATAAATATAAGCTTCATCAACAATATTTTTCTTTGTAGTCAAAAAGTTGTTTGAATTAATTTGGTTACAAGCTAATGAACAAATGGCATCGTTCCTTGCGTCGCAACACTTCAACTGCATATCATTAAGCAGCTTCGATTTCCGGTTCATAGCTTTTAATATAATTCAACCAGCATCTAAAAATTAAATACATGGAATTTGGTATAAGTACATTTGGAGAAATCGTTCCCGACCGTGTTGCGGGTAAAGCACTCAACGCACATAAACGCGTACAGGAATTATTAAAAGAAGCAAAGCTTGCAGATGATATTGGTTTGGATGTGTATGCTTTGGGCGAACATCATCGTGCAGATTATGTGGTGAGCACACCCGAAATGATATTGGCTGCTGCAGCATCCATAACAAAAAACATAAAGTTTATCAGTGCTGTAACAGTACTAAGTTCTTCTGATCCTGTACGCGTGTTTCAGAATTTTGCAACACTTGATTTAATATCAAATGGCCGCGCAGAAATTATGGCGGGAAGAGGTTCATTTATTGAATCGTTTCCATTGTTTGGTTATGACCTTGAAGATTATGATGAATTGTTTGTTGAAAAGCTTGATCTTTTATTAAACATCAATCAGCATGAAATTGTTTCGTGGAAAGGAACGCATCGCGCAGCAATAAATAATCTGGGTGTTTATCCAAGGCCCTATCAACAACAATTGCCGATATGGATAGCAGTTGGCGGAACGCCTTCGTCTGTTATTCGCGCAGGCAGTTTGAATTTACCATTAACGATCGCCATTCTTGGCGGAAGTCCTGCACAATTTACACAGCTAACTAATTTATACAGGAATGCAGCAAAGAAAGCCGGGCATGATGAAAGCAAGCTTCAACTCTGTATCAATGAACATTTATATTTAGCTGATTCAAGTGAACAGGCCAGAGATGAGTTCTGGGTTATCTATGGAAGAATAATGAATAAGATTGGGAAAGAAAGAGGCTGGAGCCCGATGAACAAACAACAGTTTGACTATTTATGCCGGCCTGAAGGTCCGTTGCTTGTTGGCAGTGTGAAAGAAGTAACTGATAAGCTCATTTATCAATACAAATTATTTAATAACACACGTTTTCTTGCGCAGATAATTTCAGGAGATATTGCACATGAAAAAATTATGCATTCAATCGAGTTGTTTGGAAAAGAAGTGGCGCCTGCGGTGAAAGCAGCGATTCCCCCATCCCCTAAAGGGGAGTAATAATGCTTCAAAGTTGTAGCGAAGTTTTTGACACAATAAATGATATTTATAATTCTTATCAATAAAATAAAAAAGATGAACACACTTGAAAATAAAATTGCCTACATAACAGGTGGCAGTAAAGGAATCGGTTATGGCATTGCCCAGGTATTATTGCAACACGGAATGAAAGTTGCTATTACAAGCCGCAATATGGATGCAGCGGGGAAGGCAGCGCTTTCGTTAAGTAAGGATACATCAAAAGTATTGGCTTTGCAATCTGATGTAAGCGATGCTGCATCTGAAACAAAAGCTGTTCAACAAACAATAGACACATTTGGGCAGTTAGATGTGTTGGTTGCAAATGCAGGTGTTGGCCATTTAGCATCTATTGAAAATCTCACTACAGAAGAATGGAATGAAACGATCAACACAAATCTCACCGGCGTTTTTAATAGTGTAAAAGCAAGCATTGATGCTTTGAAGAAAACAAAAGGTTATATCATAACTATTGCAAGCCTTGCCGGCACAAATTTTTTTAAAGATGGTTCTGCATACAATGCAAGTAAGTTTGGCCTGGTTGGATTTTCACAGGCGATCATGTTAGACCTTCGTCAATACGGAATTAAAGTAACTACGATAATGCCGGGCTCTGTTGCAACTTATTTTAATGACCATACGCCAACGGATGCAGATGCATGGAAGATACAACCTGAAGATATTGGCGAAATGGTAGCTGATCTTTTGCGAATGAATCCGAGAACATTGCCGAGTAAAGTAGAAGTAAGGCCAACTACTCCCAAATAAAAAAGTATGATCACTCCTGAAGCAGTAAAAGAAATGGCTTTATCATTTGAAGGTACAGATGAAAGACAACATGTTGATCGCATTGCATTTACAGTAAAAAAGAAAATATTTGCCACACTTTCCTTTAAGAATAAGACATTGAACTTAAAGTTCACACCTCAGGCTCAAATGATATTTTGTCCGCCAAAAAGTGATGTAATATTTGCTATTCCCAATGGTTGGGGAAGACAGGGTTGGACAACAATTAATCTCGATAAAGCAAATGTAAAATTGGTGAAGAGCGCATTGGCAGAAGCATTCAAGTTGAGAAAAGCGAAGTAATTATTTAAAGTAGCATTTGTTGCTCTTGATCATTTTTAAAATAATCCCGTTATTGGTTAATCAAGATAATTCGTTTTGCTATTTAAAATGAAATATTAAGGGGAAAATAAAAGTCACAATAATTGTCCATAAGATATAAACAGGAAGAAACATTGATATAGAATTTTCAATTTCACGGATGTCTGCTTTTTTTGAAACATTTTTGTAAAGTTTAAAAGTTACAATCAACAGGTTTGCCAGTATCAATATATTCCCTCCCAAAATCGCAATCCGGTTTGCAGTAATTCCCCACGCTGAAATTCTAAATAAAATTGCGGAAAGGGCAATTCCGTTTACAAGAACTGTTACGATTGATAAAGCCAACAGAATAAAACTGCCTGTTCGGTTTTCGTTCGTCTCAAATGTTTCTGCAACCGAAAATAATATGATCGCCATAACTCCTATCAGGAGAAAATTAAAAAACATTAAAAAATTTCTGTCGTTGTATGGGTCTTTTCCGGAAAAGAAAATTGCTATCAAATACACAACCAGCGTGATCAAAACCAAAGGGCTGAATATTTTTGCAATTACAGGTGAAACTCTATTAACCAATTGGGGATTTGTTTGTGTTATATAGGTTGCAACTATTGGCAATGCGGCAACACCGAATACAGCAATATAGTCAGTATAAAAATTCTTAATTTCAAAACCAATGAGCTTAAAAAGTCCAATAGTAATTGCAGTGAGAATGCCTCCCGCAATCAGGATAAGCGTAGTCATTATTACTAAGTCCCCATTATATTTCAGAAAGTCAAGTCTTTTACGGTAGCTCCTTATATTGTCGCCAACATACGTAAATCCTAAAACCGCCCACAAGAATAGGGGCAGGTGAATACAAGACAAGATCAAGGTGTCGCTTTTATCATCTGCGGGCAATAGATTAATGAAGATTAAAGCAATTAAAAATGCAACTGCTGCAAATACAATTTTCTTTGTTGAAAGGCCATTTCTCCAAATAAAGTATGCTGTCAAAATCGGGAAAGCGATAAGTCCTGTATTCCTCTGGTAAAAAGATCCAGGATCGATATTGAGTAACGCAGGAAGCTTTGCAATTGCACCCGCTACTACCGAAGCAATTATCACAAAGGTTAATTCGTTTTTGCTCCCCCAGGATATTTCTGAACTTTCATAATTCAGTCTTTCATTCCAATAGCCTGCAAGTTTATTGTCCGTTAGTTCTGGGTAAAGTAAATTGAACGCAGTTTTAAAAGTCGCCTTATTATCCTGGTACAATTTTTCCAGCTCTCTTGGATTGTCAATTTTCGTTAGTATATCAAATTTGTTCATGATATTCATTTTTAATGCAGTCAGTTTTATTTATTTTAAAAGTACTTTGAAATACAAAGTAAAAACAAATTTTTAGAATATTATGGACTACTTTTAAAAAATTTATATTGAACAGGCAGGGAGAAAAAACAAAAACCAGCCTTGCGCGAAGCAGGTTTTTAATAGATTGAGGAAGGAGGACTGATCTTATATAAATAAGGTAGATTGATTGTTGCTATCTTTCTTCTCAACAAACTTTGGTTTAATTAGTTTCAAACCACAAGCTGCATTTAGCTTATCAACTAAGTAAACAGTAAGCTCAGGCGAAGTTGCTTCGTTATGCATGTGCATGAAGAAATAAATATCGTCAATGCCTTTGTTCAACCAATATTTCATGCGTCCGATCCATGCATCAATTCGTGTATAATCTGTATGGTGCAAACTGTTGCCAACATAACGAATAAAAGTTTTTGGCAGCGTAAGATACATGTGCGCGCAATCTCTCCTGCCGGCAGTATCCGTAATAACAGCGCCGATATTTAGTGATTGCAATGTTTCAAATAATTCTTTTGTAATATCCGGTTTCGTAAACCAATCTGTATGGCGAACTTCAAGAAAAAACTGCAAATCTGTTGGCAATGATTTTAGAAAGGTAAACAACTCTTCTTTACGTTTTGGAGAATACGCCTCGCTCACTTGTATAAAGATTGGACCAAGATGTTCTTTAAAAGCAAGCACGCCTCTTAAAAATTCAGTAACAAGAAATGGTTTATCTGTAAGCCTTCCAAAATGCGTAACACCTTTATACATTTTTGGACAGAATAAAAAGTCTTTGCCTGTTGCCTGTTCATTCCATTTTGCAATACCGCGTTCACCATAAATTTTATAATGCGTTGCATTTAACTCAATGCTGTTATAATGTTGCACATAGTATTTCAGGAAATCTTTTTCTTTTGTTTTTTCAGGATACACTTTGCCAACCCATTCAATTCTTCCCCATTTTGCGCAGCCGATATAAACCTTCGCATTTTTATTCTTCTCGCCAGGAAGAATTTGTTTGTTAAATGCCGGTTCTTTCGGTAAGCTAAAATCAACGCTTTCTAATTCCTGTGGCTCAACCTGGCCAAATTGCATACAATAAGTTTTTATTAAAGATAGAAGCTAATGCTTTAATGAAAGCGTGAAAAACTTGTTTATATAGATTGGTGGATTTACAATTTATTTGCAATGATTTTATGACACATATTCAACTTTTGAATGGCTGCCGGATAGCAGCGGAAAGCCCGCAGTGTAGCGAGAATTTGAAGCGAATAGCCGGAACAACAGTTAAATAACATTGCAAAAGCTGACAGCCCCAAAACAAGTTATAAGTTGTAGGTAATAAGTTGTAAGTTGTTTGAGAAAGCTGCAAACTGAAAATTATAAACTGTAAACTGAAATGATCCTTTCTGATACACGTATACTTGAAGAGATTGAAAAAGGAACAATAAAGCTTGTGCCTTACGATCGTGAATGTCTTGGCAGCAATAGTTATGATGTGCATTTGGGCAAATGGCTGGCAACTTATCGTGAACATATTTTGGATGCGAAGAAGCACAATGAAATAGAGTATTTTGAAATTCCGGATGAAGGTTTTGTATTGTATCCGCATATTTTTTATTTGGGAACAACACTTGAATATACAGAAACACATGCGCATGTTCCTTTTTTGGAAGGCAAGTCTTCAACCGGAAGATTAGGAATAGATATTCATGCAACAGCCGGCAAAGGTGATGTGGGTTTTTGCGGCAACTGGACGCTGGAAATTTCTGTGAAGCAACCGGTGAAAGTATATAAAGGAATGCCTGTTGGCCAGTTAATTTATTTTCCTGTAGATGGTGAGATTGAAGTAAAATATAACCAAAAGAAAAATGCCAAATACAGCAACCAGCCAGATAAACCTATTGAAAGCATGATGTGGAAGAATAAATTTTAAGCTGGTTTCCGGCGCCATTGTTTTGATTTTTCATGGTGCAGTTCCTGCGCTTCTTCAATTGTAGGTGTACAGCTTATGTCTTCTTCTTTTTTGCCAGCTTTGATAATTTACATAGAAATTTTTAAGCATGCCGGGTTCCTGCGGCGAAAGATCTTCCACGTCAATTAAACGGTTACTGGCGTTTTTGGTAACAGCAATAAGCTCATTTAATTTCAAATGAACCGCAATGGTATCTTTGCGATTGCTGAATTACAAATACCATTAGGAAAGTAATAATAGTTGTTCCTGTATTTATAACAAGTTGCCATGTATCTGAAATTGAAATACAGGACCCGTAATTGCCCAGACAATTATTTAAGAAGAGCTACAATAAATGCAACTGATTTGCGAGTAATTTTTGTGACAACAGCAGAGAAGCGGTCAAATAATTTTCCAACACTTTTTTTAATTTTTTTAGTTACCACATGTATTTCGCATAGCATTTTAGTCGTTAACAATTTTAGTATGGCTCATTTCATATTTTTTATTTAAAATGTATTCTTTGTTAAATAAACAAATTATATGCAGTTAATTTACTCTTTATTTCTATGAAGGAATTTTTATTTACAGTAAGCTTTCTCTTTTCAGTCTGCATTTCTTTTGCGCAAACGGATACGGCACTTGTTAATGATACTAAACGTTTTCAAAGTGAATTGATATCTGAATATCAAAACCCAAATTCTTCGCCCTTAAGCGCAAAAGCAAAAAAAACTTTTAAAGGAATTCATTTTTATTCTTTTGATGAAAAGTATGTATTGAATGCAAGATTTATAAGAACGCCAAATGAGAGATCATTTCAGATGAGTACATCAAGTGGAATGCGCAAAACGTATGTAAAGTATGCAGAAGTAATTTTTACCCTTGATGAAAAAGAGTATAAGCTTAATGTATATCAATCGCAGGATCTTTTACAGTCTGCCGAATACAAAGATTATTTATTTATTCCTTTTACTGATGCCACGAGCGGCAATGAAACATATGAAGGCGGAAGGTATATTGATCTGAATATTCCCCAAAGTGATCATATACTCATCAACTTCAATAAAGCATATCATCCATACTGCGCTTATACAGACGGATACAACTGCCCGATACCTCCCGCTGAAAATACTTTACCTGTTAAAGTGGAAGCAGGCGTAAGATTTTAAATTTAAAGCTTGTTCGTGTCAGTAATATTTTTATATTGCTTGTCCTTTCCTCACTAAAAATTAAAAACCATGAAATTACCTTTACTTAGGTTGTCAGTTAAAAGGCAACATTTTTTTACAACTATTATCGCTTCTTGCTTTTTAAATTTTTTTGTACAAAACGTTTCGGCACAGGGCACGTGGAGCGCAGTCACGAGTTTAGCGCCCAATCCTAATTTAGGCGGAATGCTTGTATTATCGGATGGAACTATTTTATGTAAAACTTCCGCAGGCACAACAGACGGCATCGGCAACATCTACAACCGCTTAACACCAGATGCCAACGGAAGCTATGCCAATGGTACATGGTCTTCCATTGCAGCCATGCATAGTACACGTTTGTATTATTCAAGCCAGGTATTAAAAGATGGCAGGGTGTATGTTGCAGGCGGTGAATATGGAACCGGTGGTTCATCCGGAGAAACTTACAACCCGCTTACCAATGTGTGGACAAGTAATGCAGCCATTGGTTCTTTTGTAAGTGATGCTAATTCAGAAATTTTAGAAAATGGAACTGTGATACAGGCGCTTGTTACCGGTACCTTGAAAACAACAAAAATATATAACCCCGTTGCCAACACATACGCTACAGGACCTACCTGCATTGGCATTCATAATGAATCTGCATGGCTGAAATTACCCGATAACAGTATTCTATTTATAGACAGGGGTGCAACAACATCCGAAAGATATATTCCGGCACAAAATAAATGGATCGCTGATGCAACTGTTCCCGTTAGTATATACGATCCTTTTGGATTGGAAAGTGGCGGAGCAGTGTTATTGCCTAACGGAAAGGCATTGTTTTTAGGTTCGCTGGGGCACAACGCTATTTACACACCCAGCGGATCAACCGCGATGGGAAGCTGGGCAGCTGCAGCAGATTTCCCAAATGGGCAAGGTACGCCTGATGCTCCTGTAGCAATGATGGTTAATGGAAAAGTGCTTTGTGCAGTATCTCCAAAAGCAACATCATCCAATCATTTTCCAACGCCAACATCTTATTACGAGTATAATTATACAACGAATACTTTCACACAAGTAAATGCGCCCGGCGGTGGATTAACACACCCCATTCCATGTTACGAGGCAAATATGGTTGACCTTCCAAACGGCCAGGTATTGTATGCTGATCAAAATTCTAACCAGTATTATGTATATACACCTGATGGTTCGCCTCTTGCTTCGGGAAAACCAACCATCACAAAAATTCAAAAATCAAGCCCCGGCACTTACATGTTTATAGGTCATTTATTCAACGGTATTTCTGAAGGGGCTTCTTACGGGGATGACTGGCAGATGAATTCTAACTATCCACTTGTAAGAATTACTGTCAACTCACAGGTATTTTATGCAAGAACTTTTAATTGGAACAGTACCGGTGTTATGCGCGGCGCGGCAAATGATACTGTATTTGTAACATTACCGTCAGGGTTGCCTAAAGGTCGGTATTCAATTGTTGTGGAAGCGAATGGTATAAGCTCCGATCCTGTTGTTGCGGGCTTTAATGATCTTGATAGTTATGTTGCTGCTGATGCAATTGCCAGCGCAACAAAACTGGGTAATAAACAAGCTGAATTCAGTGTGTATCCAAATCCTGCAGTTAATCAAACAAGCCTGCAGTTCAACCTTGCACAAACAGGAAGCGCTTCTATAAGAATTGTTGATATGAACGGGAAAAATTTAAAAGAATTGTTTAATGGAACGATGCAAAAAGGGTATTACAATATGCAGGTGAGTACTGCTGATCTTCCAAAAGGAGTGTATAATATTAAGATGACGACAAATAGCGGAACACAAACTACAAAGCTGGTAGTACAATAAAAATTGTATAACAGCCGAAAAAAACCATCACTGTAAAGTGGTGGTTTTTTTATGATAACAAGCTATCAATTGCCTGGTGATATTTTTCAAAATGGAAACTTTCAATTATCGTTTTCATATTTGCGGAAACCTTATCATTCATTAAATTACCAATGCTGCCTTCATGCTGCCTCCTCCCGGCTTCCTCCAAAGGAAGGGGAGTAAAACTTCCATCTTCAACCTGTGCCCCGATAATTTTATATGCATCCCTGAAGGGTGTGCCCTGCATCACAAGATTGTTCACTGCTTCAACCGTAAACAGGTATTTATACTTCTCATCTGAAAGAATATCTTTCTTCACTTCGATATTGCTTAACATTAGTGCAGCCATGTTAATGCAATCTTTTAATTTTGTGAATGCCGGAAACAAATGTTCTTTCAGTAACTGCAAATCGCGATGATAACCGGATGGAAGATTAGTTGTCATCATCATAATTTCATTAGGCAATGCTTTTATTTGATTGCAATGTGAACGAATCAATTCAAAAACATCAGGGTTTTTTTTATGAGGCATAATGCTGCTGCCTGTTGTTAAATCTGCAGGAAAAGAAACAAAACCAAAATTTTGATTCATGTATAAACAAACATCCATTGAAAGCTTTGCCAAAGTATCCGCAATATTTGCCAATGCAGATGCAACAATGCGTTCTGTTTTGCCGCGACTCATTTGTGCATACACAACGTTATAATGAAGATCATCAAAACCTAACAGTTCTGTTGTAAGTGTTCTGTTGATGGGAAAAGAAGAACCATAACCGGCAGCTGAACCCAATGGATTTTTATTAACGATTTGATAAGCTGCCTGCAATGTGATCAGATCATCAATCAAACTTTCTGCATAAGCGCCAAACCATAATCCGAATGATGACGGCATTGCTAATTGCAGATGCGTGTAACCAGGCAATAAATCGTTTTTATATTTTTCACTCTGCCCGATCAACAATTCAAAAAATGATTGAACTGTTATAACGAGTTGTTCAATTTCATGACGCAAAAATAATTTCAGATCAACTAAAACCTGGTCGTTACGACTTCTTGCAGAATGAATTTTCTTACCAACGTCGCCCAACTTTTCTGTCAATAGAAATTCTATTTGCGAATGAACGTCTTCAACATCAGGCTGAATACTAAACGAAGAATGCCGGATGCTTTCGTAGATCGATTTTAGTTCGGTTATCAGTTTATCAGCTTCCTGATTTGTAAGCAAACCAACAGTCGCTAACATTTTTGCATGGGTCATATTTCCCAATACATCAAAGGGCGCGAGCAATAAATCAAATTCACGGTCATTGCCAACTGTAAATTTTTCTACTTCTTTAAGCGACGTTGTATTTTTTTGCCAAAGCTTCATTTTATAAAATTACCTTGTTCAACAACTGAATGTACAAATCAATTCCGTTTCTGATTTCATCAACAAAAATAAATTCATCTGCGCTATGGCTTCTTGCGCTATCACCAGGTCCTATCTTTAAGGCAGGAAAATTCATTAATCCTTTGTCGCTTGTTGTTGGCGAGCCATAATATATTCTGTTCAGATCAACGCCTGCTTTAACCAATGGATGATCCAATGCAATACTGGTTGAACGCAATCGCAAACTTCTTGGTGCAACTTCAGACTGAATATTTTGCCTGATGATGTTAATGACTTCATCAAAATAATACAACTCATTCACGCGAATATCTACGGTAAAGCTGCATTGTGAAGGAACAACATTATGCTGTGAACCTGCATTGATAATAGTAACACTCATTTTGTTTGGACCGAGCAAATCTGATATTTTGTCAAACTTATAATTCCTGAACCATTCAATATCTTCTATGGCTTTATAAATTGCATTATCACCTTCTTCTCTCGCAGCATGCCCGGCTTTGCCATTTGTGGTACAATCCAATACCAACAGGCCTTTTTCAGCAACAGCCATATTCATTAACGTAGGTTCACCAACTATCGCACAAGCCCCAGCCCTCAAGTAAGTCTGAAAAGCAGCAGCTGTTTTATTTATGAAATCATCATCATTTAACAACAGTTCTATTCCGTTTTTTCCAGTAATTTCTTCTTCTGCGGTTGCCGCTAAAACAAGATTGTATTGTAAATTTCGTTGATTATAAAAGTGTATAAACGTTGCAATCAATGATACCAGACATGCGCCTGCATCATTGCTGCCTAAGCCATATAATTTTCCATCTTCTATATCAGCTTTGAACGGATCTCTTGTGTATTGCTTATTTGGTTTAACTGTATCGTGATGCGAATTGAGTAAAATGGTTGGTTGGCTTTCATCAAAATATTTATTTACACACCAAACATTGTTCAGTAACCTGTTTGTGGTAATATTTTTTGATTGAAGAAAGTCTTCAATCGTCTCGGCTGTTTTATCTTCTTCCTTTGAAAATGAAGGAATGGAAATTATTTGCTGTAAAAGCTCTAAGGCGTTATTATATAAATTATCAATTTCCATTATTGAGTGATCAGCGTTCCTATTGTTTTGTTAGTTGTATTTTGAATAAGATCATTTGCATCGCCAATCAACACTTCATGTACGCCGGCGTTAATTGCTGCAAATGCATTATCTATTTTTGGAAGAATACCCGCAAACAATTTTTGTTCATCCAGCAGTTGTTTATATTTTTCTTTATTAATGTTTGTGATAACAGAGTTATCATCTTCTACATTTTCGAGAACGCCTTTCTTTTCAAAACAATATATCAAACGAACATCATAAAATCCGGAAAGCGCAACTGCTAATGACGAAGCAATAGTATCAGCATTTGTATTTAGTATATGACCTTGTTCATCATGTGTTAATGGAGCAAATACGGGCACAAATTCATTGTTTAATAACAGCGTTAAGCTTTGAGCGTTAAGCTTTGAGTTTTCAATGTCACCGGCCCAGCCGTAATCAATATCTTTTACAATACGTTTTTTTGCCGGCATAAGATTCGCATCAGCGCCGGTTAAGCCAATGGCATTACAGTTCAATGATTGCAATTGCGCCACAATTTTTTTATTGATCAACCCACCGTAAACCATCGTCACTAAGTCAATCGTATCATCATCCGTAATTCTTCTGCCGTTTATATATTTTGATTCAATGCCAAGCTTGTTGCCAATTGTTGTTGCAATTTTTCCGCCACCATGTACCAGAATTTTATGCGATTGTACCGATGCAACTGATTGAAGAAACGATTTCAGTTTCTCTTCATCATCAATAATATTTCCACCAACTTTTATAACAAAAAGCTTATCCATTCTGCGACATTAATATTTCACTGATCACAGCTTGCGCTGCCCAAACTCTGTTGGCTGCCTGCTGCGTAACAATGCTGTTTGCACTATCCAATACTTCATCACTTAATTCAACGTTTCTGCGTACAGGTAAGCAATGCATCACTTTTGCATTGTTGGTTAGTTTCAATTTTTCTTCTGTCAACATCCATGCAGGATCATTCTCATATATCTTACCATAATCTTTGTACGTGCTCCAGTTTTTTACATACACGAAGTCAGCATCTTTTAAAGCTTCATCCTGGTTATGTGTGATGGTTGCGCCATTTGTAAATTCTTCTTTTAATTCATAATCTTCAGGATGCGTTATCACAAACTCTGCTTTATTCCACGCGTTGATCCACTGTGAAAAACTATTCGCTACACATTGCGGTAAAGGCTTAACATGAGGAGCCCATGTAAGAACGATCTTCGGCTTGCCCCCATCCCTTAAAGGGGAGTTAAGTAAAGTTTCTTTAACGGTAATAACATCGGTCAAACTTTGCAATGGATGCAACGTTGCGCTTTCCAAACTAATTACCGGAACACCACAATATTTTTTAAACTGCGAGATATACAATTCACTATAATCATCTTCCCGGTTCTTCAGCGACGGAAATGTTCTGATACTCAGCATATCAAAATAATTTCCTAACACCGGCGCAGCATCTTTAATATGTTCAACAGTATTGCCACTCATGATAGCGCCTTCTTCAAATTCAAGTGCCCAACCTTCTTTATCAACATTAAAAACGATTGATTCCATTCCAAGATTACCTGCCGCAACCTGCGTGCTTAAACGTGTGCGCAGGCTTGGATTCAAAAACAATAATCCAATACGTTTACCGGCGCCTAAAGCTTTATCCTTCAACGGATTTGCTTTATACATCAATGCTTTTTCAACCAACGCATTAATGTTTCCTGCGTCGTGAACAGATATAAATTGTTTCATTTACCCCGACCCTAAAGGAAGCATTATTTTAAGAAATTAGTTTAATACACATTTTCCTCAATGCCATTAGAGGCAGGAGCTTTCATCTCTGCAACAGCATCATTCAATGTATCTAAAAATTCATCCACCTGCTTGCGTGTAATATTCAATGCCGGCAATAAACGAATAACATTTGGTTTTGCCTCGCCTGTGAAAATGAAATAATCATTTAATAACTTTTTGCGGAGGTCTTTAATATCTGCAGGTACATCAAACCCGATCATCAATCCTTTGCCGCGCACATTTTCAATGCCATCAACGTTTTTTAATTTATTGATGAGATACATGCCACGCTGCTTGCTCATCTCAATCAGGTTATCTTTTTCAATTACTTCCAATACAGCTAAAGCTGCAGCACAAGCCAAATGATTACCCCCGAACGTTGTGCCCAACATTCCATGTTTTGGTTTTATATAAGGAGCGATTAAAATACCACCGATAGGAAAACCATTGCCCATGCCTTTTGCCACGGTATAGATGTCAGCATTAATACCCGTATGATCTAATGCAAAGAATTTCCCGCTTCTTCCATAACCACACTGTACTTCATCAGCAATAAATATTGCATCATTCGCATCGCACAAATTCCTGATCAGCTTTAAAAAACTTTCAGTCGCAACATTAATGCCGCCAACGCCCTGGATGACTTCAACAATAATGGCGCATACATCTTTGCCATGTTTTTGAAAATAGTTTGTCAGCGCCACTTCATCATTGAAAGGAAGAAAAT
Source organism: Bacteroidota bacterium (assembly GCA_013289015.1). Lineage (GTDB taxonomy): Bacteria > Bacteroidota > Bacteroidia > Chitinophagales > Chitinophagaceae > Parafilimonas. The sequence continues at coordinate 3,083 of JABDAV010000066.1, read as the reverse complement.
CTATGTTACTTGTTTCATTAACCGGCGCAACAATATTTTTATTATCTGTTGCTGCAACTGCCAACGACGTTCTTCCATGAAATGCCTTATTAAATGCAAGGATTTTCTTTTTGCCGGTATGAAATGATGCAAGCTTTAAAGCATTTTCATTGGCTTCAGCGCCGCTGTTCACGAGGAACAATTGATATTCTTCTTTGCCGCTGATCTTTGCTAATTTATCAGCTAACTCCTGCTGAACAGGAATGCGCACAGAGTTTGAATAAAAAGCAATTTTCTCCAACTGGTCTTCAATTCTTTTTACCCAATGCGGATGTGTATGGCCAATGCTGATTACAGCGTGGCCACCATACAGATCAAGATACTGTGCGCCATTCTCATCCCATACATAAGAACCCTGTGCTTTTGTAATAGTAATGTCGTTTAACGGATAGACGTCGAATAGTTTCGCCCCCTTGCCCCCTGAAGGGGGAGTGATTGTACTTGTTTGATTACTCATTTTAATATATTTTATGAACGGCCTCCAATTCTCCCTTTAGGGTTGGGGCTAAAAATAACTTGCTTTAAGTTTAAGACCGGTTGTTTCTTCAATTCCAAACATCAAATTCATATTTTGAACAGCTTGTCCTGATGCTCCTTTTAATAAATTATCAAGCGCCGTATGCACCACTAATTTGCTGCCAACTTTTTCTAATTGTATCACACATTTATTGGTGTTTACAACCTGCTTTAAAAAGATAGCCTCATTGCTTACGATCGTGAAAGGATGCGCTGCATAAAATTTTTTATACAAAGTTTTTAAATCTTCGATTGATTCATCGCAAGGAACGGTTGAACTCGTAAATATACCTCTTGTAAAATCTCCGCGCCATGGAACAAATGAAAGTTCAATATTACTGTTCGAACTTAACTGTGTCAATGATTGAACTATTTCTCCCAAATGCTGATGCGTTAATGTTTTATATGCCTGTATATTATTTGCCCGCCAGCTAAAATGCGAGGTTGAAGTTAATGATTGTCCTGCACCCGTTGCACCCGTAATACCTGTAGTATAAATTTCATTTAACAAGCCTGCTTTTGCCAACGGCAATAAACCTGATTGTATAGCTGTGGCAAAACAACCTGGATTGGCAATACTACTTGCTGACTGAATTTGTACTTTGTTCAATTCCGGTAACCCATATATAAAGCTGCGGGCTTTGAGTTGGGAGCTTTGAGCAAGACGAAAATCATTAGCAAGATCAATTACTTTAATATTATCAGCAATTTCATTTTCTGATAAAAACTTTTTTGAATCTCCATGACCTAAGCACAAAAACAATACAGCTCCCTCCCGGCCTCCCCCGGCTGGGGAGGAGTCTAACATCTCGTCGAAATTATTATCGCCCGTAAATTTTAAACCGGTTTCACCAATCAGATCCTGGTGTACTTTATAAACAGGATTGCCGGCATTGCTTTTACTATGGATGAAAGCAATTTCAACATTTGGGTGATTGATCAATAAACGGATCAATTCTCCACCTGTATAACCTGCGCCACCAATTATGCCTGCTTTAATGCTCCCACCCCCTGAAGGGGAGCTATGACTTTTATTAATGTTTTTTGACTGACTCATTATTACTTCTTATTTTATTTAACCCCTTTAGGGGAAAGGGGCATTAAATCTGTCTTTATTGGTTGAAGGCTGCGAACTTAAAATAAACTCCAGTTCTTCATTTGAATTATTTGCAATACGATGTTTTACTCCGGGATTAATGTGAAATCCTTCGTTGGCATCTACTGTAAAGAATTTCCCATCTGCTTCAAAGGTTGCAATTCCTTTCAGTATAAAAAAGAACTGCTGTGCTTTTTCATGATAATGCAATATTTCAGCAGTTTGCTGCGGCATGCGTTCCTGTTTAACTGATAAATCATTTGTATCAACAAACACCCAGCCATCACAGTTATTGCCCCATGTATAATGTTGCAATACATCTTCTTTATTTATTTTCTGCATCAGTTTTTATTAAATGATACATTGCCGTCTGGTTGCCGAATATTTTACTAAAACCGCGCACATCTTCGCCGCTCCAGCCTTTATTCATTTCACCATACTTGCCGAACTTATCACTCATTAAATCATATTCGCTTTCTATGCCGGTTACCTGGAAACGGTATGGCATTAACTGTACAAAAACATCTCCTGTTACATTCTGTTGAGTACTTTGCAAGAAAGCTTCCATATCTCTCATCACAGGATCGAGGATTTGTCCTTCATGCAACCAGTTGCCATAAAAGTTTGCAATGGTATCTTTCCAACTTAGCTGCCATTTGGTAAGCACATGTTTTTCTAAAGCATGATGCGCTTTGATGATGACCATTGGCGCAGCTGCTTCAAACCCAACACGGCCTTTAATGCCAATGATAGTATCACCAATATGAATATCTCTTCCGATGCCATAAGCACCGGCAATGTTTTGTAAATACTGAATAGCTTCTGAAGGATGATCAAACGTTTTGTTATTTACAGAAGTCAATTCACCTTTATCAAAATGTAATTTTACTTCTGCGCTTTCATATTTGCTGACTTGCGTTGGCCATGCTTCTTCAGGCAACATGCCTTTGCTTTTTAATGTTTCTTTACCGCCGACACTCGTTCCCCATAAACCTTTGTTAATCGAATAAGCAGCTTTCTCAAAATTCATGTCAACACCTTTCTGCTTCAAATATTCAATCTCTTCTTCGCGGCTTAATTTCAAATCACGTATAGGTGTTATGATCTCTACATCCGGAATCATGATATGAAACACCATATCAAAACGCACCTGGTCGTTACCGGCGCCGGTACTGCCATGTGCAACCGCATCTGCATTTAAAGTTTTTACGTGCTCAGCAATGTGTAAAGCCTGCACTAATCTTTCTGCGCTTACACTTAAAGGATAAGTATTATTCTTCAATACATTTCCAAACACTAAATATTTAATGATACGATCGTAATAACCTTTTACCGCATCAACAGCGGTATGCGTTTTTACACCAAGTTTATAAGCGTGTTCTTCTGTTTTCTTTAATTCATCCTCGCTAAAACCCCCGGTGTTAACAATGAT
>JABDAV010000065.1 GCA_013289015.1 Bacteroidota bacterium | reverse complement strand
ATAAACATGTTGAAGGATAAAATATCTATGTCGTTCGATTATTTCAATGAATTCAGGTACGATCAGTTGTTTTATCCGGGATCAATTCCTAATATAATCGGTGTTGGTTTGGCGAGACAAAATTTGGCAAGCGTACGCAATCATGGTTTTGAAGGACAGGTGAAATTTCAAAGCACCGTTGGCAAAGTAGGTTACGATATCACAGGTGTTTTTTCTTATGCAAAAAACAAGATCGTGTATGAAGATGAACCTGCGCAGGCTTATCCATGGCTGGCAAGAACAGGCCATCCTATAAATCAACCTTTTGGTTATACTTGTATTGGTTTTTATACAAGCGAAGATGACATTGAAAAAAGCGCCAAGCCAAATATCGATCCCGGCACTATTAAACCCGGTGATCTTAAATACAAAGATTTAAACAATGATGGTGTAATTGATGAACGCGATCAGGGCCCGATTGGTAAACCTAATATTCCAAATCTGAATGCAGGCATAACTTTAGGTGTGCATTATAAAGGACTGGATCTAAGCATATTATTCCAGGGTGCATTTGATTATAGTTTCCAGGTTACAGGCATCGGTATTCAACCTTTTCAAGGCCAGTGGCAGCCTGTACATGAGTTGAGATGGACACCTGATAATGCGGCCGATGCAAAGTTCCCGAGACTGAGTACAGACGCATCTTATGAAAGCAGTCCTACTGCATATCCTTCAGATTTCTGGTTGGTGAATGCAATGTATGTGCGTATGAAAACAGTTGAGTTAGGATACCAGTTTCCAAAGAAATGGTTGCCGCTTAAAATTAATAATGCAAGGTTTTATTTCAGCGGATATAACCTGTTAACATGGACAAACTTTAAATTGTATCAACAGGATCCTGAAGTTGCAAGTAATACAGTTGGTGACGCTTACTTAAACCAAAGAGTACTTAATGTTGGTTTGCAGGTGGGATTATAAAAGCTTTTGAGAGTTTGCAATTATTTACATGAAACAATTTCTGCCGGTCATATTCTTTTTTTGCTTTCATTTTTTAATGCAACCTGTTAAAGCGCAGCCTTTAGATTCATTGCGCCCATGGAATGCAAAATGGATCGCTGCACCTAATGATAATGGTACAGATTATGGCGTTTACTATTTCCGTAAAACAATAAACTTTACTGCAAAGCCTTCTTCTTTTATTATTCATCTCTCTGCTGATAACAGGTACAAATTATACGTGAATGATTCATTGGTTTCAATAGGTCCTGCCCGTGGCGATCTGCATTATTGGAATTACGAAACCGTTGATCTCGCTCCTTATCTTGTTCAGGGAAAAAATACAGTAGCTGCAATGGTTTGGAACGAAGCAGATCATAGGCCTGAAGCGCAGGTAAGTTTGCGTACTGCTTTTATTGTACAGGGTAACAGCGCTTCTGAAGAAATGTTGAATACTAACAACTCATGGAAGTGCACCAGGGATAAATCATTCATGCCGATACCGATGTTTTATTTCGCTGCCACCACAGGACAATTGATTGATATGAATGAAGCAATCGGCGACTGGTATAAAACTGATTTTGATGACAGTAGCTGGCCACAGGCTACTGATTTATTTGATGGAAAATTGAAAGGTATGTCTGATGGTTTTGGATGGATGCTCGTGCCTTCCATATTGCCACCAAGAGAATTAACTTATCAACGCATTCCTTTATTGCGCAAAGAAGATGGCATGAAAGCGCCGGAAGGTTTTCCTTCAAGTAACGCGCCGGTAACTATTTCTGCCAATACAACTGTTACATTGCTGCTCGATCAAACTTATCTTACCAATGCGTATGTGACGCTTAAATTCAGCAAAGGAAAAGGCGCGGGTGTTTCATTAAGTTATGCAGAGTCGTTGTTTGATAACATTGCCAAGTATGGCATGCGGAAAAGCAATCGTAATGAAATTGAAGGCAAAGATTTTTCCGGCAGAAAAGACAGTATCATTTCAAACGGAAAAGATGATCAGTCTTTTACCACGCTTAATTTTCGCACCTATCGCTACATACAAATGATTATTCATACACAAGATGATCCATTAACGATAGATGATCTGTATGGAACTTTTACCGGTTACCCTTTTAAACAAACAGCTGTCTTCAACACAGACAATACCGAAATAAAAAACATACTTGATATAGGTTGGCGCACAGCAAGATTAAATGCTTTTGAAACATATACTGACTGTCCTTATTATGAACAGTTGCAATACATTGGTGATACGCGCATCCAGGCTATGGTTTCTTATTATTACAGCGGCGACGACAGGCTTGCACGCAATGCGCTTAACCTCATGGATCATTCGCGGTTGCCGGAAGGTGTTACATTAAGCCGTTATCCAACGCACAGTACACAAATCATCTCTACATTTTCCTTGTGGTATATCGGTATGTTATATGACTACTGGATGTACAGAGATGACAGCAGCTTTATAAAAGATAAACTTGAGGGTGAACGTGATATACTTAATTTTTTCAGTAAGTACCAACAGGCAGATGGGTCATTAAAAAATACACCTTACTGGACGTTTGTTGACTGGGCAAATGGCAAAGACTGGTTTGTTGGTTCGCCACCCAAAAGCACTGATGGTGCGTCTGCTATTATTGATCTTCAGTTATTATGGGCGTATGAATGGGCTGCAAAAATGGAAGCCAATATGGGCTCAACAACATATGCAAATCTCTATAATCAAAAGATAGCACAATTAAAAGCAACGATACAGCGCAAATATTGGGACCCGCTAAAAATGTTATATGCAGATACAGAAGATAAAACATTGTTTTCGCAACATGCAAATGCACTGGCCATATTAACCGGCGTAGCAAATGAAAAAGACAGCAGGAAAATTTGCCATACATTATTAACTGATGGCTCACTTACGCAGTGCACTATCTATTTTAAATATTACCTGCACATGGCGCTTGTAAAAGGCGGTTATGGCGATGATTATATGAACTGGCTGGATGTATGGAAAAATAATATAAAGATGGGCCTTACCACATGGGCAGAAATTTCAGACGTAGAAAATACCCGTTCAGATTGCCATGCCTGGGGCTGCAGTCCCAACATAGAATTTTTTAGAACAGTATTGGGAATAGACAGTGATGCGCCGGGATTTAAGAAGATTAAGATTGAACCACATTTGGGTAGTTTAACGAATGTAGGCGGTGAGATACCACATCCTGCCGGAACAGTACGTGTTGCATATATGCTCGATAAAAATAAATGGCATATTCAAATAAATCTGCCGCCACATACAACAGGTTCTTTTGTGTGGAAGACAAAACAATACGCGTTAAAAGCCGGTCAAAATGTGTTTGTACAGGATGAAATTAAAGATTAGACTTTTGAGAGTTTAACTTATTTGCATTTAGTCCTGGCGCGATACAATGCAAAAACACACCGCAACAAAAACAAAATACAGAAAGTATCTCTGCCTGTGTTGGATGAAGACCTAAAAAATTATAACGCACATCAACACGTATCTTCTCAATAAAAAAACGTTCAATTCCCATCAGCATAAGACAGTATGCAGATACATGTCCTGCAACTTTTTCACGTCTTAGTGCAAATAATAAAATGAGCACGATTATTAATCCGAGTATCAATTCATACAAAGGTGTTGGATATACCGGCACAGCAAGTTTATAACAGTAATCATCCCATGCGCAGTTTTGCATGTAAATGCCTTTGCGTAAAACATTGTGCGGATAATCATAACTCCATAACCAATCAGGCAACCATGAAAATGGATTAGGTTTTGGATTGTTAATTCCCCAATCGCCATCACCTGCAACCTGGCATCCAATTCTTCCCAATGCATAACACAACATTAATGATGGCGCCAATGCATCAGCCATGCGCATGCGTTGCACACTGAATTTGTAATGATAAAACCACATGGCAAATGTGCCAACAATAAAACCACCGAGAAATGCAAAACCTTCAGATGAAAATAAATTGCCGATAGGATCTTCAACAAATGCTTTCCAGTTTTCCAGCACACCAAAAATTTTTGCGCCAATAATGCCTGCAATGGCACTGACGATCACACCCCTCATTACATATTCATGCGGGTAAACATGCGTAATTGCTGTGTATGGTTGTTCTTGTTTTGTTTTATGGCCTTCATAAAAGGTAAATACTGACCAAATGATTGCGCAAATAAAAGCGCCTGCATAACTTCCCTGTAATGAAAAAAGATAGTTGTTGGTAATTGTTGATTGATGCATCACCAAACCGATCAGCTTAAAACCAGCAATAAATCCAAGTATAAAGTGAAGAATAATAAGTCCGGCATTAATGCCCTTACCAACCGTTATCGTTTTTATTATGTAAGTGAGCTCGCCTTTTTTTTCTTTGTGTTTTAATTCATGATTCCATAACCATGCGCCGGGAATAAAACCCAACGCCATAAAAAAACCGATAGAACCAATCGCTTTTAAAAAAGGAAGATTGATTCCAAACAGGTCCTTGAATAAGTAATAGAGGTTGGGATACATGCTTACTACATCAGTAAAGATAACATGGCCTTATAGTATGTGTTATTGTTTTATAAAGGATAAAATACTATTTAATATTATTTGCTGTTGTTGCGCTCTTGAAATAGTTGCTTTATTATCGCCAAGCTGCGAACCGTAATAACCAAACTGTGCATGATTACCACCCTGGATTAAAACATATTTTGTTCCTGATGGTAACTTGCTTTTATTTTCATTCACACTGGTTGTATCCGCAACACCATCATTCGATCCATATATTTTCATTATTGAAATTTTTGATGTTGAAAGATCAAAGTCTCTTGGTTGTGATGTGCCTAATAAAATTAATTTATTAATAAGCGAAGGATTTTCATAAACAAATTGAGCTGCCATCATTGCGCCTTTTGAATGGCCTGCCAAAATATATTGCCTGGAAGTATCTTTTAATAAACCCATTTCTTTTGGTTTGTTATAGCCGTAAGATGCAAGCCGCCACGGCATTTTAATGATCATACTTTGATAGCCGTTATCTGCAATCTTTCGGCAAAGGGGGCATAAGCTTTAGGATCAACCAAGGCGCCGGGATAAAAAATGAATATTTTTTTATAAGGTTTAGTTGGAGTGAAGGAAATAAAATCACTTGTATCTTTTACCGTTACTAAAAATGTACTCCTGAAAATATTTTCATCAAATCCTTTTGCCTGGTAATTACAGGTAATCCAAACCAAAAATCCTATGCCAAGTGTTATCCATAAAAAACCAAAGATTTTTTTAAAAGATCGCTTCATATTTAAACATGTACAAAATAAAAGGCAAACACCAGGGTTGTATTCTATTCCTCAAACGAAAACTTTTTTCCTGCTGTTGTTAATTTAAAATCATCCGTTCTGAAAGGCGCAGCAGGCAAGCTATTTTTATTATACAAATCAATATCGCCGGGATTGTTGCTCCATAAGTATCTTACTGCAACAGGCGATTTTATGTTTGAATTATATATAACAACAGAGTTTTCATTTTTTACATAAGCTTTTGCCCAATGAAAAACATTGTCACTGCCTGCAATTGCAAAGCCACGCACATAACCATATTTATCTTTACAAACAATAGCATCATCAAAAGTTATGATAATACTATCACCAACACCCTGCATGCTTTTATAACGCGGATTAACATGAATACTATCTATTCCATAAGCAACATGCAAAGCTGTTCTTGCAAGCCTGTTGCCTACGGCCAATTTATTATGCGGATGTAAATTATCTGCTTCACCAACATCAATCGTTACAGTCACACCTGTGTTAGACAACGATAATGCAGATGCCTGCGCTTCACGCAATTCAGCCCAGTCGCTGTTTTCTGGTTGTGTTGGATCTTTACCCAAATTTGGTAACTGCACAATTAAAAAAGGAAGATCATTTTGATTGAATTGTTTGCGCCAGTCTGTTATCATTGCCGGTAATAATTGTTTGTATTCTTCTGCTCTGCCTGTGTTGGCTTCGCCCTGGTACCAAATAAAACCTTTAATGCTTAACTGTGTTAATGGTGCAATATTGGCGTTGTATAAGATAGTTGGCGTACCAAAAATGTATGCGTTTGCAACCAACGGTTTTTTAAATTTTGATGCATCGATCTGCATACCTTTTTTATACATCCATTCACCTGCCCAATATGGGCTCCAGAACATATTGTACATACCACCTTTGCCACCTGCATCAAACACGCGCACTACAACAATATTATTTTTTGGTTTGATAATACTATCAGGAATTCGATAATTATACATATTCATGTTGCCATAACCTTCGCCCACTTTTACTCCATTTACCCAACACATGTTGTAATCATCAACCTGGCCTAAACTGATGTTTGTATTGCCAAGAAAATCTTTTGGAAATGAATCATAACTTTTCCTGAACCACACAGAGCCATCATAATCTTTCAACTCATTATCTTCCCAATGCGATGGTTGATTCATGCTCTTCCAATCGCTGGTATCTGTTTCCGGTTTATACCATTGTTGATCTAAACCCCGATCATCTTTTAAATAATATTCTTTATTCCATGATGATTTCATCTTTTCAAAATCATCAGTCATTTCCTTCATGCTTTTATGCGGGGCGAGATACGTGTTATAAAAATTATCGAACTGCGGAAACTGATGAATGGCTTCATTACTCATCCATTCTTCAATGGCTGTTGCTCCAAGATTGTCACTGATCAAACCTATCGGAACATTCAAATGTTGTTGCAAATAACTCCCGAAGAAAAAACCAACAGCTGTAAAACCATTTACATCTTTTGCATTAGCAATTTTCCATGAACCATTTTTTACTGTATCCTGCGGAACGAAATCTGTTCCAATACCAACTGTAAACAATCGAATGTTGTTGTTATTGAAAGTTGCTGTATCAGGTTTGGGTGAAGCTTCTCTCACACTGAATTGCATGTTGCTTTGTCCGCCGCAGATCCAGATATCACCAAACAAAACATTATCTAATTCAATTGTATTTTTTCCTTTGATGATGATCTGATAAGGGCCACCTGCAACTTGTGCCGGCAACATGATTTTCCATTTGCCATTTATTGCAGTTGTATTGTAGCTTGAATTATTAAATGATATACTGATTGCTTCGCCATTATCTGCAGTGCCCCAGATGTTGCAAGGTTTATCGCGTTGCAAAACCATATTGCTTTGAAACAAAACAGGCAACTTAACATCAGCCTTTGCTGTAACGAAAGAAAAAAGAAAAAGTATTATGAATGCATGCTTTAACTTCATCTCAAAACTTTTAATTAATCAACCTTTGTAATGGTAATTGTATGTGCAACAGGTTGTGCAAGTTTATACATTTCAACTTCCATATCATTCATTTGTTGTTGAATCGCATCACGCTGACTTTTTTCATGCGTTTCCATGTATGCATCTTTCTTGCCATTGATAAAAGGATTCTTTTTCGCTTCCGTCGTTATTGAATCTGTGATGGCTTGCGAATCTTGCAGGAACCAACCTTTATCATATAAATAATCATAATTGATCCAGTAATAAGCACGCATTTTATCTTCCAGGTCTTTACGTTGCAATTGTAATTCCATTACTTTTTTTGCCTGTTGATATTGCGGCGTATTTCCTAATACTGCAAGATTAACACCATCACTTAATTCAGCGCCGGTAAAGCTGCTGATAATATTATCATCTATTGCAAGATTATATTTTACTGAAGCATCTAAATTTTTAATCGTCAACATTTCTTCGTCAAACTCTTTTATAAATGGAATTACATTCAACGCTTCATATTGTTTCTGCGGATTCATGAAAACTCTTGCGTTCGAATCTATTGGGAATGGTAACGACTTTGCTAAATACTTAAATGAAACAGCATTATCTTTTTTATTTACTGATGAAATAATAGCATTATCTGCTTTAATAACCTTGCTGGATTTTACATCAACCACAACATCAGCAATTGGTTTGTTTGCTAAGCCTTGCGCTTTTAAAAATAAATATGCCATTACAAAATGGCCTGCATTGCCCGGGTGAATTCTGTCAGGACCCGTTAATGTGAAAGCGGTATCCGTTTGTTGTCCTTTCTGATCCATTTCAGTCATCGGGTAAAAGAAATCAACATAACTCCAGTTGTTTTTTATTGCTTCATCTTTTTGAAAAGCAACGATGCCTTCCATTGTTTTAAACTTTCCCCGGAAAGGATCTTTGCCATTCTTAACGGTTTCATCATAAGGCGAAGAAGCTATCATAATCTTTTTGATACCAGGATAAGCATTTACTTTATCGCGCATCTTTTCAAACCATTTGTACGATGTATCAATAGCACTTTGACGCACACTATCTGTTTTATCTTTATGCATCCAGTATTCAAAATAACGGCTGTCATTCATGCCAAAGTCAATCGTTAGAACAGTTGGTTTTTTGGTGAGCAGATCACTATCTAAACGTATATAAACTTGTCTTGCCACATCGCCACCAATGCCACCATTGAACACTGTAATTTTTCTTTCCGGAAAATGTGTGATATAATACAACCAGATATATGTTTCATAAAAGCCATGTTCGGTAATACTATTTCCAGCAAACACAACGCGATCCCCGTTTACAAATGGTGCAGGAGATTTTTGTGCGAAAGAAGCGATGATTATACTGCAGGCAAAAACAAAAAGAATAAAATGTTTCATCAGCAATTTTTTTGTGAAAAGCTCTTCATACAAGTACATCAACAGCCGCTTTACCGCTATTGATATATTGATAAAAAAAACGAAAACTTTCAGTTATTTTTTCGGCAATACATTATTTTTCATTGCCCAATCATTCCACATGCTTTCAAGCTCTTTTACTTTATCAGGATATTGCGCAGCAAGATCATGCAACTCAGTTGCATCTTCATCTATATGATATAAATGCCATGCTTCATCTCTTCGCACAACCAGCTTCCAGCCATTGTAGCGAATGTATCGCGCACCATAATGTTCATTGCATAATTCTTCATGACCTTTACCTGCTTTGCCTTCTAATACCGGGACAAGACTTAAACCTTGTTCAGGTTTTATTGTACGGCCATTGTACGTTGAAGGATATTTTGTTTGGGCAAGTTCAATACAGGTTGGCATTAGATCCATAATATGACAAACAGGTTGCACAATACTGCCTTTTGGCTGTTTGATACCATTTGGCCAGAAAGCAATAAATGGCGTATGAATACCACCTTCAAATGATTCTTCTTTCCAGTATTGAAAAGGTGTGTTCGCAACGTTTGCCCAGCGCGGGCCAATAGACGAATAAGTTGTTTCAGGTCCGGGCATTATGTCTTTTTTTGTGGCGTAGTGAATAGTGTTGCCATCGCGTGTTTCTGCCGGCCTGTCGAAACCTGGTCCGTACGCTGCAGCATTTTCAGCGCTGGCACCATTATCACTTAAAAAAACAATTAATGTGTTATCTAACCGGCCACATTCTTTTAATGCGGCAATGATGCGGCCAATACCTTCATCCATTCGTGTAACCATTGCAGCATGAACAGCCATTGCCATTGCATCCCATGCTGTGTCAGGATTATTTGCCCATTGCAGGCTATCATTCCATCTTGCTGAAAGTTTCGTTTTGTTTGAATCGATCAAACCCAATGCACACATTCTTTTAAAACGCTCTTCCCGTATATAATCCCAACCTTTTGTGTACGTGTTTTTATATTTTTCAATCTCTTCTTCAGGTGCCATCAATGGCCAGTGCGGCGCTGTTTCAGCAACATATAAAAAGAAGGGCTTGTCATCTTTACTCAGTTCTTTTATATAAGCGACGGCAGTATCGTTGATCGCATCTGTGTGATAATAATTCTTTGGAACTTCTTTTATTGCTGTTGTCCCACTTACTAAACTGAATGGGTCAAAATAATCAACCACGCCCCAGATGTTGCCAAAATATTTTTCAAATCCACGATTCACAGGATATTGCTCAACCGGAGAAAATAATGGATGATAAGATTGATGATCCAGCCATTTTAATTGTTCTTCCGGTGTCGATTGAACAACCGTATTGGATACATGCCATTTGCCCGACATTGCTGTATGATAACCTGCAGCTTTCAATACTTCAGCAATGGTTACAACACTGTCTGTTATATGTCCGCGGTAACCCGGCAGATGCCTGTCTTCCGTCATCTCACCAATACCTGCATTATGATTGTACATTCCTGTGAGCAGCGATGCACGGCTGGGGCAACACCTTGAAGTGTTATAAAAATTGCGGAAGCGCATGCCGTTTGCAGCAAGATAATTCAGGTTGGGTGTATTGATCTCACCACCATAACAACCAGGGTCTGAAAAGCCAAGATCATCTGCAAGAATAATGATGATATTAGGCCTTTGATCTTTTCTTTTATTTATGGCGCCTGTTTGCGCTTTTATAAATGAAGTACATGCAAAACACAAACATATCATCACCATATACCCGGTGATTCTTTTTTTCATAGACATTATTTGAGTGATGTGGTTTGCAATATTATTCAATCTGCATCATAGTAAATTGATGTTGAGCCAACCGCTATCAACACAAAAACATTTAACAGCTATTTCTGCACAACGAGCTTTATGGAATAGAGGTAAGCTAATCAACGCGTGTCTTATACAAGTTCGCTTCACTATAAATTTTTGCCGTTGAAAAATTATTTGTCAACCATACTTTTATTTTCGTCAACTATACTGAATGCACAAATTAAACAACCTGCAGATTATGTAAATCCTTTTATCGGCGCGAGCACCAGTGCAGGTAAAGCAGGCATTTATCATGGATTGGGTAAAACATTTCCGGGCGCCACTACGCCGTATGGTTTAGTACAGGTGAGCCCGAATACAATTACCGGCGGCGATAATGGCTCAGGTTACAGTTATGAACACACAAGCATAGAAGGTTTTGCTTTTACACAAATGAGCGGTGTTGGCTGGTATGGTGATCTGGGAAATTTTTTAGTGATGCCAACAACAGGCAAGCTTAAAACGTCGTCAGGAAAATTGGATGATACTCCAGGAACAGGTTATCGTTCGCGTTATGATAAAGCAAATGAAAAAGCATCAGCAGGTTATTACGCTGTACAGTTAACAGATAACAACATCAAAGCTGAAATGACTGCAGCACCGCATAGCGGCATGCTGCGTTTTACTTTTCCATCCAACAAACAATCACGCATACAAATCGATCTGGCAAGAAGGGTTGGCGGCACATCAACATTACAATACGTAAAAGTTATAGATGATAATACGATTGAAGGATGGATGCAATGCACGCCGGATGGCGGCGGTTGGGGTAATGGTGATGGTAAAGCAAATTACACGGTTTATTTCTATGCGCAGTTCAGTAGGCCGTTGAAAAATTTTGGTGTGTGGAGTGCAACTATTCCTGATACAGCAAACAGGAAGCGTGAAGCAATTGAAAGCGATTATTACCAGCGATGGATCGCAAATGCAACCGTTAGATCCCTCTCCTTTGGAAAGGGCAGGAGTGAGGCCGAAGGAAAGCATCTTGGTTTTTACACAGAGTTTGCAACAAAAACAAATGAAGAAGTTTTAATGAAGGCAGGAATTTCTTTTGTAAGCATAGATGGTGCGCAAAAGAATCTTGAAGCAGAAATTAAAGATTGGGATTTTGATAATGTGCATCAAAACGCAATCAGGCTTTGGAATGATGCATTGAATGTTATTACAATCGATGGCGCAACAGAAGAGCAAAAATTTGTTTTTTATACAGCCTTATATCATACGATGATCGATCCGCGCATTGTAACAGATGTGGATGGAAATTATACCGGTGGCGATCATAAAATTCATCACGCAACAACATTCAATAAGCGCAGCATATTCAGTGGTTGGGATGTTTTCCGCAGCCAGTTTCCATTGCAAACCATCATTCACCCAACATTGGTAAGTGATATGATCAATTCACTGGTAACGCTTGCTGATGAAACGGATAGCAATTATTTGGAACGATGGGAAATGATGAATGCATACAGTAGTTGCATGTTAGGAAATCCTGCGGTTGTTATATTGGCTGATGCGTATGTAAAAGGCATTCGCAATTATGATGTGCAGAAAGCTTATCAATATGCAGTAAACACGAATGAAAAATTTGGTAATGGTACATTGGGATATACACCCGGCGGAACATCAATCGCCAAAACATTGGAGTATGCTTTTGACGATTGGTGCTTATCGCAATTGGCAGATAGTTTAGGTAAAAAAGATGATGCAGATAAATATGCAGCGCGTTCACTTGATTATAAAAACATCTTCGATACAACACATCAATGGTTTCGTCCGCGCAATGAAGATGGTTTATGGCAACCCTGGCCAAAAGATGGAAGGTTAACGGATTGGTATGGAACTTTTGAAACCAACCCTTACCAGCAAGGTTGGTTTGTTCCACATGATGTAGATGGCATGGTTGCATTAATGGGTGGCAAAGAAAAAGTGATCGCTGATCTTGAAAATTTCTTTGAACAAACACCCAAAACTTTCATGTGGAATAGTTACTATAATCATGCAAATGAACCGGTGCATCATGTTCCGTTTTTATTTAACCGTTTGGATGTACCATGGCTAACGCAAAAGTGGACAAGAATAATCTGCGACAGCGCTTACAATAATTCTGTTGAAGGTTTGGTAGGGAATGAAGATGTTGGCCAAATGAGCGCCTGGTATGTACTGGCATCAATGGGTATTCATCCTGTTTGCCCGGGTTCAACAAGAATGGAAATAACAAGCCCTTCATTTCAACAATCAATAAATCATTTACAGGATGGCAAAACATTTTCCATCATCACTCATAATAATTCATCATCGAATATTTATATACAAAGTGCATTGTTAAATGGTCAACCTTACAACAAATGTTATATCGATTATAAAGATATTATGCAAGGTGGTAAGCTTGAATTAACCATGGGCGATCAGCCAAATAGAAACTGGGGAATAGTAAATCAGCAACTTGTTTATAAAGACACAACAGCAACCAATTTTTTCAAACGCACTAACGGGGTTGTTTCAATGGATGGCGGTTATATAATTCACCTGAATGATGGCAGGATGCTATGGTTGTTTGGTGACAGTTATATTGATCATTATGACAGCATAACCAAAACAGTTCCTTGTTTATTCCAGTCAAGGAACAGCGCTTTGCTACAACCATCAGCAAATGATTGGAATCAGAGCAATACGATTTCTTTAACTGATAATAAAAGCAATGACAAAACTTTTTTAAAAGATAAAAAGAATCCTGATCATTTCTTCTGGCCGGGTTGCGGTTATCAATGGAATGATACCATTTTTATTTATGGCATGAACATGAAAAATGCCGAAGGTGGTTTAGGTTTTGCGAAAGCAGGCAATGATGTTTGGATAAAACTTTTATATCCTTCTTTAAAGACTATTGGTATACAGGAATTACCGGGTGCGGACAGCACACAATTCGGTAGCGGTCTCATTGAAGATAAGGCAAATGGATATGGTTATATATATGGTACTAAGGCAAAATTTATATCCGCAGATATTTATGTTGCAAGATTTAAATTGAATGCGCCTTCAACTAACTGGTATTATTGGAATGGCTCAACCTGGAGCGCTAACATACATGAAGCAAAGCCCGTTACGGAAGCTTTCTCTAACAGTACTACTGTTTCTAAAGTGAAAGACAAATATTTATTGCTTTCATCAGAATTCAGTGTTGCATGTGATGGCGGTAAAAATATATATGCATCAACGGCTGATAATCCTGAAGGGCCTTTTTCAAAACCTGTAGCCATTTATACGATCAACGATACAATACAAGGCCATTACCCGTTTTTCTATTTGCCCATTGCGCATCCGGATTGCATTAATGAAAGAAATGAGTTGCTTATTCATTATTCTATTAATGGGTATGAGCCATGTCTTGCTAACTGTGTTAACAATAAATTCAATCCTGAATATTATCGTCCCCAGGCAATACGTGTGCCACTGGAATTGTTAGGCTATAAGGAGTAATGAATTTTGTTCATTCCCATACTTATTAATAAGAAAGAGGCTTTTTAGCCGCTTTTTCGCAGACGCATCAATTTTTTTGGTAAAGCCTGAAAATAAACCTTCAAACTCAACAATTTGAAGGCATTGATACTTTTTGATAAGCTTATTCTGCGGTGAGGGAGGGATTAACACCTAATCCCTATCAGTTTGAATATCATTACTTTTATAAAGCTTGTTGTTATTGACTCACGAATTACTCACTATTTCTTGTCAAAATAAAGTTGCTTAATTCTGTTACTACAAAGTAACAAAAACACAATAGACTAATAAATATTCAGCGAAACCTTTTTCTAAGTTTAATTGCTATGCTTACTTCCTTTAGCAGAATGAAACGATGGGATGTATGTGATATAAGCGTATTTATTTAGGTCCTGTTGATACGAAAACATACGGGATAATAAAACGGGTTCCCGTTGTTAGTCCATTTTCTCCAAATATTTTTACAAGCCCTCAGGGTGAATGGGTTGCGATGACGCATAAAGATGTTGGTGCAGTAACGGTGTTTAATACAACAACACAAACTATAGCAAAAGTTATTTATACCGGCGCTGTTACAAACCACGTTACATTCTGTTATAGCAACAATAAATTACTGATGCTGGTAACAGTTGGAGGCGAAAATAAAGTACGAATTTTTGATGTTGCTGATAACTTCAAACAAACAGATACCATTAATGTTGATGCCATGCCGCATGGTATTTGGGTGTCGCCGGATGGTAAACAAGCATACATTGGATTAGAGTTTTCAGATGAAGTGCAGCACATCGATTTACAAACGACGCAAGTTGTCTCAACAATTAAAATTGGTCAAAGCCCCCAGGCATTGATATATGCTGATAATGCCGTTGCTAACCTTAATAGCAACGAAGGCTTAACACCGCTGAATGATACAGCAGAAACACAGGTTGTCGTCATGCAATCAATTGATAAAACGTCATCATCTGCCGGAAAACTGGTTATAAGAACAATTGGTTTAATTGACCTTA
Organism: Bacteroidota bacterium; assembly: GCA_013289015.1. Lineage (GTDB taxonomy): Bacteria > Bacteroidota > Bacteroidia > Chitinophagales > Chitinophagaceae > Parafilimonas. The sequence continues at coordinate 6,557 of JABDAV010000065.1, read as the reverse complement.
TCGAACAACAATTTAAAGGCCTTAACCCTAACGCATCATATAGTTTGTTTTTATCAAAATCTAACACAGCACCCTATACAAATGATTTTGGTATCAATAATTTTAAAACAGATGCACAGGGAAAATATGCCGGGCAGTCAACAGGTTTGGTTAAGCATGTAAACGATAACACGAAAAATTCCTACACACATATAGTGTTAATGGAAATGGAAGCCAGGGAACCTGTTTTACTACAATAACTACATAAAAGATCATTCGTTCAGAACATGACTTTATTAGAACAATAGGTCTGGCGAGTACAGCTATTGTAAGCATTCAGCTTCCAAACATTTCATCTTCATTCATAATCAACATAAACTTATGACTTCAGCAACAAAAAGTAAATGGTCTGATGGCTCAAGGTTAGTTATTTCCATTTCCATGCAATTTGAATCAGGTGGTCAACCTGATAATGCAGAAAGCCCGTTCCCGCAGAACATGCAAAAAGGATATCGTGACCTGCCGGCTATAACATGGTATGAGTATGGTTACAAAGGAGGTATTCCAAGAATGCTGGATAATTGGGATAAGCATGGTATAAAAGTTACTTCTCATATGGTTGGAACTGCAGTGTTGAAAAATCCTGCACTTGCAAAAGAAATTGTTGAACGTGGACATGAAGCGGCAGCACATGGCATGAGTTGGAATTCCCAATATGCGATGTCTTACGATGAAGAAAAAAAGTTTATTAGTGATGGCGTTGACGCGATAAAAAACATAACAGGATTTAATCCGGTTGGTTACAATGCAAATTGGTTAAGACGGGGTGAGAATACGTTGAAAATACTGCAAGAATTAGGCTTCACTTATCACATTGATGATATAAGTAGAGATGAACCGTTTATAATCCAGGTTAATAATAAAGGTTTTGCTGTAGTGCCTTACACATTAAGATGCAATGATATTGTATTGATTGAAGGGAAAAATTTTTCTGTTGATCAATTTTTTAACCAGGTGAAAGCTGAGTTTGATCAGTTGTATGCAGAAAGTGAATTTAAACGCAGACAAATGTCGATTAGTTTTCATGATAGAATTGGAGGAACACCTCAAATGGTTAAAGTAACCTCTGATTTATTAGACTATATCAAACAGTATAAAGGTGTAACATTTAAGCGTAAAGATGAAATTGCGAATATGACATTGAATGATGCAACTTCTGTCCGTGATGATGAAACACTGCCGTTAACATTTTTTCAATGCATGCGCTGTTAGAATATCTTCTTATCCAGCGTTATATACTTTAAACCGAACCATATCTATGAACTCATTTAGCTTTTTGGAATTTTCTTTTGCTCCGATGGCTTTTTCGATCCCCATTGTCTTCCTAACTAGATTTCTTTGAATTCCATCTGCTGCAATTCAAAGTAAACCGGCATATTGCCGGTTGTGTATTTCAGCGGCGAGGGAGGGATTCGAACCCTACTTGTATCCAATTGAATATCATTAACTTAATAAATCTATTATAAATCACTCACGAATTACTCACTAATTCTTGTCAAATAAAGCTGCTTAATCTGTTGAAACAAATTTACAAAAGGCTAATAAATTATCAGCCTGATCCAAGACTTTATTTCTGGTTTAAATAATAACCTTCCTTACTTTACTTAGCCACGGAAGTAAAAAATAGGCAGAGCCTGTTGAAGACCATGTAGGCTTTTTGCATAACGAAGGCCGGGATAGCAGGCCTGTGAAAAATGAATCAAACAAATATTTACGAAAACATCCTGTTATTATTCAGCCTATTGCCTTCCTTGTTGGCTGAAGGCGGGTGTTGAACAGAAAGGTGAAGCATAGCAATCATTTGTATAAATTAGTAATGGTAAAAGGTGAGCCCATTTCTGACGCTTCAAAAACATATTTAGTTTGAGCTGTTATGGAAAAGAAAAAGGAACAGGGTAAAGTATACCGCTTTATAAAAGCCAATGGAAAAATTTAAAAACATGAATTTCAAATATAACAATAGGCCGGGCTTATAAGCCGGCATAGTGTACTGTGGGTTAAAAAAAATGTATGATTTGCCCGTCATAAAAATCATTTAATGCGAGTTTTGCAGTCCTTTAATATGAATTTAAAACCAGGCTTTTTTTATATGCTAACGATTATATGCAATGCGTCATCCAAAAAGCAAATAATTAAAATTGTATTAATTATAATCCTCGTTTTAAGCTTCAAAACAGGTTTAAACGCACAAATGCAATCTGCAGACGGCTTATCAAACGTAGATACGGCATTTGTTCCAAAAGAAATACAAGACCCCGAAAATATTGGCATCAATAAAGAGCCTTATCATGCCACACTTATGCCTTACGCTTCTTTAAAAGAAGCGTTGTCTGCTAATCGTCATGCGTCTTCTTTTTGCCGCAGTTTAAACGGAATGTGGAAATTTAACTGGGTTGACTGGCCGCAAAAAAGGCCGGTTGATTTTTATAAAACTTCATACGATGTTTCCTCGTGGAAAGATATTGAAGTGCCTTCCAACTGGCAACTGAAAGATTATGGCACGCCATACTACAGCAACTTTACTTATATTTTTCAAAAAGATTTTCCAAATGTGATGAGCACTCCGCCGGAAAAATATACTGCTTATAAAGAAAGAAATCCTGTAGGAAGCTATCGCCGTGATTTTACATTGCCTTCCGACTGGAATAGCCGCCGCATCTTTGTAACTTTCGATGGTGTTGATGCAGGTTTTTTTATTTGGGTTAATGGCAAGAAAGTCGGTTATAGTGTAAACAGCCGCAATGCAGCGGAGTTTGACATCACTAATTATGTTCAACCAGGCAAAAATATGCTGGCCGTTGAGGTGTATCGTTTTACAACGGGCAGTTATCTGGAAGATCAGGATATGTGGCGCTTAAGCGGGATTTTCAGGAACGTAACTTTATGGAGTTCGCCGCAGGAACATATTCGTGACTATTTTATAAAAACAAATCTTGATAAAGAATATCGTAATGCAGCATTAGTAGTTACATCCAAAATAAAAAATTACAGTACAAAAGAAATGAAAGCCAATGAGCTTGAAGTTACTTTATATGATGGAACGATGATGGTGCCGGATGCTATCGGTAAAAAATCAATCCCTGCATTGAAGCCTGGTGAAGAAGTAACAGTTGAAGTGAAATTCAATGTAAATAATCCGCAAAAATGGACTGCAGAAACGCCTAAGCTTTATACTACTGTAATAACGATAAATGATAGAAACCACAAGCTGGAAACTTTATCTTCCCAAACCGGATTTAGAAGTCTAGAAATAAAAGGCCGCATATTTATGGTGAATGGCGTACCTATAAAACTGAAGGGCGTTAACCGCCACGAAAACTGGCCTGATGATGGTCATGCCATTACAGAAGAGCAGATGATAAGAGATATTATACTGATTAAACAGGCTAACTGCAATCATGTGCGTACCTGCCATTATTCTGATGATCCGCGTTGGTATGAGTTGTGTGATGAATACGGCATTTATCTTGTTGCAGAAGCAAATCTTGAATGCCATGGCGCATGGGATGAGTTTAATGAAGAGCCAAGAATTAAGGCTGCGTTGATAGATCGTAATGTAGCCAATGTTGAAAATTTTAAAAATCATCCGTCCGTTATTATATGGTCGTTGGGCAATGAATGTGGAAGTGGTGGTTCAAACTTCAGAGCTATATTAAAAACCATTAAAAATATAGACTCAACACGGCCAACACATTACCAGGGTTTTGGCATTGGTGATAAAAACCCGGCAGATATTGATAGCGAGATGTACACAGATGTAACCAACCTTGAAAAGAAAGCCAAAGATGCTACGCTGGTGAAACCATTTTATTTATGCGAATATGCGCATGCAATGTTTAATTCTATGGGTTCGGTTGATGTATATAATGAACTTTTTGATAAATATCCGCAATTATTAGGCGGCGCTATCTGGGAATGGCAGGACCAGGGGATTTATAATAACCGCAATCCAAATCATTCCATCACTGCTTTTGGCGGTGGTTTTGGTGAATATCCAAATGACCACTATTTTATTCATAAAGGCGTTGTTTTTTCAGACAGGTCTCCCAAGCCGCATTACCCTGAATTAAAACATGCTTATCAATGGATAAGCGTTAGTGCAAAAGATCTTACAAAAGGAATAGTTACCATTAGAAATCGTTATCAATTTATCAACCTTAATAGTTTCAATGCAAAATGGGATTTAAGTGAAGATGGCAACAGCATATCATCAGGCAAATTAGATATTGGATTGATAAATCCCGGCGAAGAAAAAGATATAACTATACCATTCAAAGTAAATCCAAAACCTGGCGCTGAATATTTTTTAAGAGTTTCATTTGATCTGGCTGATGATAACATGTGGGCTAAAAAAGGCTTTGAAGTTGCTGCACAGCAATTGGAATTACCTGTTAGTTTGCCTGCTGTTGTTGCTGATAACGGAAGCAAACTCATCTTAAATGATTCAGCAAATATGATAAGTATAAAAGGTGCAGATTTTAATCTTGAATTTGATAAAACAAAAGGCACATTTTCAAAAATGGAAGAAGGCAGCAAAGAGCTCTTGCAAAAAGATGGCGGTCCGATGTTGCATTTATGGCGCGCTCCGCATCAGAAAGATGATATGTGGGCTTATGAAGTTTGGGAGAAACAAGGCATTACTGCGCTTACATGGACAATAGATAATATAACCAGCAATCAGCTTTCCGATAACGTTATTGAAATCAACGCGGCCTTAACAGGAACAGGCAAAAATAATTTTACGGTTCATCACGCAGTAGTTTATACCATAAATGGAAATGGATTGATCAATGTTGAAAACAACGTAAACTTCAGCGATTCAAATACGGTGCTTGCAAGAATAGGTGTGCGCATGTTTTTAAATAAAGATCTTGATCACTATGATTACTTTGGCCGTGGACCGATGGAAAATTATTCAGATCGCAAACAAGGTTCTGACGTTGGTCATTACGTTAGCAGTGTTAGTCAGCAACTAACGCCGTATGAAAAACCAATGGAATGCGGCAATCATGAAGATGTGCGCTGGGCAAGCGTAACATCTGAAAAAGGTGTTGGAATAACTATTAAAAAAGACAGTGCTTTAATGCAGGTTTCTGCGCTCCCTTACAGCGATGAGGAACTCGAACCTGTAGAATATAAAATTGATTTACCAAAAAGCAATGGAACAGTTTTATGCATTAGTCATAAAACGCTTGGTGTTGGTTCAAATGGGTGCGGGCCGCGGCCTTTAGAAAGTTGCCGGGTATATTCAATACCAACAAGCTTTAGTTACCAGATAATTCTATCGCATTAACCTAATAAAGAATTTATACAGCAATCGAAAATGAAAAGCAGCGCAAGATGTTTTTACATCTTGCGCTGCTTTTCATTCATTTAGAGTTGAGGATAGTACAAACACTTGTTTCTTTCAACATCATTCCGGTTTCATCTTGCCGGCTAATTCTTTTTCAGCGATTGCATAAACTGCAACGGCGATTTGCCATATTCTCTTTTAAATGCCCTTGAAAAATTAGAGCTGCTTTGCAGGCCAACTCTGTCGGCCACGTCATTCATCGCTATTACTTCATGCGTCATAATCTGGATAGCTTTTTTAAGTCTGATGGTTCTTATAAAATCTCCAACCGATTGACCGGATATACTTTTTATTTTTTGATACAATTTTGTACGGCTTATATATAAACGCTCACATAAAAAATCAGCATCCAGTTTAAGATCATCAATATTTTCTTCTATAATCGCTGTAAGTGTATTAAAGAATTCTTTGTCTTTTTCAGAGTGAACAAGTTCAGCAGCTTCAGCGAGGTAATTATTGGTATAACGCTGCTTAAGCTTTTCGCTTTGCTCAAATATATTGTGAACGGTGAGGCGCAAAAGATCAATACTTAGTGGCTTCGAAAAATAATAATCAGCGCCTGATTCCATCCCTTCAATCTTAGTGCTTAATGCATCTTTAGCAGATAAGATAATGAAAGGAATATGCCTTGTTTCAAATTTTTCTTTAACTGCTTTACAAAATTCAATGCCATTCATTACAGGCATCATAACATCACTTATAATTAAGTCAGGAATTTGTTCCGTCGCAATTTCAACGGCTGATTTTCCGTCATCCGCTTCATAGATATAATAGAAGTTTTCAAAAGTTTGTTTTAAGAAAGAACGCAATTCGTGGTTATCGTCAACAAGAAGGATTGATTTATTAAGCTTTGTTATTGAAGGATGATGATCATTATCGTGCTCCCGCAATGGCAATAAAATTGAAGTGTCTATAGATTCCAATTGTGCATTCTGATCACACGGTGCGGCCAATTCTGATGAATCATAGCTTTGTTCACCCCATGGAATGCCAATGATTATTTCTGTGCCTTTATATCGCTCACTATAAACATAAATATCACCTTTATGTAATTGCGTAAGACTTTTTACCAATGCTAGCCCCACACCTGAACCAAGATGATTTTTACTTACGCGATAATAGCGCTCGAAAATTTTTGGAAGCGACTCTTCTGTTATACCAATGC
>JABDAV010000064.1:6963-21707 GCA_013289015.1 Bacteroidota bacterium | reverse complement strand
GTTGGTTTGGCAGAAACTTATTTACAGCATTATCTAAAGATGTATTGAATAATGTTGTAAACGGATTGTTGTTTTTATTTCGGATATATAACAAGGCTACGGTTTTTACATTGTCATAGTCATTATATGCATTCAATCCAAAGCCTGCTGCCATATCCTTTGTTACCTGCATTAAGCCAATGTAAGTTCCTTCCCTATCATTATTACTCATTGTAGATTCAACCTGTGCAAATGCCCTTAAAACGTCAACTGGTACACCTGTTTCTTTTTCTACCCTTTGGAAAATATCTTCATACCTTGATGTAGTCGAATTTGCAAGTTTATAGGCTGCATTATATTTCCTTAACCAGTATTGAACAAAGCCTGTAGCATTTCTTTCACCAAAGTAATCTTTACCTACATTACCCGGATAATTGGCATCACCCGGCACACCAAACATTTTATTAATTCTTATTGTTGATAGTGATTCTCCTGTTTTTATTGAATCTGTTATTTGCCTTGTTCCCCTTGCCCCTTGTTGATGTTGCATGTATTCATTGAAGCCGGGTGCAGCAGTACCAATTGCCGGGTAAAGTGCAGGTGTATTGACCACTACAGGTTTTGTTTCTGTAATTTTTTTCGGAACAGTTTTATACTTAATGTTTAAATCTGTATTGATGATATTGAAATAACTCACTGTTTGCTCTGCACCTTTATCATCCTGAGCCTTTACTCCATAAATCAACTGTTCAACTAAGCCCCTTGTTACTTCTACTGTTGTTGTTCTTTCAATACCCCTTTCGTGTATTTGATAGTTCTGATTTACACCTTCCACATAGAATATTTCACCTGTTGGTTTGTACCTGATAACGTTGCCTATTTTTATTCTTCTGTCACCGTTCAGTATTAATGTACCTTTTCTGGAAAATGGTAAGTATTGTGATGATTCAATAAGATATTTATAGTCTAAAAATGCTTGAAACTCATATTCGCTTAATCCTTCAGGTTGATCTTTAAGTTTGGTATAAGGCAAATAATTGTGTGTTTGTTGAAATGCCTTTGTTCCAAATACTTCAGCATATTCCGGGAAATACATTGCTGGCAAATAAGATAAACTATAATCATCAGAATTACCCATATATAAAGAACGTGGAATGAAGTGATACCATGAATAAATTTCTGAATCATTCATTGTAAGTGATTCCCTTATTACATCTTCAGATTCTATATCAATGATAGCAGCAGGTGTTGATTGTGTTGCATCTTCAGTGTTTACCCGGCCTTCTATTAAAGTTGTTAAGCCTTTCCTGTCATACGGTGGCTTTCTTACAGTTACATAAAACATATCACCGTAGGTATCAAATATGCATTCTACAAACGGTTCTTGACAAACACCATGTACAAAATTCATTAATGATCCGTTTGCTGTACTCATTGATGAATCTACAATCCTTCGGTTTGTTACACCTGCATCAATTACCAGCTTTATTATTTGCCATACACCCCTTGCTTTTTGTAATTCAAACTGTGGTTTGTAGTTGGTGGATGGATTTATTTCATTCTCTTTGAATCCCGGTTCGTTCAGTACCTTATTTACCCGATCACCGTATGATGTGAAAAGATCATCAGGAACTATTTTCAGTGTTGAAAGTTGCTGTATTACAAATTCCAAAACGTACTGAATAGATTTTTGCATATACAAACCTAAAAACATCATTGAGCCATCTGCTATATTCCTGCTTACAATACTATTCCTTTGTTCAGTACCACCCCTGAAATTAAGTTTACCTTGAACGTTTTGTATAGCATAAAAATAAGTTCCATCATCAAGAAACAGCTTGCTTAAATCCCTGCCTGTAATACTTATGGAAACATCATTGCTTTCAGGTGCTACCTGTTGCGTATTTGAATCAACAAGGCCGATCATATCATAAATTCTACCTGCCAACATGGATTTATCAAGATAGTATTCTGTACTGTCTTTTAAACGTTGCTTCTTTTCTGTTTCTAAGGTTTCAAACCGGATGAAGATTAGATCATTTGATTTAATGACGTTGTGAAATAGGAATTGGTTTCTTATCAGTTCTCCATTTTCATTGACACCTTTAAATAATGAACCTTCAGCCATATATTCATTACCGGCTTGATGTACATTATTCCGCTTCAATATCCACCTGTCCTTATCATTTCGCTCACAAACCAATGCAGGTAATTGAATATTGAAATTGCCGCCGTTCTTACTGCTGTTGGTTGTACATTTTATAATGAAAGGTGTAAGATCAAATAATTCACCCGTTAATTCATTTTCACTGACATTATCACTCAATGAGCGACACCAAATCCATACTGTAAGATTAGGGTACATATTCTTTAAAACGCCATTAGCTTCCATTCCTGCCAGTGGTTTTGTTATCTGAACATAACCCTTATCGGCTTCCAGTTTCGCTAATTGTGCTGCCTTAAAGGCCGGTTCGTTGTTGGTTGTTCCTTCAATGCCTTCAGTAAGAAAGTTGCTTAAATCTGCAATCTTATCATAGCTTACATAAATAAGCGTTGGATACTTCAATGGTAACGAACCAACGTTGGCATTTTTGTATTTATTTTTTTCGCTGGCACTGTAGTTATTAAAAATTCTTTCCTTGTTCGTTATACCATTTCCATCAGTTACAGCCAAAAAACCTTCCATATCATTCACATAAGCAAAGCCGGGTGTGCTGGCATCCTGTATATAAGAAACAACTGTTGTATAGTCTGGTACTGGTGTTACGGTGAATACTTTCTTATTATCTGGCATTAATTTTTTTAATTAAAAAGCGATCTGTGTAAATACTGATTAAACTAAGCCGGCATTAGCTAATGCATTGTTTAAGTTGTTTATTTCCCTTGCCTGCTGCCTATTAATCCCTTCATCATTTAACACCTGCACTGATCCGGGTTTGATTATTTGCTCTATACTGACATCTCTATCATTGCTCCTTACTTTGGCAATGTTGTTAACTTGATCGTTCCACTGCTTAATATAATCGTTACCCATTTGATTAATTTTTAGTTGCAATTGATTGCAATCTTTTAATCTACCTGTAAGTATCTTCTCACTTCACTGATAACATTAGCTAAAGGTTCAACTTTATCATACTTCATTAAAAGTGCCGTTAGATCAATCTTAATAGATTTCTTTAGTTCATTTGATATTTCTGTATCGCTGTTATTTTCATCAGCACCTATAATAACATAAGGGCTTTGATTATTTAATTCATCTAACATGAAGTTTCCCATGATTATTTATTTTTGTTATGATCTTTTAAATACTTGATTAATTTTTTAAAGAAGGGCAGCAGAATCTTTACCGCCGCCCTTCAGCTTAATTCTTTCTTTTCTCATCTAAAAAAAATTCTACTGCTTCAGTAAAACTTTGTTGATACCATTTGAGTTCCTTCCGTAAGATTGCATTTTCGTTGATTACGTGATGAATTTCTACGTACATTTCTTTCACTGAATTTTCGTTAATCTCACCTGCATAATGAGGTAGTTTTGATTTTTGGTTTTGCATTGTTTGTTTTTTAGTGGCGGATAATAAAATAGCAGTGTCCACCTATCCTGCTATCAAAGCCCTTACCAGAGGGATTAACATAGCCATTACAGCTATGTTACAGGGGTATAAACACTGCATGAATTTTTTTGCAAAAACCCTATTGTAAACGGCTTTGATGCGGCTAAATTATATATCCATTTCATACAAAAAAAGTGCTGGTGCATTCTTAATAATATCTTTTATGATATAGTGAATAAATGTTTTTGTTTGTTTTCAATAAGTTGCAACCTGAAAAAAAAGATAAAATTTTTTTAAAATATATTTTTATTAATAATCGAATAAAGTGTCTCTTTTTTATTGCTTGCAAGCCGCTTATTTTTTCTTCAATAAAAGTAATTTTCATACAAATTGTTTTAATTAATTTTTTAAAAAAGGGACGGAGGAACTCTTACCGCCGCCCTTCTGGAAATAAACACAGGAAAAGCATCTATATTGCTTCAATATTTTTTTTACCGCCAAATGATTTCACTCCATCAACCAGTTGAGAATCTTCTTTAAGATATTTGGCAATGAGTGTGGTATCACATAACAGCAAATGGTAGTATCGCATGAACTTATGATATTTATCATTACTCAATCTACCTGCACCTCTATCTTGTATTATCTTACTAAACACACTTTTAAAATAAGTGCTAAGCTGATATGCTCGTGCTATCATCATTTCTGTGTTGGTATGGGTAAGATTCTTTGATCCATTTTCAGTTAGCAAATTATAATTGTTATCTGTTTGTACTGCACTTCCGAACTCTGCGAAAAAACCGTACTGGTAAGTAATATCCATTTTTTAATTATTTTATTATATGCGATTCTGGAAGCGATCTTAAATTTTTATTGTTAAGCAATTAGTTACTTTCTTTTTACATCATTAGCCATCTTCAATATTGCGCTTAAACTTTTTTCGATTGCTAAATCAGTAGCATCTTTCCGTTTTGGCACAATTGAACGCTTCACTGTTGTTTTTACAAGTGGTGCTGCTTCCAATGCCTTCTTAACCGGAACAGGGGTAGGATCATCAATTAAACCTTGTTTAATGCATTCTACTATGATTTCCCATTCATGCAGTGCATCACCATCAACAGCCGGTAATACGTCAACCAGCAGCCGTAAAACATTCAGGTAAGAATAATATTTAGATTGGCTTAGTTCACCAGATTCAAAATCTGCCTTTGCTTCCCGGTAATCATTATAAATCTGGCTACATACCTTACTTATATCTGCTTTTGATCTCTTTACTTTTTGCGGTTCTTCTATTTCATTTTTTTTCAGGTTCATGTTTTCCAGCCTTAATGTTTCAACCTTATCAATTAAGCCATCATAACCTTTCTTCAGGAAGGTGTTATCACGCCTGCTTTTCTTCAGGTTGAATATTGATTCGTACGTAGGATTTGCTCCATTTTCATTTTTCATTTAATTAATTTTTATAGCAATGTTGTTATAGCGATCCTGCAATTTTTCTTTTAATCAATTTATTAATTAATTCAATCAGGGTTATTATATCTTAACACTGTTCAGGAAATTCATTAATTCATTTTTTAGTTGAGCCTGTTTATGCTTCCTTATTATTCTACCTACCTGCTTCATACCACTTTGGCATTGCCGGGCTTGATCTTTCCCGTAAACTCTGACTGAACAGATTTTGCTCCCTGTTTTTTGCATTGATATATCATTCTTACAGATACAGCATCTTTTACCGGGTATTCTATGTGTTGTTTCTTTACTACTCATTGAATGATTTATTATGCTGTTTTACTGTAATTTTCATTTATCTTTTTCAATAGCTCACGTAGTTTGCTTACCGGCTCTTTTACCAACACTGGTGCTGCTGCCACCTTCTTTTTTCTTTTAGCATTATGTTTTGCATTTGAATACTTGTTCCTGCATCTCTTAGCATCCTTTACACCTACGTATTTACTACTGCAAAACTTACTATTACTTCTTTGGTTACTTATATCCCGGTTACATGATATACATTGTTTACTGTTATTGATATTTATTACTGATTCATTATTACTTTCATTACCTGTATCTCCTTTATTTTCTTTATATATTATTCCATTTGTTACCATACAATTAGCGGTAACATTTTGCCATGCCGCACCTTCTTTTTTAATTGATTTCAACACATTCTCATAGAGACCTTCACCGTACTTTGTTGAAAGCAGATTATATTGGTATATAATTTTTTTTAGTGCCTTAGCCGATAACTGCTTTTTAATTTTTTCCTGCCAGAAGTGGGGCGTATACCCATGCTTTATTATTTGTTTTAGCAGTGGATCACCAGTAACATTCAGTTTCAGTGTGGGATCAAAAACAATGGTATCCTGCCACGTATCTAATACTATCTGGTAGCATTTAAACATCATTTTTTCATCTAATAAATCTACCCATGTATATATCCCGGTGGTATCTCTTGTTAAGGTTGCAATCTTGTCATAGTGCCGTTCTATACGGATAGTATTCAGTGGTTTTCTAAACTTTATACCCGGTAAATAAATTTTAGGGTGAAAATGCTGGTTTATTTCTTTCAGTACCTGATAACCCATGATTTCACTATCACTATTATACATGGGTTCAAACGGCTTCTTTAGCTGGAAAATAACCAGCCGCTCATTAATTTCCCTATCAAGAAAGAAAGTACCTGAAACTTCAGTGGGTGCAGCTATCTTTATTTCATCAAGTGGTATAGAAAACGTGTCAGAAAAATCATTTAAAACGTTGCTGAAGTCATTTAAGGTTAGATTGAATAAATTCTCATGACCATTATAAATCTTAGCCGGGCAACCTTTTATTTTTATTTTGTGCTGTACTTCACCTGTAAACTTATCAACTATATTTATAAGTTTAAGTTCCCACCCGTTGTACGTGATTGAATCAGTAGCAATTAAACTATTATAATTGTTGATCCTGTATAGGTTTTCACCTGTTACATGCCCCTTCAGATCACCAAACTCTTGTCCGGTTTTATTAAAGAAATTGTACTTCCATTCGTCATAGTTGATAACACTGTGTGTTCCACTTAATATATCTATGTAGCTTTTTACCTGTTCATAATCCATTCAAAGAAAAAGCGTAATTTTACCGCCTGCACGATTCTTTGTAATTAGCGATCTTGAAATTTTGTTATGGAAGCGGTTTTGGTAGCCGCTTTTTTAATTAAGCTCTCTTGTGCCTAATAATTACCTTACTGATATTATCCAAATTTTTAGATAACACATTTTGATCGTATAATACCCGGCGGCCTACATAATGAGCTTTTAATAAGCCTGAATCTGTATGCTTTTGAAGTGTAGGTAAAGTAATTTTTAGAATTGCTGCAACCTCTTTCCGGGATAAAAGAACAGGTGGTTTAGGTGGTTCTGGTTGTTCTTTAGGAATAAAAAATGGTGTAATAGCTGACCTGATAAGTTCCAGTAATTCACTTCTGTTGGTAATTACAAATTCTTGCATTAATATTATTCATCTTTATTGCGATCTTTTTTATTAGCGATTTTTAACGATGTAAAGTTAGGATTTTTTATTTAAATACATAACAAATTTATTTTACTTTATTTGCTGAAACCTTTGCCTACAAAGGCTTTCATATCATTTATGATATAAAAAAAGAAAGCTGTTGCAGCTTTCTTTATGTGTAAAAATATATATTATAATTGCTATACAGCCAGCAATAAATTTTGACGTTTTTTCTTCTTAAATACCTTGTTCATTGCCTTTTGCTTTTGCTGATCTGAAATCTCATAATACCGTCCAAAGGCACGGCTGTTTTTACTGTGGCCTGTTATTGCTTTTATTTCTATTTCCGGCATACCACTGGCAACGGCATAACTAATAAAACTTTTGCGGCTTGTATGACAGGTAATAAGCTCCCACCTATTATATTCTGTTTCCTGAATCATACCATTACCCATGACTTCACGAATGGTTAGTAATTCGTCAAACCCGGCAGTTTTCATTACTGTTTTAAGATATTCATTCATTTTTTGATTACTTACCACAGGTAAGGCTTTTTCGCCCCTTATATCTTTATACTTATCCAATATAGTTTTTGATTGTTCTACCAGTGGCACTTGATGCCATGTGGTTTTCTTACCTTTAGTGATGTAAAACCTTATGGCATTATTGTTTATTAATACATCTTTCTTTTTTAGTTTATAAAGATCACTATGCCGCAACCCGGTATAACACCCAAATAAAAAAACATCTCTCACATGATTTAATGATTCTGTTGGCATTAGAACTGTTTCCAGATAGGCGATTTCGTTTGGCTGGAGGTAAATAATGTTTATATCTTCCTCTTGTACATTACCATAATTAATCTTTCCTGAATGATATTGCCGTTTTTCATCAGCACACCAGTTAATAAACTCTCTGAAACACCTTACATATTTCACAACAGTATTGTGCAAATAATTATGTTTTCCATCTTTTCTTTCAAAGCCGGTATTATTAAAATATTGCTTAAATTTTTCAACAAGTGATGAATCAACTTCATTGAAGGTAAGTTTGTTAAATTTTTTTCCAAAAGCAGCTTCTAAATGAGCATGAGTTGTGTTTATTCTTTGTGCTGTACCAACTGACTTAGAACCTTCTGTATGTTCAATAAATTGTTTAAATGCATCTTTTACTAAAAAAATTTCAGATGATGCTTCTTTACCTTTGAAGTGTTCATCCAGATTTTTTCTTAAATATTCAGGTGTTGGCTTAATTCCCAATGCAATGGCATTATCATATAAGGATTCAACCTTTGTTTTTATATCCTTCAACCGTTTGTTTTTTCTACCAGCTTCAGGTTCGTTAGACTTTATAAAAGGTTTGCCGGTTTTGAAATAATCTTTATTGAAGTTTGCTCCATTGTTTAATCTAACCTGTGTATAGTATTCAAACCTGTTGCCATCAAAAAAGAATGATAACCGCACAGGTACATTCTTATTTATCAAATTGCCATCCTTATCCTTTCTACGTTCGATATTGAATTTTGCTTGTTTCATTTTGGTTGCATTTAAGTAGCTACACACGAAAATACACACGGTTTTTTATTGGCTCAACTTTATTTTCATTTTATTTCATTTTTCTAACGAATTGTTTAATATACCTAAAACGTAACCGTAGCAACGGTTTTAGCGACAATTCATACAATTGTTTTATTTTAAATTTTCTTTATTTTTCAAAGGTGGCAGTCCTGACGAGACCGCTAAGTAAAGCATGAAACCCTTATCCGGCTTGGTTTTCATGCTTTTCATATTTCTTGGGGTCTAAATAAGTCCTGCTGCTTTTTTTCTGTGGATAAATTCTCAAACTAATTTTACCGTACCATTCAAAAATTTACTGTGATTTAGTGCTATCAATGTAAGAATTGCTTACGGAATTATTACCAGCTTCAGTTTTGTTTCATCCCGTAGTACCAGTTTTATTTCGTTAACCAACGGTAAAATTGTTTCGTAGTTATTGTTGCTTACGTTTAACACTATAAAGCTGATAGGATATTTTTCAATGTTCTGCTGGTATTGCAGATTTTTATCAGAAGTTATCAGGTAATCAAAGCCGTCTTCCTGCATGGCCTTAATAAGATTGCCATTTTCTAAAGCATTCCAACCTTTGTCTCTTACTGTATAAATTTCGCAAACATCCTGCAAACGATATTTAAGCTTTACCGGAAGGTTTTCATCAAGCAGTACTTTTTTCATACTGTGGCCGGCTGAAAATGCAACAGGTTTTCAAAATGCTCTATTACTTCAATTGCCTGCTTTTTTGTTACAGAAGGAAAGTCTTCCAAAAATTCATTTAAAGAATGTCCTGCCTTTAAATAATCAAACAGATTTTTTACCGGAACCCTTGTATTACTGAAAACAGGTTCTCCGCTTTGAATATTGGGTGATATGGTAATTGGTGAAAGCATTGTATGCGAAGTTAAGAAGCAAAGTAATGATTTTTTTTAGTTTCCCTTTTACGGCGTATGTCCTATAACATACGCCAAAGTGTGTCAACCATGACACACTCTTACGTCAAAAATCTATTTTTTATGGCTCGTAAAGGGTTTATGTTTCACTCCCGTTTTTGGGTTTAAAAATCGGCACGATAGTAATTATCGGTGTTCCGGCTTACATTTTCCGTAATAAACTTGCTCCTATATTTATAAGATCAAGGCAAATTCTGCGGTTGCTGATTTTCAAAAGCAATTAAACTAATAATCTCGTCTATGTTTTGGTAAGCAAAAATTTGATATCCTTATTTGGTAAGTTTTAGTAACTACTTTCTTTGAGTTGCCCATTTTGCTTTTGCTTCTTTTAAACTGATGCTATGAAGACCCTTCTTCGGCAAAGAACTTGTAAATATTGTAAGTCCATTTGATGATTTATGGGAAAATGAAGAGATAGAATGATAAGCAGATAGGCCCAATAACTATGTAAAATGTATAACACCAAATTGTTGGTTTATGAGGATGAATTTTTTGCTAACTATTTCTTATAACATAAATTTACGTGTTGCCTGTAATTCTAACACACAACATGTTTATAAGAAAAGATATAACAAAAACTGACTGTCAGGTAATCGCAACAAAAATCCGCAAGGACATTTTTGAACCTGCGTTTTCATATAAGACAACTATCTTTTTATGCGGTAAAGACATTTTAGATAAGTCAAGCATACGGTATAGGGTTGATCAAGCCTTAAAAGGGTTTTGGTATTCTTATGACCTTATTTATCCTGAAGATATTTTTGACGAATTACTATACAGTTCAAATTCTGCAGATTTATTATCATTGGAAAATCTACTTGCAGATAGTGTGGATGCAGTTGTAGTTATTCCAGAAAGTGCTGGTTCATTTGCAGAATTAGGTGCATTTGCAAACAATGAAAAATTGAGAAATAAAATGCTCTGTGTAGTAATTGAGCGTGTATATTAGTAACCTGGCCTGTTACTTTTTGATAAGAGATGATAGAATCATTCTGTTTAATAATGGATTTAAGTGTTTCATCAGCGCTCTTATTGTTTAAGATTCCATATTGAGTAATGAGCTTTGCTTCATCAGCATTTAGTCCCGGTTGGCGAGCCAGGAAGATTTGATCTTGCAATTGTCTATTCGTATACATCATTGATGTACCAAAAGAAATAATCAGTTCATTCAGCGCTTTTCCTTGATTAGTTATTGAGAGTAAAGAAGCATTTAAATTTTCATTGAAAAGTAATGGTTGTTAAGTGTCGCAGGTTAAAATAATTCCAGGACTCCATATCATAAGATGTATACAGGTACTGTATAACTGACTTATGTTTTATAAGTAGTGCCTCAATATAACTATTGCTTTAACTTAGAGAAGTTCTCAGATTCCTTTTTTCCAACAAAAAACCCGGCTTTACACAACCTGATCAATGCTGTTTAATAAGTTTAAGTGTTTTTATTTTATCCTTGTCCAGCACCGAAACTATATAAACGCCATTCGCTAAATTTTCCAGCGGCAGCCTGGTATTTACATCCTGCACACCATTCTTTTGCCATAAAACCTTACCTGCTATATCTCTGATCATTATTGTTGCGCTATATACCTTTCCCTTAATGGTTAAAATGGTAATGCTTTGTGCAGGGTTAGGTGATAATGTAACATCCCACAATTCATTTGCTTCCGCGGCAGTGCCCAGCGATGCTATGGGTGCTACAGTTTTAGCCGTTTTGAAACCGGGCCCTGTTGTATAAGCACTTGTAGTTAACGGGTTATTTGTACAGATCGTTTGAACCTGCCAGTCATACGCCTTGTTCGGTGATAAGTTATTTACAATAAAGCTATTTGTCGTGATGTTGCCAAATGACCTCCATGTACCATTGGCTGTTTTAATCTGTAATTTGAATTTTTTACCACAGTTAACCGGGTCCCAGGATAGTACAGCACTTGTTGAAGTAATATTTGTAACGGTTAGACCTGCTGGACTTGTACAGGGTAATACTGCCACCATAAACGGATCACTTGCATTTTCACATCCGCCTGATCTGGTAATGGTTACTGTATAGAAACCTGCAGATTTTGTACTGATTGCTTTTGTTGTTTCACCGGTACTCCAGAGGTATGTGTTTGCAGCAGATGAAACCAGCCTATCGGCTGTGCCGGGGCATATACCACTACTGCCGTTTATGATTGGCTTGGGCGGTATGACGCCTGTATGCACTGATGAATTCCTATCGTTACAATCCGTACTATCAGTTACATAACCTGATGGTGGCGAGCAAGCCTGTACAGCTATTGCTGCATTGCCGTAGCCATCGCCATCAGCATCGGCATAATACGTTTGAGGAGTTGTTACAGCTACATTCACGGTGTCACTTTGTGCAGTACAGCTTCCGTCTCCTGTTACTGTTACATAATAGTCGCCCGGCGTATTTACAGAAATAGATGGTGTAGTGGCACCGGTATTCCATACATTACCAACATCGGCACTTGAGGTAAGCGTTACTGACGAATCCACACACATAGTAAGATGACCACCCGGTGTAACTATTGGTTTGGCTGGAGGCAGAATAACTTTTACAGAATCCGGAAGCCTTACTGTGCAAGCAGTGTTATAGCTAATGATCAGTTGTCCGTTACTGTTCTGGTAGCCCTGGGTATGCACTATGTTCTGAAACAGGGACGGGTTGGTATAGCTGCTGCCACCGCCACCGCCTGCATAATCTTCTCCGCCGCCGCCACCATAATAGCCACCACCACCGCCACCACCGGTTGCGGCACTGCTTACCCAGCCGAAGCCTTCCGTTCCGCCATTACCCAACGTACCTGCCGGTGCTACCTGCCCGCCCTGGTCACTGCCGCCTGCACCTCCGACTATTTGGGTCCCTCCCTTTCCACCGCTGTTCGTTTGATTGTATCCTGAATTGTGGTCCCAATTGCCATCACCACCGGTTAATCCTCCACCGGAACCTCCTGCCTGGGTCACTGTTCCTGACCCGCCTCCTCCGCCTGCTACCAGTATCCTGTTAGTTAAATCCTGACCATTTATTCTTATATCTGTAGCGCCTCCGCCACCTCCCGCATTTATGTCGCCGCCATAATGCATTCCCCCACCATTATAGGCCGTCGTACTATTATACGTTCCGTTGTATCCATATCCTCTCTCACCAACATATATATACAATACTTCCCCCGGTGTAACATTCATAGTTGCCTGCACCCTTCCTCCTAAACCGGGAATACCCTGTGCAGGATAACCAAACAGCGCTTCATAATCATAGCCACCCATGCCACCCCTCGCATCTACCTGCACACTCGTTACACCTGCCGGTACCGTAAACATTTGCACGCCCCCGGTAAAATTAAACGCCTGTGTAACCTGTTGAGATTGTTGCTGCGCATAATACACAGTACTGGTTGCGGGTGAGACATTAAACGTAGTACCCATCACCATGCTATCCAGTAAATTCCCGGCTGTAGGTGCGTCGTACCAATAGATTGTCTGGGATGAAGGCGGAGAAACAAACAGGTCTGTATTTGAACCTGTACAGATGACCGGCGAAGAAGCAACGGGCAGAGGAAAAGCAGTAACAAGTACATTGACAGGAGCTCTTGCGCTGCCATTATCTGATACCCAATAAGTTGTAGCCGTATTTAATGCTGGCGTAGTGAACGTTGCGCCGGTAAATACAAGCGAACCGCCCGAAGCTGCGTCGTACCACGAAAAAGGCCCGGTGCCGGTGGCAGTTAGTGTAGCTGAACTACCCGGGCAAACCGTTGTATTACCTGAAACAGCGGCAAGAGGAAGCACTGTAACAATAACCTGGTCTTTATTTGTACAACCTGTGGCAGTATATGTACCGGTTACAGTGTAAGTTGCGGTTGTTGAAGGTGTAAATGTTTCGCCTGAAGTATTAGACGGAACAGGGAACCAGGAGTAACTGTCTGCGCCTGTTGCTGTTAAAGTTACACCGCTTCCCGCATAAATAGTTTGATCTTCTCCTGCATTTACGGGCGGAAGCGGGTTTACGGTTACCGTTGTTTGGGCGGTCGTATTACAACCCACATTATTATGCCCGGTAACTGTATAAGTAGTAGTTGCGCCTGGCGAAACATTGATTGAGGAGCCTGTTAAATCTCCTGGTTCCCAGGTATAACTATCTGCCCCGGAAGCTGATAGACCTGCCGTTTGATCCAGGCAAATTGCCTGGCCGGCTGAGGCTGATACGCTTGTAACTGTTACGGTAACATTCCCGGTGTTGGTACAGCCGCCATTATTTAATTCGCCGGTCACGGTATATGTAGTTGTTACACCTGGCATAACATTAATGGTCGCCCCGGTTAAATTACCAGGCTGCCAGGTATATGTATCAGCACCTGTTGCAATAAGGTTTACAGCCGTTCCTTCACAGGTAAGGACATTTGAGCCTGCACTTACAGTCGGGGTTGTATTTACGGTTACGGTAACCGGCTGCCTTGTTGTTGAAGCGCAATTAGCCATTGCATTGTAGGTGATTGTCAGTTGCCCGCTACCATTCTGGTAGCCCTGGGTATGCACTATGTTCTGAAACAGGGACGGGTTGGTATAGCTGCTGCCACCGCCACCGGCCGCATAATCTTCGCCCCCGCCGCCACCATAATAGCCACCACCACCGCCACCACCGGTTGCGGCACTGCTTACCCAGCCGAAGCCTTCCGTTCCGCCATTACCCAACGTACCTGCCGGTGCTACCTGCCCGCCCTGGTCACTGCCGCCTGCACCTCCGACTATTTGGGTCCCTCCCTTTCCACCGCTGTTCGTTTGATTGTATCCTGAATTGTGGTCCCAATTGCCATCACCACCGGTTAATCCTCCACCGGAACCTCCTGCCTGGGTCACTGTTCCTGACCCGCCTCCTCCGCCTGCTACCAGTATCCTGTTAGTTAAATCCTGACCATTTATTCTTATATCTGTAGCGCCTCCGCCACCTCCCGCATTTATGTCGCCGCCATAATGCATTCCCCCACCATTATAGGCCGTCGTACTATTATACGTTCCGTTGTATCCATATCCTCTCTCACCAACATATATATACAATACTTCCCCCGGTGTAACATTCATAGTTGCCTGCACCCTTCCTCCTAAACCGGGAATACCCTGTGCAGGATAACCAAACAGCGCTTCATAATCATAGCCACCCATGCCACCCCTCGCATCTACCTGCACACTCGTTACACCTGCCGGTACCGTAAACATTTG
>JABDAV010000064.1:0-6863 GCA_013289015.1 Bacteroidota bacterium | reverse complement strand
GGATAACCAAACAGCGCTTCATAATCATAGCCACCCATGCCACCCCTCGCATCTACCTGCACACTCGTTACACCTGCCGGTACCGTAAACATTTGTACGCCCCCGGTAAAATTAAACGCCTGTGTAATAATTTGCGCCTGCGACTGCGCATAGTAAGTAGTTGTTGTGGTTGGCGAAATCCTGAAGCTATCCCCGCTTATTGAAGATCCCAATAAATTGCCTCCTGCAGGTGCATCATACCAATATACATACTGACCGGCAGAAGCATCTACCGTTGCAGACAGGTTGCTGCTAAACCCCTGGCAAATTGTAGCAGGTGTAGCCAGCAGATTTGCGGGCGTGGTAAGCTCCGGATTTGGCGCTACCTGCACGTACACGTCAGCCCTTGCACTGGTGTTACCGTTTACCGTTTGCTCTACATAAAAATGTGTATTGCCAATTAAAGGAGGTGTTACATATGTGCCGGAACCTGACAAAAGCGTTCCATTCGCAGCTGCATCATACCAGGCAAATGTTGCCCCGGCTTCTCCTGTTGCTGTTAAACTGGTATTTGTATTGTAGCATACCGTCAATAATCCGTTTACCGCCGGCGGAGCAGGTGTAGTTTGCGCGTTTACAGTAAATACAATAAAACTAAAAAAGAATGCCGCAACAGCTTGCAGGGGGCGACAGAACTTGTACATAAACAGTTATCTTAATAATGCAGGTTTCCAAGCCTGGTGTTGCTATCTCACAGTTCGGATCCGGAGTGATAAAACTAAATTAAAAAAACAAATAAATTATTAATTTTTTATTATGTTCTGGTTTCCTGATGTCGTCCTAAGCATTGCCTGCTATGTTCCACAAACCTCTCAACTTCGCTTACTTTGTTGAAATTCCAGGTTTTAAAAATACCAGCGAAACACGAATAACGTGAATCCGGGTTAAGCCTGGAAGGCTTAATATAAATAGCCTTCGATATAACCGGAGGATAAAATCGTGATCAATCATTGAACCCTTGCAGAATTCAATGTTGTTTATCCATTTTTTACCCCTCAGGGATTGCGGGGTTATTCAAATTAAATCCTGTATGCTTAACCCGAACGCGTGAATAGTGAAATATGGCCGGATTGTAGTAGTGACACTATTCTATTTTGATGCTGTTTAATGGTAAACGCATGACTTTACAGTGAAACATAAATAAGGGCCATTGGAAATAAAAGAGGCATATTAAAGCATACACCATATGTGTATCGAAAATCGAATGCCTATCCTTTAAACCGGCTCTGAATTAATGCCGCATTGATTTTATCAATAAGTTCTACCGGCATATGTTTTAGCTGCATTTGCCAGTCATAATTGTGGCCAACATCAATTTTTACAGCACCGCCTGATCTGATTATTTCATTTGAAAAAGGTGAAATATTTTCTTCGATATTTTCTTTTATGCTATCAATTATGGCTTCATGAATAGCATCTTCTAATGTAGGGAATGGTTTACCCTTAAAAGTGTAAGTAATCTTTAGTTTCATAGTTTCGGTTTTAGGAATCCCCAAATATACAGTCAAAAGGAATAAACCGGAAATTACTCCAAACGGTTGCCAAACATTCTGCGGCGGGCGGCGGGTAAAAAGAAAATACAATTCTTTAATTCCCACTGATATATTCAATGAACAGGAAATTCTTAATCATATTCAAATATGTAAGGCAACAGACGCACAGCTTATAATTAAGTATGACACAGAAAAGGGTTCTAAAATAAAAATATACAACCGCTAAATTGGACACGGCTTCGAAAACCAAATTAATCGAGGCACAGCGACAGTGGATAAAGTTTAAAGAAAAAGAAACCGGATTGATTGACGCTACATACAAACATGCCAACGGAACTATGTGGCGGATTGCCAGGGCAGGCAAAGTTCCTGACATAACAAGACAAAGGGCAATCGATTTGGAAACATTGCCTGAAACATTAGATGACTTTTAAGCAAAAACACACTGTTGCTAACGAAAGGGTGGTAAAAAACCGGCTGACGGAGGGTACATCTGAATAAAGCTAACGTGAATTCGGTTTAAGCCTGGAAGGTTTTACTATGCCTTCGATGCAATCAGAAGATAAAACGTAATCAATCAATTGAACCCCCTGCAGGGTTCAATTGTTGTTATCCGTTTTCTACCCCCGCAATTCTTACGGGGTTATTCAAATTAAATCCTTTCAGGATTACTCTATGCTTAATTCGAACTCACATTAAGGCTAAGTAAATGGGGGTAAAGTGAATTTTTCTTTCCGGTGAGACCGCAACAAAGTTGCATCAGCTTTGAAAGTGCCTGTAAAAAAATCCGGAAAGTTCTAGCGGTGGTCTTCGCTGTTGAATGCAAGCTTTGTATATTCTGCCAGGATCATATCTGCAGAAAGGTTTTGCTCAGCAAATAATCTTGCATTCTTCCTTATATCTTCATGCGATGCAGTAAGCCCGGCCTCAATTTTATCAAGAATATTCTGTTCATTTTCCGGCTTGGCAGAAAGTGCGATGCCATGGTTTTTAACCGTATTATATAAGGAAGAGGTTCCGTTTGCAGTTACCAGCGCCAAACCGCCAACAGCCAGTATATTGGTAAGCTTGGAAGGCATCATAAGGTCCGTTACACCTGCTTTCTGCATTATCAAATGCAGGTCTGCCATATTCAAAAACCGGTTTAAATCTTCTTCGGGCTGAAGCGGTAAGAAACATATATTACCCAGGCCCTGCGCCTGTGCGGCTGCTTCCAGTTTTTGTTTATACGGGCCGGTGCCGGCGATAACGAATTTGTAATTTTCCATTTCTTCAAAATGCCTGGCTACCTGCAACATTAGTTCGAGGCCCTGTTTTTCGCCTATCGCTCCGGAATACAATATCACTTTATCGGTAGCTTTAAAACCATATAGCTCTTTCAGCATGTTTTTAGCTTCGATCGGGTAAAACGATCTTGTATCCGTCCAGTTGGGAAAAATAATTACCTGCCGTTTTGTTTTCTGCTGCAATTTATCGGCCATGCCCTGCGAAATGGTGCTTACCACATCAGCCTGCCAGATAATTTTATTTTCAAGCTTTAAAATATAGCTGAGTAAAGTTTTTGACCGGATGAGGTTCAGCTCGCGGGCTGCATCGGCCTGCAGGTCCTGGATATGATAGACAAACTTTGCTTTTTTTAATCGTTTATACAAAACTGCAAGCACGCCGGGCGCCAGGGGCGGAGTTACATTCATTATATAATCGAACTTTTTCTTTAAAAAAAATAATGGCATTATGAATGATACAGCAATAACAAAACTAATATCGGATATAATGCGTGTTTTTGCCGTAACGTTTTTGGGAACAAAGTGCGGGCAACGGTATACGGTTATGGTATTGCCATTTTTTGTTTGGATACTTTCTTTTTGATACCACCAGTTCTTTTTATGATAAGGCGGCTGAATTTCCCAATGCGGGTAATAAGGATATGTTGTAATTACTGTGCAGGTAAAACCATTGTCCACCAGCCAGTCAGTCATCTCCTTATTGTACCTGCCGATACCGGTGGGTTCCGGATAATAATTGCCGGCTATGAGTAAGATACTTTTTTGTGTGTTCATAAGCGCTAGTTGCTTCTGTTTCTTACAATCTTTGCGGGTGTTCCAAAACAAATTTTACCTGCAGGCAGGGAGGTAAATACTGAAGATCGCGCTCCAACAACTGTTCCTTTGCCTATGGTAACACCCGGCCCTACAAAAACATCTGTAGCAAGCCAACATTCATCTTCAATGATTATTGGCCTTGCTTCGATAGCAAAACCGGGTGACTGATGATCATGCGTACCTGTACACAGGTAAGTCTTCTGAGAAATAACTGTATTGCAGCCGATCTTTATATCACCAAGGTTATATAAGACCACATCATCTCCAATCCAGCTATAATCGCCCACGCTCAGCTTCCATGGATATTGAACATGCACACCAGGTCTCACTAATACACCCTTACCAATGTTTGCGCCAAAACAACGCAGTACAAATCGCCTCCAACTGTACATAAATTGCGGAGATAAGTTAATAAAAACCGACTGAACGATCCACCACACCTGCACTTTCCATGCAGATCTACCCCTAAAATTTACAGGCAGTTTAAATTTACTCAAATCCTGCATGCAGCAAGGTTTATCAAATGCTTGGGATTAGTTTTGTCTTCAACGGTACGTTTACAATAATACAAAAATTCGCGCAAAGTAATTTCATTTGAAAGAAATAATAATATTTGCGAATTGAAAAAATCTGACTTTAACATATTGCGATTTTTAGCTCTGTTTATCATACTGATAGAGGGCTTTTATTTATATGTAGGTATTATAAGTACCGGTGGTAAATTTTATTCACCTTTCCTGGCACAGTATTTTAACTTTCCTTACTGGCTTACTATAGCAGTTGCAAAAAGTTCAGCCTTGTTTTTAGAGATATCAGGATATTCTGTGCACCAGGCCAATGCCGCCAACATTTCTATAAACGGGGCAACAGGCGTAACTATTGCCTGGCCTTGCCTGGGCGTGGCGCCGATCAGTTTGTGGATCGGGTTTGTTGCCGCGCACCGGTATAAAACAAGCTATAAATTAAAATGGATAATGGCGGGAGTTGGCGTAATATTCCTGGTAAATGTGCTGCGTATTGCTGTAATAGTACTCAGCAATTATCATAAATGGTTTTACCTGGAGCATTTTAATGCACATACAAGTTTTAATATACTGGCATACGCAATAATTCTTTTAATGATGTTTGTATTTATAAAGCACTTCAATTTTAAAAAAAATGCCCGGGCACTGCAGGCTTAGGCATTTGTATCCATAAAAACAGTATTTAACGTGCGTTCGGGTTAAGCATAAAGTAATCCTGAAAGGATTTAATTTGAATAACCCCGCAAGGATTGCGGGGTAAAAAATGGATAAACAACATTGAACCCTGCAAGGGTTCAATTGATTGATCACGATTTTATCCTCCGGTTACATCGAAGGCTATTTATATTAAAGCCTGAAAGGCTTAACCCGAATTCACGTTATTTAAAATTTTACCCGGTAGTATATTGATGCAGGTATTGGGAGACCAGACTTTCTTCTGAGAAAGTACTTTTTACAAGTGAGTGGCCCGCTGCAGCCACATGCAGGTTTTTCATTTTATCATTCATTGCCTCTGTTAATTTCAGGTTGATGTCATTTATATCAGTGCTGCAAACCCAGCCAAGATCATGTTCTTCTACAAAAGAGTGCAATCCAACTTCTTTTGAGATCAGTACGGGTGTGGCCGTATACAACGATTCAACAACGACGTTGCCAAAGTTCTCGTTGTAAGAAGTAAGCGCAAGCAGGTCGGCATGCATTAATACATCAAATTTTTGTTCACGATCCTGCCATCCCAACCACTCTGTTGTTTCATTTATGCCCAGTTCCTGAGCATATTGCTTTAGTTTTTCAATATAATTTTCATCACCCGAACCTGCAATCTTCAACAAAGGCCTTCCATGTAAACCGCTTATTGCTTTCATCAGCAGTTCAATGCCCTTTTTAGGATGGATGCGGGATAAGAACAGTACAGTAAAAATTGAATTAGGTGTTTTGAAAATTTTCAGCGATGGCAACCAAACAATATTGGGTATAATAAATCCCGTCCAGCTTTGTATAAAATTTTTACACTCGGCATATTCATCATTCGATGTAGCATGAAAGCGTGTTGCTTTTAATATTTTTTTTCCACCGATCTTATTGATGATCCTTTTCAGGCTGATGTTTGAGTTTTGCAGAATATAATTGCTCATCATTCCATGCGGTGAAAAAACCATCTTCACTTTTTTTGTTTTGCATATAAATGCAGCAACAATAACGATCATATTCCACCATGAATGAATGTGCACTACATCATAGTTTTTACATTCACGGTAAAGTTGTTTCCACAAAGCCGGCGATATATAGTAAGGGTCTTTGAATATTCTTTTGAAGTAAGTTACCTGTACGCCGTCAACCGTATATTCTTTGCCGGGTATTACATCCAGTTCCGAGGCGCCATTGGCAGTGGTTGTAAACACTTTTACATACATACCGGCATAAGCAGTTCCCTCGCATAAGCGCGCCACAGATTCAATGGTTCCCCCATATACCCAGGCAGGTTTGTAAGAAGGTACAATGTGCAGGATCTTTATCGCCATTTTATTTTTTACTTTTCCTGATCTTATCTTCCGCCAGGCGCATTGAAACCAATATTTCCGCAATGGTTCGCTGCAGGGTGTAATGCCAGCCACGCCAGCCATTTAATATCA
Organism: Bacteroidota bacterium; assembly: GCA_013289015.1. Classification (GTDB taxonomy): domain Bacteria; phylum Bacteroidota; class Bacteroidia; order Chitinophagales; family Chitinophagaceae; genus Parafilimonas. Next base: position 573 of record JABDAV010000064.1, on the reverse strand, counting down.
TTCCTTTTATGAACAGGCAATAAAAAAAAATAAATGCAGGCGCCAGCACTTTTGTTTTCCTGAGTTTTGATGTAAAAGAAAGTCCTGATGTGGTTTCCAGTAACATACCAGCTTCTTTTTGAGAATAAGCGGCCTGGTTATTCAGCCAGCGGCTTAAAGGTTTGCGGTCGTCATGCAAAATTTTAGCGGAGTAGTTTTCCTCCGTACCATTTATTTTAAGCCGCTGCGTATGCCCATCATCATAATAACCACAATCTGCCTTTTTAAACAGCACCGGCCTTGGCGTAGTATTATTACCGGTTAATGCTTTGCCGAAAACCAGGAATTCAAACCGCGCATTGAAAGCGCTTACATTATTTCGTAGCAGGTTTTTCTTTGTTTCTTCAATAAAGGCACCGGTCAAAATATAATCTGCATCCAGGCTTAAGACCCATTCACTTTCGCAAACACTCAAGCCGTAATTCCATTGCTGCGCATGTGTATCGAATTTGCGGGTGTAAACCGTAGTGTTGGTGAATGACTGTACCAGTTCAATGGTTTTATCTGTACTGCCACTGTCAATGATAATCACTT
>JABDAV010000063.1 GCA_013289015.1 Bacteroidota bacterium | reverse complement strand
TGATGCTCAATTTTTGCGGTTATAAAATTAGAACTGCAGCTTTTATGAGACAAGATGTTCGATTATTAAACAGGTTAATAATCAGTGAGTTAGTTTAAAATTGGTGAGCGCTTTTTTTAAAGGGAAATAACTCCCGAATTACTCACCTTTTTTTTGAGCCTATATGAACAATTTGATGCATCCGCATCAATAAAAAAGCCCGCAAACATTGAATTTGCAGGCCTTTAGCTTCTTTTGATAATGTACTCTGCGGTGAGGGAGGGATTCGAACCCTCGGTACAGTTTAACCCGTACGGCAGTTTAGCAAACTACTGGTTTGAGCCACTCACCCACCTCACCGGTTCCTTAAAAAAGGACGGCAAAAATAAGTTTTAAAGACAAATAACCAAATTCAATTAATTTCTTCCGGAAATTATAACTAAGCATTTACCAAAGCCCGGTCTAAATGCATATATCCGCCATCCACATGAATTATCTGCCCGGTTGTATGGCTTGATCTTTCCGATAATAAGAATGTCACCATATTGGCAATTTCTTCAGCGGTAGTCATACGACTTTCTAATGGAATTTTTGCAGTGATCTCCTTTAATTTTCCTTGTGGATCAGGCAAAATATTGATCCATTTTTCATATAAAGGTGTCCGGCTTTCTGCAACAACCACTGCGTTTACGCGTATGCCATATTTCAGCAATTCAACAGCCCATTCTCTCGTCAGCGCATTTCTGCCCCCATTGCCTGCAGCATAAGCCGATGCTTCGTCCTGGCCTGTTTCTGAAGTTTTTGAAATTATGTTTACAATGGAGCCTTTCGATATTTTCAATGCAGGCAAAGCATAATGTGCGAGTAAATAATAATGCACAAGATTTTTATGTAATGATGCCATGAATTTTTCATAATCGCCATGCTCTGATCCAATGCCATCATTAACGCCGGCGTTATTTACCAGCCCGTCAATTTTTCCAAATGATCGCATTATCTGATCCATTGCATTTTTACATTCATCCGGATTCGTAAGTTCTGCAACTACCTGGGCACATTGTAAGTTCAGCGCTTTTATTTCATCAACAGTTTTTAGATTGTCTTCTTCACTTCTGCCGATAATGATTGGTATGGCGCCTTCGGCAGCTAATACTTTTACAATACCTTCTCCAATTCCTTTTGCGCCACCTGATACAGGAATGATCTTGTTTTGCAAGCCTACATTCATAACTGCTGATTTTTTGAAATGAAGGAAATAAAGATAATTATGAATGATAGAGTAAGCTTAATTTGTTTTCATAGCATCATAAACTGTTTGAAGCATTTTGCCACGAACATTTAATGAGATAAGTTTTGAGTTATCGCCACCATCAGGATTAACACGGTTGGATAGAAAAATAAATACCAGGTTATATTTAGGATCAACCCAAATACCAATACCGGTAAAACCTGTGTGACCAAATGTTTGCGGAGATGCACTTAAACATGGATAAGGTTCTGCACGTGTTGCGTTATCTTTTTCGGGTTTATCAAAGCCAAGACCTCTCCTGCTTATGTTGCTGTGATAGGCAGTGAAATAATCAATGGTTTCTTTTTTTAGATATTGTTTACCATCCCATGTACCGCCATTTAATAACATGGTATATAAAACAGAAAGATCGTGCGCATTGCTAAACAAACCTGCATGGCCTGCAACATCACCAAACATAGCAGCGCCCGGATCATGCACATAACCTCGTAGTAATTGCAAACGAAATTGTTTTTCGTCTTCTGTCGGTGCAATATTATTAACAGCAATATGCTCATTGGGTTTAAATGTAGTGTTGTACAAATGCATAGGCTTGTAAAACGAATCAGCAACAAATTCATTCAATGGCTGGTTTGTTATCTGTTCTACGATCTTTCCTAAAAAAATAAAGTCATTATCACTGTACACATATTCTTTTTTGCCGGAAACTTTGCTCTGTAATATGCGCGCATACATTGTGTCAACCCAATCGTTGCGCATATACATATTTGCTGCAACATGTACAGTATAACCTGAATCAGCACCTGGCTTAAAAAATCCCGGAAATGGTTTGCCGTATGCATCAATTATTTCTTTATAAAAAGGAATGAATGCAACCATGCCGGCCTGGTGCATCAGCACATCCTGCAATACCAGCGTGCTTTTATTGCTGCCGCGAACCCAGGGCAAATAATAACCAATGGTTTTATTGATATCAAGCCTGCCTTCTTCATATAATTTCATTACCGCTAACATGGTAGCAGAAATTTTTGTTACCGATGCGAGATCATACACTGTTTGAATAGTAACAGGTTGATTGCCGTTGTACGTTAAACTGCCGTATGCTTTATCTACTATTATCTTATTATCTTTTTCAACCAACACAACACAACCGGGTGTTGCATGTTGTAAGATGGCATCGTTTGCAAGACTATCAATGGCTAAAAGTTTTGTACTGTCAATGCCAACAGAATAAGCACTGACATCCGGAATTTTTTTAAGGCCCAGATCAACAATGCCATCGCCATAATGAAAGGCATCACAAACAGTAACCGGTAATTTTCCCGAAGCAACAAACCCGCCATTAAGCCAGTTAAATGCAGCTTCCTGGAAGATGGCATCATCTTCATAACATTCGATCAAATTATCTGCGTCACAAAAATTCTTTAACGCATAAGGATTGCCAAAAACCATTGTGAGTGCATGGGTTGATGATTGCAACTCTTTTATAAGATTAATTGCATTGGCAGGGATGCCGAAATTTTTTGCAGGATATTTATTGAACTGATGCACGCCAATAATCACTGCATCGTAGTTACTGTCAACATGTTTAAAAATTGAATCGGCAACAGCATCACCATCATTATAATCCATCAGGTAAACATCAATACCTTTTTCAATGTTCAAAAAAGTTGATAACAGAGTGGTATCATAAAGACCAATACCAACATAAGCAATTTTCTTATTTTCTTTTAAAGGAAATAATGCTGTGTCTTTTAAACGTAATACGGTAATGGCGTTTCTTGCAACCTTTCTTCTTAACGGCAATACATCTTTATTAAGATCAGTATATAAATTTTGTGTGCTGATGTAACGCACGTTGTTCAATCCCAAATTATACTTAACGAGTAAAACTTTTTTAATACGATTGGCAATGTCTGCAGAGTCAAGAATTTTATTGTCAATAGCTGTTTGAATTTTTGCTATCGCCTGCGGAACATCACCCGGTAAACACAACATATCATTACCGGCCACCAGCGATTGTACAGCAGCATCGCCCTGCGGAAAATATTTTGCAACGCCCTGCATTTCCAAAGCATCCGTAAATGAAATGCCATTAAAGCCGAGTGTATCTCTTAAAAGATCCGTTACATTTTTCTTTGATAATGATGTTGGAAGATGCGGCGTACTATCAATGGCAGGAATGCTTAAATGCGCGATCATTACGCTGCCGATGCCTTCTTTGAATAAAGTTTTGAAAGGATATAATTCCAATGAATCAAGCGCAGCATACGATTTACTGATAACAGGAAGATCAAGATGCGAATCAACGCTCACATCACCATGGCCGGGGAAATGTTTGGCGCAAGCCATCACATTATTTTCCTGTATGCCGCGCATTATTTGTGTGCCGAACAATGCAACTTTATACTTGTCTTCGCCAAACGAGCGAAAGTTGATAACAGGATTATCGGGGTTATTATTCACATCGATCACCGGCGCATAATTAACCTGAATGCCTTCGCGTTTGCATTGCGCACCGATCGCTCTTCCAACTTCATGCGCAATGGCTGCATCCTGTACTGCACCGATGGTAAGCTGATCAGGAAATTTGAAAACACTGTCGGTCATGCGCATGCCCAAACCGGTTTCGCCATCAATACAAACCATCAAAGGTGTTTGTGCGATCTGCTGAAAATAGTTGATAAGATTTGCCTGTTTTACAGGTCCGCCCTGGAACAAACATATCGAACCAATATTGTAATCGCGTACGAGTTGTTCAACTTTATCTGTATAAAAAACAGGCAAGCCTGACGATATGCCACTTTCTCTCACCACCATTAACTGTGCAATGCGTTGTTGCGGTGTTAATGAGTTAAACACGCTGTCAACCCAATGCTGCGATGCATTTGTTTGTTTGTAGAATTGCTGGGCCTGTACCGGTAAAAAATAACAATAGCAGAGTATAACAAAAGCAATATTTTTTAATTTCATTTTAGTATAAATAATTCTTCTACGCGCACAAAATAAAAAGGCTCAAATTATAACAAATGCACAATGTTTGCAGCAACTGCCTGCATACATAGTTTATAACTTTAAAAAAGGTATTCATCAACCCCTTGTACATTAAAAAGGATATGGAAAAGTGAAAAACACAGATAATATCGTATTTGCTATCAATGAAAACATGTGCTGCAAAAGTCGCTTGATATCCTTTTTGTCCTTTGAATTTTAATCATCACCAGGGACTTTAGAGGCCTTAATGACAAGCAACAATAAACGCGGTTTACCCACACTATTGCACAAATACATCCTGCTAGCCAACAGTGTTCGGAAAGGTAGCAAGAAGCTCATTTATTCAAAAAAATAAGGATATAAACCCGTTATTTCTTCGATCCAATGGATCGAAGTTATATCGAAGAAATGAGCTTTCAGTTATTAAGTGTCTTATCTCAAAAAGACCCTGCAGATCAACGGATGTTGCTGAATGAACTTTACAGTTACAGGGATGGCATTCTTTAAGAAGGATTTCATTCCTTTTAGTGCCATTATGTGCCCTTCCATGCCTTTAACCTGCCTTCAGGTAGCCCTTAGATAACCTTTAGCATGGTATCTAATAAGCTATAACTTAGGTATAAGTTGGCTATATATAAGCTTTAGAGAAATGAAATAACCCCCATTTAGCTGAACCTCCATTAAATATAACCGCTGCGCAATGGCAATGTGCAATTGCAGACATGAAAATAATTATATGCTGAAGATTAAAACGAATGGTGAAGTTTGTAAAGGAGTAGGAGGTTGTATAAAATATATAAGCGCTTATATATTTAGAAACGTGGGGTCGCAGGCTATGCGCATTAGCTATTCATGCAGACCCCGCTGCGACAGAAGTAGTTACAAACAGTTTGTGAAAGAATAATTACCTTCAAAGCACCAAACCTTATTACTATGAAACTAACTTTTACAATTGTTGCTTTATTTTTTTACTGTTTCTTACATGCACAAAAAGCCGGAACACCCGATTATAGTTTTGGCGATAGTGGCAGAACCGCAACACGGTTTTACACAGACGTAGTTGCAAATTGTGTGGCAACACAACAAGATGGGAAAATTTTAGCCGCAGGAGGAAGCATGTATGCGCATGGCTGGGATATTGCAAGATATCTTAAGAACGGAAAGCCTGATTCAGGCTTTAATCACGACGGCAAATTAGTGGGCTTTATTCCGGGAAGCAAAAAAAAGGGCGATTCTTATATAACTGGTATTGTTGTGCAGCCTGACGAAAAAATTTTAGTTGTGGGTGTTGCCTGCATTAGTATTAAGCAGGATGATTTTGATTATGATTTTGCTGTAGCAAGGTATTTGCCTGATGGCTCCCGCGATTTGGCTTTTGGAAATGGAGGGTATGTTACCACAGACCTGGGAACAATTAATGATAAATCTTTGGCGATAGCGTTGCAACCTGATAGCAAAATAGTTATTGCCGGAACTTATTCCGGAAGTACATATTCGGGTAATGCAGTAGTGAGATATACTGCGGATGGAAAATTAGACAGCTCTTTTGGCAAAGATGGAATTTTCAAATACAGCCGTATTAATCATGAATATTATTCAGCACCTGTTGCTGTGCAATCATTACCTAATGGCAAAATATTAGTTGCAGGAAGTGCAGATATTGTTGGCCTGTTTGCTTTGCTAAGATTAAAAAATAATGGAAGTTTAGATTCATCATTTGGTATAAACGGTGGTGTAACAACGGGCGCATCAAATATATTTATACAATGCCATGGCATGGCTTTGCAAAAAGATGGAAAAATAATTTTAACAGGTTATACGAATGCTCTTAGTACTGGTATTGGAACAGTTGCGGCAAGATATACAAGAGACGGAATCTTAGATTCTTCTTTTGGAAATGAAGGATTAATTATTGATATAGAAACTAACGTTACTAAATATTTTAATGGAGTTTGCGTACAGCCAGACGATAAAATAATTGCTGCGGGTTCATATTTTAAATCATTAGAAACAAGCGGTGATTTTTATGTGGTGCGCTATACAGCTAATGGAAAAAAGGATTCTGGTTTTGGGACCAACGGAACGGGAACAATTGTAGATTTTAATAAATTGGGTGACGGAGCAAATGCTGTTGCGCTTCTTCCGGATAATAAAATTGTAACAGCCGGAGGCACTTATTTATCTTTTGGTAATTCCTCTTTTGCGGTAGTAATGTATAATAATGATGAAAATAAAAATAAAATTACCGGCGTTGTAAATCGAATTAACTCTCTACATAGAGTGAGCATTTTTCCAAATCCAGTAACTGATAATTTACATATAGAAGGGTTGCCATCATCACAAAACCTGTCTAGCGGCAGGCAGGCAAAACTTACGGTTATTGATTTTAATGGTAATGTAAAGCTGCAGGCTATTGCCAATGCATCTTCTTATAACCTAAATATTGCTGCACTTACAGCAGGTAATTATATGGTCAGGATTGAAACGAATGATGAAGTAGTTGCAAAGCAGTTTGTGAAAGAGTAAAAAGTTAAACCCCGAGGGTTTCAAAAACCCTCTGGGTTTCTGCTTATTCTGCCAACGGATCATCTTATAATTTAAATATTGATTCACTGCATTCAGGCAATTACATACTGAAGATTGAAACAAAAGGCGAAGTGGTTACAAAACAGTTTGTGAAAGAATAAGTATTTATTATGGCTGAGGTGGTGGGCCGCCTGCACCGGGCGGAGGCGGTGGAGGAGCATTGTTGCCGCCAGGCGGAGGCATCATGGGCATATTACCATCACGCCTGTTGAAGTTTGGCAATTGTTTTTGCTGCTGGCCTGAGAAACTACGCAGGTTATATGTAAACGTAAGCATGAAGTAACGCGTTAGAACTTTTGTCTGAACATCCTGTATATAATTTTCAGTAACGTTTCTTGTGATGCTTACATTCTGATTCAATAGGTCAAACACACTAAATCTTAATTCTCCTCTTTTATTTTTAAGAAACTGTTTTGCCAATGCAGCATTCCATAAAGGCACAGCAGTATTGTAACCCTCAGCTCGACCTTCGTAAGCAGTGTAATTAAAATCGCTTTCCAATATCCATCCTGAAACAGAATAATACGTTGCGCTCACACTCAAAACCTGTGAAAAATAGTTTTCATTCTGATCAGGCTGAACAGAGTAACTGGCTATATTGTACGTTGGCGTTGCAGAAAAATTCATGTCGAAATTCTTCTTAAGATTCGTTGTGAGCTTTGCTGTTTCACCAATAGTATAATTCTGCGTGTAATTAACTTCTTTGTTTATCAGGCTTACACTTCTGTTATCAGTAAAGTTTGTTGTGAAGTTTAAGTTTGATTTTGGTTTCTTTAATGGAAATCCGTAATTAAAAAATGCAGAAATATTATATGCGCCGTTAAGATTTACGTATGAAATGGTATCCGCTCCTGTAGTTGCATCTGTTCTTACCGCACTTACAATATTGTTTTGAATAAAGCTTGCATTAACGGTTGCAAAAATGTTCCGGAAATGTGTAACATCAAACATATTGTACAAAGCCCGGAATGAATGTGTGAATGATTGTTTAAGCGTAGGATTACCAATTTGAACATTCAGCGGATCGCTGTTGTCAATAACAGGCTGCAACTGGTAAACGCCTGGCTGGTTGGTTCTGCCTGAATAATTAAAACGCAGGTTAGAATTCTTTGTAAACCTGTATGTAAAATTTGCAGTGGGATATAAGTTTGTGTAGTGTTGTGTTAACGTGAGATCTTTTGTGTTATTGGTGCTGGTAAGATCACCAAACTGTACACCATTGCCTACACTAAAATTAATTTTATCTTTTTGATAGAGATAGTTAAGCGTAACCCTGTTGGATGCATAAGTGTTCTCATAATTATTCGTAAGTAAAGAATCGACGGATGAAAATTTCTGTGTGGCAGAATCAAAGTTGTATGTTATTTTATCTGAGGTGTTTTTATTATAGTTATAATTATAATCAAACTCAAGCTGGGAATGGTGACCAACAGGCTCTGTGTATACAGCAGTGGTAGTTACTCCTAATGCATTTGAGTTTGAAGTATAATGCTGGTTTATTTTATTGATTGAGTCAACACCATCATTTATATAATCAGTTGATGAATAATTATCACCATTGCCATTGTTAGAGTTACCGCTTCCATTTACATCCAGAGAAAATGTTCTTCCCTTTTTGTGAAAGCGGTGGCGAAACAGCATATCGATATTGCCATTGTAGCCTGCATTATAACTGTCTGCGTCTGCATTGGAGTTATTAAGCGGTGTTGATTGTCCCTTTGTTGTGTTCGTAGTTGTATTTGACGAAGCGGTTGTTTGCTGATAAGAAAAGTTTGGACGAATGATCAATGAATTTGATGAATCAAATTGTGTTTCAATGTTCAAATTTACACGTTGATTAACGCTTCTTCTTAATGATGACTGATCCTGGTTATTAAAGATAGAACTGTCATTCGGAATGAAATTTTCTGTGTTTGTTTTTTGATCTTTGGATGTTAAAAGGTTATTGTAAAAATAGCTTCCCGCAACAGTTGTATTCTTTCCCCACACATCACGGTAATTCAAACCTGCGGCACTTGTTGTTACAATACCATTGTTGCTATTGCCATTTGCACCAAGGCTTTGCAATTGCTGCATTTGCGAGCCACCGCCACCGCCCCGAAAGCTGCCGCTGCCACCACTTCTGCTTCCGCTGCCCCGGGAACCGCCGCCGCCTCCACCTGATGAACCGAAAATATCCTGAACTGTAAAATTCTGTTTGTTGGTATTATTCAGCTGGCCAATAAAACTTACCTGCTGATCGCCTTTAAAACTGTTTGCGCTTGCCGCCACATTATATAAATCTTTATCACCTGCTCCTGCTACGAACTTTCCAAAATAGCCCGTATTTTTTTTAGTAATGATGTTGATGGTCTTTACGCGGTTGCCGTCATCAAAACCGGTAAATGCACTTTGATCGCTCTGGTCGTCAAATACCTGTATCTTATCAATTACATCAGATGGTAAATTTTGTGTTGCTGTTTTGGGATCATCGCCAAAAAAACGTTTGCCATTCACCAATACACGCTGCACGGTTTCACCCTGGGCTTTTATATTGCCATTATTGTCAACATCAACACCGGGTAATTTTTTTAGCAGGTCTTCCGCAGTTGCGTTTGGCTTTGTTGCAAACGCATTGGCATTGTATTCAAACGTATCTTTTTTTATGCTTATGGGAGAAGTTTGCACCACAACATCCTGTAATTCATGTGCGCTCATATACATGTAAATAATGCCTGCATTGAGCATATTATTTGAACTGTCAATGGTAAAATTGCTGAAGCGGGTTTCGTAACCTGTATAACCCAGCTTTAAAATATATTTTCCAAATGGTATGTTGATAATATTAAAACTGCCATCGTTGCCTGATATAGATTGAGTGGCAACAGATGAATCGCCGTGTAATATGCCTATAGTTGCCTGCTTAAGCGTTCTATGCTCGCTACTGTCTCTCAGTACCCCTCTTATTGAGCCGGAATTATTTTGCGCGAAGGAATGTGCGAACAGAGAAAGTAAAAAGACAAAAAGTAAAAGTTTATGCCGCATAGTTCACATTTTTATATCAGCAATATTGAAAGCAAACTTTATACTTATGCTGCATGCAAAAAATATAAATTCGATTAAAGTGAAAAATGTTGCGGCGAAAAGCACATCATTTTTTTAAAACATCTTATTTGATAATTTGGTGCATGTCAATTTTTTTGAGATAAAAATGTTTAATAATTTACTGCCTATATTTGCTGCCCGGTTTAAAGTGTACTATATACATTTTTATTTATTACCTCTAAATAATTTACATGGCAAACTCCAAAATAACAGAACTGCTTGGCGATAAAGCCGAATACTATTTAAATTATACAACTACTGCGGTTGAAAAATCTACACTTCATCTTCCCGGACCAGACCATTTGGACAGGATCTGGAAGGAAAGTAACCGCAGCAACCAGGTATTGCGCAGCATGCAGCAATTATTGGGTAGCGGCCGTTTGGCTAATTCTGGCTATTGCAACATTTTTCCCGTTGACCAGGGTATTGAGCATAGCGCAGGTGCTTCATTTGCTATCAATCCCATTTATTTTGATCCGGAAAATATTATCAAGCTTGCAATAGAATCAGGTTGCAACGGCGTGGCATCTACATTTGGTGTTCTGGGGATAATGAGCCGCAAGTATGCACATAAAATTCCATTTATTGTTAAGATAAATCACAACGAATTTTTAAGTTATCCAAATACATACGATCAAACATTATTTGGCACCGTTAAGAGTGCATGGAATATGGGCGCTGTAGGCATTGGCGCTACTATTTATTGGGGAAGTGAAGAAAGCAGGAAGCAATTAAAAGAAATTGCCGAAGCATTTGAGTACGCACACGAGTTGGGTATGATGACCATTTTATGGTGTTATACAAGAAATAATGCTTTTAAAGTTGATGGCGTAGATTATCATACATCAGCTGATCTGACAGGACAGGCGAATCATTTAGGTGTAACCATCCAGGCAGATATTATCAAACAGAAATTACCGACAAACAACGGTGGTTATAACGCTGTAAAGTTTGGTAAAACAAGTCCCTTAGTATATTCAAAATTGACCACAGATCATCCTATCGATCTTTGCCGTTACCAGGTTTTAAATTGCTATTCAGGCAGGGTTGGCTTAATAAATTCCGGTGGTGAAAGTAAAGGCGCATCCGATCTTGCTGATGCTGTTACTACGGCTGTTATAAACAAACGTGCCGGTGGTATGGGCTTAATTCTTGGCCGCAAAGCTTTCCAGCGTCCCATGAATGAAGGCATTGATATGTTGCAGCAAATTATTGATGTTTACCTTGATGAAAGCATTACCATTGCTTAGTTAAAAAACATAAATTGCGTGGCGGACGGCTTATTCTATGTAAGCGGTTCCGCCATTTTTACTCTTATTGATGATTTATGGCAGAACAAGAAGATGAATTAAATGAATCCCTTTCCGGCGATGACTCATCGAAAGAAGGCGCCGGCGGCGGGGAGTCAAAAACAAAATGGTATAAGCGATTACGCAAAGGTATTACTACGTCAACCTCGGAAAAAAGAGAAATGCCTGAAGGCTTGTGGAGCAAATGCCCGGAATGCCACTACATCTGTACTACCAGCGAGCTGAAAGAAAATTTATATGTATGCCCTAAATGCAATTATCATCACCGCATTGGCAGCGAAGATTACTTTGAAATACTGTTTGACAATGATAAGTACACAGAGCTTTTTGATAACATTGAAAGCATAGATTTTCTCGGCTTTACTGATCTTAAACCTTACCAGAAAAGGCTTGATGAAATTCACGCTAAAACAGATCTTAAAGATAGCATGCGCGTTGGAGTAGGGGAGATGAGTGGCACTGAGATCGTTATTGCCTGTATGGATTTTGAATTCATAGGCGGTTCTCTCGGTAGTGTGATGGGCGAAAAATTTAGCCGGGCAGCAGATTATTGCATTCAGCATAAATTGCCCTTTCTTGTAATAAGCAAAAGCGGTGGAGCGCGTATGATGGAAAGCGCCTTCAGCCTTATGCAGCTTGCAAAAACAAGCGGAAAACTTTCCCTGTTGAGCGATGCAGGATTGCCTTATATATCTTTATTAACCGATCCTACATTCGGTGGTATTTCTGCAAGTTTCGGTATGCTCGGCGATTTTAATATTGCAGAGCCCGGCGCATTAATAGGATTTGCCGGCCCACGCGTAATTAAGGAAACCATTAAAAAAGATTTGCCCGAAGGATTTCAGCGCAGCGAATTTTTGCTGGAACATGGTTTTCTCGATTTTATTGTTGACCGTAAAATTTTAAAAGGCAAACTCACAACGCTTATCAAATTATTACAGCAGTGATATAGTTTATGGATCATGGTTTACAGATCATGGCAAGAGGTGCGAAGTATTTAATTGACTTTAGTAATAAGATGCTGTAAATGATAAGCTGTGAACCATTAACTTTCCCCAATGGCCAAAGAAATGAACAACAGGCAGGCTTATTTTCATTACCACATAGAAGATAAATATGTAGCAGGAATTGTATTGCTCGGAACAGAAATAAAATCGATAAGGGAAAGCAAGGTTAGTTTTAATGATGCCTTTTGTTTATTCGATAAAAATGAATTATGGCTGCGGGGATTTTATATAGCTGAGTATAAATTAGGCACTGTAAATAATCATATTGCTGTTCATGACCGCAAGTTGCTGCTTACACAAAGAGAATTGAAACGCCTGCAGACAAAGATGAAGGAGAAAGGTTTTACACTTGTGCCGTTACGTATATTTTTTAATGAGAAAAATTTTGTAAAAGTTGAGATTGGTTTGGCAAGAGGCAAGAAAGTGTATGATAAACGAGAATCAATAAAAGAAAAAGATGTAAAACGCGAGCTAAGCCGTTCGATAAAGTTTTAAGCACTTACTAATGCGGCATTTAATTTTTTTGTAAGGCATGCTGCACCCCGTTTCATCACTACATCATGGTTTAATTTGAATAAAGGTTTTAAGGCAAAAGAGAAGTAATTCATCCAGGCTTTATTGGTTTCTACATTCCAGTTGTATTGCACTTTTGTTATACCATTTCCTCACTAAAATGCCAGGTGCCATCACCTTCCGGTTCGCCAAATGCGCTGCCTTTTAAAAGAATGAGCTCCTGTTTCCCAGTAAACTGCATGTTGAATGATAAGGTGTAGGGTAAAACGCTTTTCCATGTATACCTGCGCACACCATTAATCCCATTTGCATCATTCTTTCTTTATCGTTATTACTTCCTTTACGCCCTTCCACCATGCAGGCCATTCAGCAGATTCATATATGGCGAACCACACATCATTTAAGGATGCTTTAATTTGCCAGTTAGTAATAAATTTGTAATAATTCCTGTGCATAAACCTCAGTTGTAGATATTCGTATTAATTTAGAAGAATGGTTGTGGTTATGTAATATTTTCAGAGCTACGACAACCTTCGTCAAATGTTTGTTAAATGGTTTTTTGTTATGAACTGACGTTTAAACAGGTTTGTTACTTTGCTATCATAAAGGCACGCTTGTTGAGCGTCTTCAGACTTTAATTCAAAAATTTTATAGAGATGAAATTAAAAAATGTTTTCCTGGTTGTTGCCATCAGTATCGCAACTTCCCTCTTGAGCGTTTGGGGTTATGGCACCTGGTTGCGCAAGCAAACCGTAGCTATTCAGAACGATGGAAAATTACCTGTGAATTATGCGGGCTTTTTTGATAAAGACACGCCCTCCGGCATTCAGGATTTTACTGCTGCTGCTACCTCCGCAACCCCGGCAGTTGTTCATATAAAAACTAAAATAAAGGGTTCAACTGTTTCTAATAAAAGCAGGTCTCCTTTTGGAGATTTGTTTGGGGATGACGATCCTTTCTTCCAGTTTTTTGGTGGCCCGAGATCTATGCCTGATCAACAGGCAAGCGGCAGCGGAGTTATTACAACATCTGATGGGTATATCATTACCAATAATCACGTAATAGATGGAGCAAGTGATATAAATGTTACACTTAGTGATCGTAAATCTTATAAAGCAACTGTTGTAGGAGCTGACCCCAACACCGATCTTGCTGTAATTAAAATTGATGCCACTAATCTGCCTTATATGATGTTTGGTAATAGTGACGATGTTAAGCTTGGCCAGTGGGTATTGGCAGTGGGATATCCGCTCAATCTTGATGTTACAGTTACTGCCGGTATTGTAAGTGCTAAATCAAGGAGTATTGGCATAAATAAAAGCGACCGTGCTATTGAATCATTTATTCAAACCGATGCTGCTGTAAATCCCGGTAATAGTGGTGGCGCGTTAATAAATACAGACGGTCAGTTAATAGGCATTAATTCAGCCATTGCTTCACCAACAGGTTCATATGCGGGATATTCTTACGCAATCCCCGTGAATATTGTAAAGAAAGCTGTAAACGATCTTATTAAATTCGGCGCTGTACAAAGAGGTTATATCGGAATTAATTACATACCCGATGGCGCATCTGATGAGCAGAAAAAAGCTATGGGTATTAAAGATGGACCTGGTATATATGTAACCGGTGTTGCAACAGATGGCGCTGCAAAAGCTGCCGGAATAGAAAAAGGCGATTTCATAACTAAAATAAATAATACTGAGATCAACAGCAGTTCAGAATTGCAGGAACAGGTAGCAAGTTATAAACCGGGTGACAAAATTTCTATTACGTATGTAAGAAACGGAAAAGAAAATACAACCAGCCTGACCTTGAAAAATAAAGCCGGCAATTACGAAGTGGTAAAATCTGAAACAGTAGTTGATCAGCTTGGTGGCACTTTGGCTACTATAGATAAAGCCACAGCAAAAAAGAATGATATTACAGGCGGCGTACAGGTTCAGAAACTCGGCAACGGGTTATTGAAAAATACGCGTATACAGGAAGGATTTATTATTACAAGCATTGACGGGCAGGATGTAAATTCAGTAGAAGATCTTAATAGTATTCTTGGCAATTCAAATGGTACTGTAAGGCTTGAAGGTGTTTACCCGGGTTATGATGGAACATACGGATATCCGCTGTCGTTGAATAATGAAAGCAACAATAACGATTCAAATCCATAACCTTAATAAAAGAATAAAAAAAACCGCCAACATTTTCCGGCGGTTTTTTTATTGCATTAAACTCGATTAACTCAAGTAAATTTGCAGTTTCTGAACTTATTTTGATATTTGTTTTTTTGCATGATTGTTTAAACAATTACGATATGCCAGCTTGAAATTGGCAATAAGGGAAAACCCGATTATATTATCAACGATCTTGATAAGCCATAATGAATTCAAATTTCAATTTTCATGAGAAGAGTAGTTATAACAGGCATTGGTGCAGTAACACCGCTTGGTAATTCAATTAAAGAGTCCTGGGAAAATCTGGTTGCTGGTAAAAGTGCTGCAGGACCAATCACAAAGTTTGATCCGTCAAAATTTAAAACAAGATTTGCCTGCGAAGTAAAAAACTTCAGCGGCGAAAAATATTTCGATAAAAAAGATCTTCGCAAATACGATCTCTTTTCTCAATACGCAGTTGCAGCAACGGAAGAAGCAGTAGCAAGCGGACAGATAGATTTTTCTGTATTTTCAGATGAAGAGCGGGCTGATATGGGTGTAATATGGGCATCAGGAAATGGTGGTATCAGTACTTTTGAAGAACAAGCCTCTGAATTTTACCGCGGAGATGGCGTACCAAGGTTTTCACCATTCTTTGTTCCAAAGAAAATAGAAGACATAGCCGCAGGCGTAATTTCTATCCGCTATCAATTGTACGGGCCGAATTATTGCCCGGTATCTGCATGCGCTTCCTCCAACCAGGCAATCATTAATGCATTTGATACTATACGTGCCGGCAAATCGATTATGATGATAGCTGGTGGTTCTGAAGCCGGGATAACGCCTTCAAGCGTGGGCGGTTTTAGTGCTGCGCAGGCTTTATCAAAAAGAAATGATGATCCGCAGGCTGCCTCGCGTCCGTTTGACAAAGAAAGGGATGGCTTTGTTGTAGGTGAAGGTGGGGCTGCATTGATACTGGAAGAATATGAACACGCAATAAACCGAAATGCGATAATTTTTGCAGAGATCGCAGGAACAGGTATGGCTGCCGATGCTTATCACTTAACAGGTACGCCACCCGATGGGCGCGGTGCTTTTTTAGGCATGACAAAGGCGATTAAAGAAGCAGGTTTACAACCTGAAGATATAGATTACATTAATGCACATGCAACTTCCACACCCCAGGGAGACGTTAGTGAAGCCGTTGCTATTGACCGTATCTTCGGCAAAAATAATAAGCTGTTTGTAAGTGGTACAAAATCGATGACAGGTCACTTGCTTGGCGGCGCCGGCGCTGTAGAAGCCGTTATATGCGTAATGAGCCTAAAGGATGGTATTATTCCTCCCACCATTAATACCAGGAATCTTGATGATGCATTTCCAAAACACCTGAAAGTTGTTATGGGCGAAGCAGTAACCGCAAATATTAAATACGCTATTAATAATACTTTTGGTTTTGGAGGCCATGTTGCAACTTCATTGTTCAAAAAGTTTGAAGGTTAGCAGGCTTAACGGATGATCTTTTTAAAGATATTCAGCTTGCCTTTTAACGGAGGATAGCGTAAAGCAGGATCGAACCATGTTGGTGTTTTCATTATTGCTTTGTAATGACTAAAAGTTTCAAAAGAATATTTGCCATGATATTTTCCTGTTCCGCTGAAACCTCTTCCACCAAAAGGCAAATTGTAGTTGGTTAAATGCCAGCTAGAGTTGTTTACACAACCTCCGCCAAACGAAACATTTTCAAGCCAGTAGTTTTCTTTTTTCTTTGAACTTGTATAAACGTAAAATGCAAGCGGGTTGGCATTTCTTTCTATAATCGCTCTTGCTTCTTCAGGTGTTGTAAAACTTAATACAGGTAATATCGGTCCAAAAATTTCATCATTCATTACACTGTCTTCAACAGAAATATTATCAAGAATGGTTGGTTGAATGAAAAGCCTGTTACGATCTGTTCTTCCACCATAAGTGATGTTCCCTTCACCTAAGTATTTTATCAAACGGTTGAATTGTTTTTCGTTTATGATCTTACCATACTCATCATTATTGATAGCGTCCCGGGTGAAAAATTTATCTAAAGTAGAACCAAGGGTCTTTATGAATTCATCTTTAACAGATGCATGCACCAAAATATAATCAGGCGCTACACACATTTGACCTGCATTTGAAAATTTGGTCATCGCAATACGTTTGGCTGCTACTTTTAAATTCGCATCGCTTTCAATAATGCAGGGAGATTTTCCGCCAAGCTCCAATGTTACCGGCGTTAAATTTTCTGCAGCCATTTTATAAATGATCTTTCCTGTTGCCGTGCTTCCCGTAAAAAAAATATGATCGAAGACAAATCCTTTTATCATCTGTGGAATTACAACTGCGCCTTCACCTTCAACATATAAAATATAATTTTTTGGGAAAACATCTTCAATAATTTTTTTCATTACGGCAGAAGTTGCAGGTGCAAATTCGCTCGATTTTAATACTGCACAATTGCCGGCTGCAATGGCGCCGACCAATGGGGAGAATAAAAGCTGAAAAGGATAATTCCACGGCCCGATAATAAGCGCAACGCCCAATGGTTCAGGCATCACAAAACTTGATGAAGGCAGGTTCAATAAATTCGTACCTGCATTCCTGCGCTGCATCCATGCTTTAAGATTTTTTAATGTATGGGTTATCTCAGCAATTACAAAACCTGTTTCTGTTACCCAAACTTCTTCTCTGTTTTTTTTGAGATCAATATTTAAGCACTTATATAAGTCTTCTTCGTGATCTAGAATTGATCTTTTTAAATTGATCAATTGCTGTTTACGGAATTCATATGTTTTCGTAGCACCTGAATTATAGAAGTTTCTCAGTGCTTCAGGTTTGTGTTGTATGCCTGTATCGGCAATCGTTTCAATCATGATTAATTTTAATAAATGCAGACTTATTGAGCAAGTCCATATTGGTCTACAAGGTAAATAAGTGCAGCCATATTAATGGCTCCCAATTTCATTTCACGTATATCAACATTTTCAAAAACGTCTGTTGCGGCATGATGAATATAAAAGTAGCGCTGGGTGTCCGGGCTAAGTCCTGCCTGCGGTGTGTGTGTTGCTTCTTTTAAATAACCAATATCTGCGCCGCCTTCGCCATTTTCAAACCGATCGCCGTAATATGGAGTAAAAAAATGTTTCCATGAATTTATTTTTTCCTGTGAAGCTGAATCCATATCAAAACTAAAACCTCTTGGAGTAAAACCACCGGCATCACTTTCCAAAGCAAAAATGTGCGGCTGATTGTTATGCAATGCTTCCTCAGCGTATTTTTTTGCACCGCGTGTTCCGTTCTCTTCATTAGCAAACAACACAAACTGAATGGTGTGTTTAGGTTGATACCCCAAGGCTTTAAGCACACGCAACACTTCAATAGTCTGCACAACTCCTGTACCGTCATCATTAGCGCCTTCGGCCGGATCCCAGCTATCCAAATGCCCGCCAACGGTTATTATTTGTTCAGGATGTTCAGTGCCTTTTAATTCACCAATTATATTATGAGCAATGGTATCAGGCAACATTTTTCCATAAGTAAATAAACTTGCTGTTACAGCAATATTGTTATCAAATAATGAATCAAGTTTCTTTACATCATCTAAGCCCATAGCTGCAGCAGGAATTTTTTTAAGCGAATCTGTGTAGCGCAAAGAACCTGTATGTGGATAATTGCCTGGAGAGTTGGTCATGCTGCGCATCATCATTCCTATAGCTCCATACTTTGCAGCGCGGCTTGCACCGATTCCTCTATAAATAACATTCTTTGAGTAAGCCGCAAATGTGTTGATCAATGTATCATCAAACGGAACATTATAGAAAACTATTCTTCCTTTCAGATCATCCTTCTTCGCTTCAAGATCATCAAAATTATTTACTCTTATCAAAGGAGCAGAAACACCACTTGCTCCGCTTCCGTTAGAATTACCAAGCGCTAAAACATTCAACCAATATTTTTGTTCTTTCCCGTTTGTATTTTTATAAGTAATGAATGCCTGGTCTTTGCCACCGCGCACCCAATGCGGTACCATGCATTCCTGCAGCATTACATTATCTGCTCCGGCATCTTTTAAAGCCTGAGCACCCCATTGTTCTGCTTTATACATTTGAGATGAACCGGATAATCTTCCGCCAATATTTTTTGTGAGGTAATGAAGATTATTATATGATGCATCACTGCTTAAAATATTCGTTGCGATAGAATGAATGAACAGTGAATCGTTGATATCCTGTGCGGAAACAACAACAGGCAACAATAAAAAAATAAAAGCAAAATTTTTCATGTTGAAAATTTCGGCAAAAATATTGTTTTACAATTCTGAATAAATAAAAGCTAGCCATGAATATTAAGAACCGGCAGATCGCTGTGAAAAGCCAATGCTTTTGAATGGCTGCGTTTGAATATCTGCTCCAGCAAACTATGTTTTTTGGGAATAACAATTATAAGATCTGATTTAGTTCCAATTGCAAATGCATTCACCACATCGGCAAAATTATCTCCTTTAATAAAATGATAGGCAACATCATAATTTGTAAAAAAAGAATCAAACAAATTTTTTTCTTTTTCAAGCGCCTTTTCTGAATCATTATCGTTTGCTTCAACATGCAACACATCGAGGTGTGCTTTTGTCGCATCGAGTATTTTTTTGATCTCTTCCACAGGCGTCGTTTGCTCAACTTTTTTAAAGTCAGCAACCATCAGTATTTTTTTTATACCTGCATATGCAGCACCTTCCGGAACAATAATAACAGGCTTATGACTTAATCTTGAAACATCCACAGCAGTACTGCCAATGAGTGATTCTTCCAGTTTTGTTCCGGCGCCGGAAATACCCATCACTATAAGTTCTGCATTGTATTTTTCACAAGCGTCTATAATTCCCATCTTAGCAATATTATATTCGCTTTCATATTCAACCTGCAATGAAGAAGGAATTCCAGGCGAAAGTTTTTCTTTCATCTTCATGAGCCCAATCCTGCTTAATTCCCTGAATTCGTTTATATCCATCTGCAATGGCGCCATAGAAAGTTCAGGGTCATCCGGAATATAAGGCTGGAACGCATTGTATATAATTAACCTTGTTGCTTTTAAGTCTGCCGCTAATGCGATCGCATATTGCGCGGCATTGTAAGCGTTTGATGAAAAATCAGTAGGAACTATGATCGCCTGCATATTTTTTTGCACTAAAATAATTTTTTTCTTCAACTTGTTTCACGAAAAAAAACCCGACTCCTGATCAGGAGTCGGGTTTTTTATGAACTAAATTTTATTAAAACTTAATGAACTGGCTTGTTTGTTTGCCTGTTGTTGTAATCAGTTGCAAATGATAGACGCCTTTTGCAAGATGTGAAACGTCAATTGTATTTTGCATGCCCTGCTGTACAAAAGTTATTTTTTGACCCAATACAACTTTGCCTGACTGATCAGTTATCTTAACCTGAACATCACTCATTGCATTGGCGGTTACAAAATTCAGTTTGTCTTTAACAGGATTCGGATACAGTGTAAGCACGTTTCCGGATGCGTTTATTTGAACTGAAGCGATCTTTGAATAAGCAGATTTTCCGTCTTTATCGGTCATCATCAAACGATAGTAAATTGTTGATGAACCATTCAATGCAGAAGCATCATTGTAACCATAATCTTTTTTAGTTACACTGTTGCCTGCAGCATTTACCGTTCCGATAGTTTTAAAGTGCACTGCATCATAGCTACGCTGTACTGAGAAGTTCTTTGTGTTTGTTTCTGCAGCTGTTGACCATTTAAGATCTACTGTTTTACCATTAAAGGCCGCAGCAAAATCAAGCAGTGAAACAGGAAGCACTACTTCATCATTAAGTACATAAAGATTTGTTCCGGCTGAAGTACCATCCATTGCAGTTAAGAAAATATGGCTGTTAACATACATGGGCAGGAGCATGGGATTTGAACTGGCGCTTCCGGGGTTAATATCTTCCACCATTGAAGTACCTGCGGTAGTACCATCTGTTTTATATAATTCATTGCCGGTCGATCCATCTGTTGCCGCAAAGTATAAAGCTGTTGAAGTATAGAACCATGATATGTTTCCGCCAATTGAAGAATCTGCACCCGGATTAATATCTTTCACCATTTGAGTGCCGGCATCTGTGCCATCGGTAATCCAGAGCTCAGTTCCGTGTGTGCCGTCATTAGCTATGAAAAATATTTTGCCGTTAAAGAGGCTTGTATGAATATCTCCGGTGCCACCTGAAAGCAAAGCAGACAAATCAGGTAGAATAATTGCGCCTGAACTGGCAGTACCAGGATTGATATCTTTAAATATAGTAGTGCCATTGGTAGTGCCATCAGTAAACCAAAGCTCAAAACCGGTGGCTGCCGCAATATTTGAAAAATAAAGTTTGTTGTTTATTATAACTGAGTTTGCAAGAATAGGAACTGAACCCAAGCCAAAAGATTTTATTAAAACAGTATTTGCTGTAGTGCCATCTGTTGAAAACAAATTGAATTTTCCGGCAGTGTTAGCTACAAAAAATATTTTGCCCTGGAAAGGCACAAATTCCCCCGGTGAGGAACCTCCCCCACCATTCGCAAGATCAGAAACCAACACTGTTCCTGAAGTGCTGCCATCTGTTTTCCAGAGTTCAGTTCCATGTGTGCCATCATTAGCGCTAAACAATACGATCGTGCCATAAGTGATAAATCCTGAGCAATCGGAAGAAGCGGTTCCTGGATTAATATCAGAAACCAAATCTGTACCTGCAGTGCTGCCGTCTGTTTTCCAAAGTTCAGTTCCGTGTGTGCTATCATCAGCATCAAAAAACAGGACATTGTTTGAAGGGAACAGAAAGGTTTGATTACTATTATAGCTGCTGGCAGTACCCGGGTTGATA